>JBQTHR010000036.1:0-4161 GCA_052389675.1 Actinomycetota bacterium
GCCTGGTGGGCTCAGTGCTCAACGAGCAGAACGACGAGTGGGCGGTTGCCCGCCGGTACATGAGCCTCGAATCACTGGCCAAGACCCGCATCCGGGTCATCGAAGGCGAACTGCCGAACAACAACAAGGAGGTGACCAAGGAGCTCTTGAAAGCCGGTTAGGAGGTCGTCCCCAGGATGACGTGGTGATCCTTCTTACACCACTTGACAGGACGTGGCCGACGGAATCGCAGAGTGTCGCTGGCTAAATAATTCCGGTGGGGCAGTCGAGTTAGTTCTCCACCACTATTCACCATTATGATGGCCATAGGTTAAACTCGCCAGGCTCAGAACAGGCCTTCTCCAGGAGGTGGTCAATGAACCGAAAGCGAGATCCCGTCACCGGCAAGCTCGTAAAGCGCAGGCTTGCCGCGGAAGAACCTACGGCGCTTCCAGGCGATTCAATCATCGACGCCCCCGCCTCGCCCGTCGACGCTCCTGCTCCAAAAATCGACATTCCTGATTCTGCTCCGACCGCGGAGGCCGGCGCTCCCATAGAGCCGGAGGTTGCCGACCAGGGCGAGGATGCCGCCCCGCCTTCGGCGGCCGCTCCAGGAACCCAGCTTGAGGAGTTCTCTGCTCCGCCTGCGCCTCCGCTCTCAGATCCATCGCCGTCCGCAGTGGCCGAACCTTCGAGTGCAGGTCCGCCGGCTGCGGCTCTACCTGATGGCACGCCGCCATCAGGGCCGCCTCCAGTAGGTGAGATGCCGCCACAGGGCCCTGCGGCAGCAGCCCCATCCGCCCCTCCCGTTGGGCCTCCGGCAGCTCCCATAGAGATGGCCCCGGAGTCTTTGGCTCTGAAGCCGTCGCATCGGATCCTAACGTCGTCGCTGGCGCCGCTCCCGGGCGGGGTTGCGGGGCCGATTCCTGGTCTGGAGCTGGTCGGCCGGGGCGTCACGATCCGGCCCAACCAGCCATACGAGTTGAGGTCGGTTCTTTTCGCACGAACCGAGAACCAGAGTTACTACTCTCGCGAAACGGGCGAGACCTTCATCCTGCCGGTGGGCTACGAAGTGAACGACAGTCCTCCCATGCCGGCCAACCAAATGCTGAATCAGACGATCGTGGAAGAGTCTTGGGAACGTTTCGAAAAGCAACTGTCATTCGACGCAAGCCTAGCGGCCAGCCACCTCCCGGTTACCATCGACGTCAGCGCCAGCCGGGCGGAGCACCTACGCCGTTCCGAGGATGCCTATTACGCCACGCGGACCTCTTTCATCCCGCTATACAGCCTCTACATCCCGAGCACTCAGGACCTTGACGATTGGACCGAAGGCATGGATATTCCGGTGCCGTTCAGCCATCGGCATCGCCGAGCCTACGCTGCCTTTTTCGAGCGATTCGGCACCCACTACATCCGCAGAGCATGGGTAGGGGGCAAGGCGACACTGGCGCTCACCGTGAAGAAGTCGAGCGAGCTGACCAAGGAAGACATCACCGCCGGGCTTCAGGCGACCTATGCGGGTGTTGGCAGCGGAAAGGTCGACACTGCGAGGAGTCGGCAACGAGACCGGTTGGCGAACAACTCCGAGTGCTCGGTTCTGGGCAAGGGTGGCGATGAACTGATGCTTGCTTCACTCAGTTCCCTGGACGAAGCCCAATACCAGGCGTGGCTCTCCACAGTCAAGTCGAATCCCCAGGTCATCGAATTCGAAGCCGTCGGCATCTGGACATTGATTAAAGACGAGGAGAAGGCCGCCGCCCTCATGACTGCCTACCGGGAGGAGACGAGCTTTCAGCCCATCCGCGTGGTGTTCAACATCGATCGGGAGATCTTCGTCCTGGGGGAGCGCGATTTCTTCACCTACCGGATCGACGAGAGCGAGAGCACCCTTCCAAGGCCGATCGAGGACGCCTGGCCGGGTCTGGCGAAGGTCGGGTTCGAGCATGTCGACGCCGGCTTCGTTGGCAAGTACATGTATTCGGTGGAGGGCGAGGATCTCAGCCGCAAGTTGTTCTTCTTCAACCGTGATAAGTACCTTCGCTGGGACATCGATGCTAAAAGGGTGGACAAGGGTTATCCGAAGCTGATCTCGGAGGGCTGGCCCGGCGTGACATTCGACAGGCTCGACGCCGTAGTCAACGTGGCACCCGACGCGCTTTACTTCTTCAAAGGCCGCGAGTACATTCGGTTCAACACTCTGAACAACCACGCCGATCAGGGATACCCGGATCTGATTGCGAAGAGATGGGTTGGGGTTACATTCGACAGGTTGGATGCCGCTGTCTACTGGGGAAACGCCAAGATCTACTTCTTCCGCGGCGACCAACTGATTCGCTATGACACGGTGCTCTACCAATCTGATCCAGGGTACCCCAAGCAAATCTTCAGTAACTACGTTGAAGACTGGAGGTTCATTGAGTGAACCCGAACCAAACCTATGGGCGTCAAACGAATGCGTCCTGTCTAAAAATCAGTTGAGGGACATCGCGGCTCGAGCTTGCTCGCCAACTCGTGTGGTCCCGGGTAGCCGTCCTACACGAATCGAGTTCGAATCTCGGATTGCCGCATCCTGGAACGACGGCCGGAACCCTTCGTTCAGCTTGCACCATGGCTTACGTCACAGAATTTCTCCGGAAATCCGTCAGGAATTGATCACTCTCTGACACCCTCCAAAAGCGGGTGGTATACACCCGGAAGGAGGAAGGATGACCGAGGATCAATCCACCCCCAAGCGCAGAAAGCGGTTGAGCCCCCAGGACCGATGGACCATCTATCAGGAGGCTGCAGCCAAGGACACCAAGGTGGGCGATGTGCTGCGGCGCTGGGGAATCGACTCCTCACAGCTCGCGCGGATTCGGGAGCAGGTTCGCACCGGGGCTTTGACCGAGCTGGCCAAGGGTCCCGGCCGCAAGCCGAAAGATCAGGAGAAAGAGCAGCTGCGCCAGGATCTTGCTCGGCTGGAAGAGGCTTTCAAAGAGGTCTCGATCGAGAACACGCTTCTGCGAAAAAAATCGGGCTGGGCTTGATGGGCGCCATCCGGGGGAACCGCCTCGCCCCGGAGGTCAAGCTCGAGCTGGTCGGCGCCGTGGTGGATGCCAAGAGGCAGGGCTTTGCCATCTCTCGCTCTTGCGAGCTGCTGATGCTGTGCCGCCGGCGCTTCCACCGCTGGGTGGCGGGCAAGGATCTCGACAACCTGAAGGCCGAAGACCTGATCGATGCGCCGCCGGTTCCAAAGACGGTGGCCAACAAGATCACCCGGCAAGAACGTCAGACCATCATCGACGCCGCCACCGACCCCAACAACTCTCACCTTCGGCACTGCAAGCTGGCCCACACACTCTCCAGGCATGAAATCTGCTTTGTGAGCCCCTCGACGACTCTTAGGGTGCTGCGCTCGGTCCAGTTGGTGTCCGACTTCGTCAGGCAGCCGCGTCCCACTCACCAAAAGCCCGAGAAGATGGCGACCGAGCCTAATCAGATCTGGGGTTGGGACCTTTCCTGGATCAAGGTCGCCGGCGGCTTCTGGTACCTGATCGCGATCATCGACCTGTATTCGAGGAAGATCGTCGGGCACGCTGTAAGGCCACACGCCACCTCTGAAGACGTCAAGGATGTCTTCGACAAGGCGCTGTCAAACGAGGGGTTGTTGGCCGAGGACTCACCCATGCCTAAGTCGTTGTCCGACCGCGGTAGTCAGATGCGCTCGAAGTCGATCCGTAGGTTCTTCACCGATTTGGGGATCACTCAGCTATTCGCTCGTCCTCACACCCCGGCGGACAACGCCGCGATCGAGAGCTTCTTCGCCACGGCCAAGGGCGAGCGTTTGTACAAGCTGCACTACGACGACCCGATCAAGATGATCAACGACGTTGACCAGTTTGTGGTTTTCTAAAATCACGAACGTCTGCACCAGGGCATCGGGTTCGTCACTCCCGTTGAGAAGCACGACGGCAGTTGGAAGGCGATCATCGAGGCGCGAAAGCTCGGGACGAAACGAGCTCAGCAGCGACGACTGGAGGTCAATCGAGGGTGCGGAGCGTGACTCGGATGCTGACTGATACACACTCCCTGAGATCCGCGGATCTAGTGCGGCTGGGTCTCAACGTGAGGTCATCAACCGATCCTCACGAAGGGGGGAATCAGCATGGCTCACGTTGGTGGACAGCTTCAATCCCAGTT
>JBQTHR010000037.1:0-50050 GCA_052389675.1 Actinomycetota bacterium
GCGCCTTCAAGCTCCTGAAGGTCTCTCACCGGGTCGGCTTCTCGTAGGCATGTAGCCAGGAGCGTACCAGGACCGATTTGTGCCTAAAAAGGCCTAGTTGGTCGGGGACCGGGGGGGTAACTTCGGGCTAAAGAGACGGCCGGAACCCCGGCCGTCTCTTGCTTGTCATTGCCGCCAGCGGGCGATTAACTATTCAGGCCTTGCAGATGCGACCAGATCGACACCGGGCTTTGTTGAACAGTCACGAAGTCGTACAGGCTGCCTCCGATGCCGACGTCCTTGGTGGCCCGGACGTAACCGGCAGCCTCGGCTTCGGTCAGGCAGTCGGCGATGCCCCCCACTGGGTGGAACGGTTTGTCTACGCCCATATACTGCTTGGTCAAGCTAACGGCCTCACGAATGTAGGCTTCGGCGTCGTACTGGCCGCCACATCCGCCGTTCTTCGGCTTGGTCACGGTCCAGTAGGCCATGGGCATGATTACGTCGTAGGTGGCACCGATCTCGACCCACGGGAATCCGGCGTGGCGGTCGGGAGCGCGCAGGTTGTTCTTGGCATCGTCGACAATCGCCCCCAGAACCACTTCGGGCAGTGCTGCCCGAAGCCGCCTGGAGTACTCGGCCACGCCGGCGTTGTAGCGGTCCCGGTTACCTCCCACTTCCTCACGGGTCTCGATGTCCGGCGCAAACCCGTCAAACTTGTTGCCCGCAGCGGTGCTGTGCTCCAGCGCTAAGAGGCTGCGTTGAAGATCGCGATCGATGTTGCCGAAGCCGGGCACATACCAAGCGATCACCTTGATCCCCTTGGACTTGGCCTGATCCAGGAACTGGTCGACACCTCCGACCGACACTATGCCGTTGGCGTCCTTCCACCGGCTGGTTTGCAGGTAAAGCGTGCGGACGCCCCGCTTGGCCATACTGTCGACCGCGGCGGCTATGTCCATGCTGTCTCGGATTGCGTAGTCGTAGATGTCCACCCAGATGCCCAGGCCGCGATAGGGATCGAGGTTGCGAGCGGGCGCCGCCGGAGCGGGGGGAGCGGCCGGGGCGGGGGCCACTGCCGGGGCAGAAGCGAGGGCGCTGGCGGCCGGGGCGGGGGCCACTGCCGGATCGCTGGCAGCTGGCGTGCCGGCTGGGGCGGCTGGGGAGCTGGCGGCCGGTGAAATAGCAGCGCCCGATTGAAGCGGCTCTGTTGGAGCAGTAGCGGGCGGCGGTGTTGGGAGAGCAGCTGGGGCGTCGGCGGCTTCCTCGGCCAAATCGAGCACGGCATCTGGTTTTACGGGAGCTTCCACATCGACGAGGGCCAGAGCGCTCGACCGGATCCTGCTGGACTCTGCCGAGCCGCTCCTCTGGGCTATTACCGCTGCCGCAACCCCCACGGTGCAAAGCACGCCGACGACAACGATAAGGGCGATGATTGACACCAAGTGGCGCGCCGAGCGCGTGGAGTGTTTAGCCATTGGGAGTTTAGTGAACGGTTGTTAAGGATACGAGATCGTGGTTGAGATCTGTAACGGTTCGCTCACCAAGGTAGCACGGGTTTGAATAGTCGCAAGGACATGCGCGCAATTAATCCGTACTAATTCGGACCTCCTGCAAGACGACGTCGGCTACCGGCTTGTCCTGCGCCCCTGGGGCAACTGTTCTCACAGTGGAGATCGCCTCCACCACCTCTTGGCCCTCCACCACCTCACCGAAAATTGTGTGACGACCGTTCAAGTGGTCCGGAACGCCCACGGTAATAAAAAACTGGCTGCCGTTGGTATTGGGCCCGGAATTAGCCATGGCCAGCAATCCCGGCTTGTCGAAAACCCGGTCGTTATCCACCTCGTCCTCGAACTGGTAGCCGGGCCCCCCTGTGCCGGTCCCGAGAGGGTCACCACCTTGGATCATGAATTCCGGGATAACTCGGTGAAATATGGTGCCGTTGTAGAGCGGGGTTGACTTCTTCTGCTTGCTGGTTGGATCGGTCCACTCCTTATTGCCGGTGGCCAGCCCGATGAAGTTCCCCACCGTTTGAGGGGCAGTGTCGGCGAACAACCTGACTTTGATCTCGCCCATGGACGTGGCAAAGGTGGCGAACTGCGTGGGTGCGTCGGAAGGAGGGGTGTCCGTTGGGGTGTCCGTTGGGGTGTCCGTTGCCTGTTCGTCGCCCTCTCCGGAGCGGCTCTGCGCCAGAAACACACCGATGGCCAGGACCAGCAACCCCACACCAAGCAGCGACGTGCGCCGGCGCTTCGCCTTCTCCTGCCGGAGGCGCTCCTCCATCTTGGCGTTGCGATTGACCTTCTTGCGCTGGCGCTTGATGTTCTTTCCGTTCGGCATGTTCGGTCAGCCCTTCTTCGGCAGGTTTCGGGAGCTCGGGCCGCTCGAAAGCCCGGCATGACAACAACTCGAAATTGTACTTTGAGTCGGGCGCGTGCTCAGCCGCCGGTTCGGCCGAGCATCTGCAAAATCAGGCCGTCCAGAATGTCCCTTTTCGACACCACTACCCGATCGAAAGACCAACGGGCCATGATCCGGGAAAGGATCGAGGTGCCGGCGACGATGACGTCGGCCCTTCCGGACGACACAGCCGGCAGCGCGCTGCGCTGGTCGCCGGTATAACTTGCCAGATCCTGGTATATCCCCGCCAAGGCCGGCCGGGGCAGCGTACAGTGGTGGGAGGCCTCCCAATCGCGGGCGGCCAGGCCCAGGTGGATCGCAGCCAGCGTGGTAACCGTGCCGCCGAGCCCCACCAGTTCTGCGCCGGCACAGCCCGGCATCGCCTTATCCACCCGATCCAAGGCCCGGTCGATGGCCCCTTCCATCAACAGGATTTGTTCTGTGGCAGCAGGGTCGGACACGAGGTACCGCTCGGTCAAGCGAACGGATCCGACGTCGAGCGAGATCCCGCACTCGATCCCCGAATCAGCCGACCCAAGGACAAACTCGGTGGAGCCACCGCCTATGTCGCAAATCAGGCATCGCTCGACGTTAAGGCCACCCACCGCCCCCCAAAAAGACAGCTGAGCCTCCTGCTCGCCGCTGACCGCACGGGCCGGGCCACCGGTCAGACGTGCGGCGGCTTGCAAGAGGTCGACTCCGTTGGCGGCATCGCGCACCGCACTCGTCCCGACGACCGAGATCATTTGCACACCGAACTCCCCACAAACCGAGCAGAACTCGGCAATCGCTGCCAGCGTGCGCTTCATGGCCGCCGGGGTGATCTTGCGGCTTTCACCGACCCCCTGTCCCAAGCGGGTGAAGATCAAGCGGCGATCCAGGTCCCGGTAGCCGGTAGCATCTTGCTCGGCAACCAGAAGGCGGGTGGTGTTGGTGCCGGCATCGATGGCCGCCAGCCTCACACGCAGGGTGCCTGCGGGTCGGACCAACCAAGCTCAGCCAGTGCGCCCGCACCGGCAGGGTTGTCCGCGCTCATCAACTGGTGAGCCACGTGGGCATGCAGGCACTTCACCCGGCCGGGCCCTCCCCCGGGATGGCCCTGAGGGCCCAACCGATCAAT
Organism: Actinomycetota bacterium; assembly: GCA_052389675.1. Taxonomy (GTDB): domain Bacteria; phylum Actinomycetota; class CADDZG01; order JAHWKV01; family JAHWKV01; genus JBBDRH01. The sequence continues at coordinate 3,503 of JBQTHR010000037.1, forward strand.
CCGGTCACGCATGGCCACGTAGCGTTCGGTAGAGCGGGCCAGCGCCTCCCGCAGTTCCGGCTCATCGGCCAGCCGCCGGTTGAACGAGGCCATCCACCCTACCGATTCCAGCCGCCCGATTGCCGAGGACAGCCGGGCGCAGGTGAGCCACCACATGGTGGGAAACGGGGTGCCGTCCTCCAGCCGCGGATCGGTGGCGATGACCTGGGGATGTCCGCAGGGGCAGCGCCGGGCAACTGACCAGCTTCCCCTGGGGGGCCGACCCAACTGTGCAGCAACCGCCGCTTCGTCAGCGGCGCGAGTGTGCTCCTCACCCGGACAACGGGTTGCCGGAAGCACTACTTCATCAGACAAAGCCGGCTACTGCCGCTTGGAGTCCCGCTGCCGGCGGACGTCGGCCAAGCGCTCTTGCGACTCGCGCATGAACCTTTTGAGCTTGGCCTCGAACTCGGGGTCGCGACCCCCCCGGTTGCGAGAAGACTGATCTTCCCAGGAGGGATCCGCTTGCTTGATCGACAGATCGATCTTGCCGTCCTCTTTGATGGCCACGACCTTGACGTTGACCTTGTCGCCCTCTTTAAGGTGCTCCTTGATGTCCTTAACGTAGTTGCGGTCCACCTCGGATATGTGAACGAGACCGGTCTCCCCAGCTCCAATCTGCACAAATGCACCAAAGTCTGCTAACCGCGTTACCGTCCCCTCGACAATTGCGCCTACTTCTGCCAATCACCCTCCCGTATTCGATCAGAAACCTCAGCGCCTATCGTACCCCCGATGAGTTTTCCGCAACGCCGCAAGGGTCCAGAATGGGCAAATCGTCTCAGGAACCTTCCGACGAGGCGAATCCCTGGCGCAAAGTGTTCTCGGTGATGGTGCGCGGGTTGAGGAATTGCATCAGGTAGTCCGGCCCCCCGGCCTTAGAGCCCACGCCCGATAGCCCGTAGCCACCGAACGGCTGGCGGCCGACCACCGCACCGGTGATCGGGCGGTTCACGTAAACGTTGCCCGCCCTCAGATCAGCCGCTGCCCGGCGGACATTGGCCCTGGTCCGGGAGTAGATGCCTGCGGTTAGCGCGTAGGGGGTGCCGTTGGCCATCTCGATCGCCTCGTCCATAGAGCCTGCCCGGCAGACCGCCAGCACCGGTCCGAAGATCTCGTCGGTGAGCAAGGGCGAATCCGGGGCAACGCCGGTGAATATCGCCGGCCCCACGAAGTGTCCGCCCGCCGGGACGCCGGCTCGATGGTAGGCCAGGGTAGCTTCCCTCCGCCCGAGCTCCACGTAGGAACGAACCCGTTCGGCCGCCTCCTGGTCGATCAAGGCGCCCACGCTTACTGCCATCTGCCGGGGGTGACCGACCAGCACCTCGTCGGCCGCTCCCACCAGCCGCTCGACCATCCGGTCATGGAGCGGATCCAGCACGATCAGCCGGCTCGCCGCCGAACACTTCTGCCCGGCGTAACTGAAGGCAGAGTTGATCACACCGGGGACCGCTTGGTCCAGGTCCGCGTCCGCGTCGACGATGATCGCGTTCTTGCCTCCCATCTCCGCCACCACCCGCTTGATCCGGCGCTGCCCGGGAAGCACTTTGGCGGCCGAGCAGACGATCTGTAGCCCCACCGCCTTCGAGCCGGTGAATACGATGAAGTCGGCGCCCGGGTGCTCAACCAGATGCGCCCCGACCACCTCCCCGTAGCCAGGTAGGAAGTTGAGCACGCCACCGGGCAGCCCGGCCGCCCGGAAAGCAAGCACGATCTGCCAGGCGACTGCGGGCGACTGTTCGGCGGGCTTGAGGATCACCGAGTTGCCGGCGACCAGGGCAGCGGAGACCATGCCCATCGGGATCGCCAGCGGGAAATTCCACGGGGCGATGACCAAGCCCACTCCCTGAGCATCGTAAACAAGGCGATTGTTCTCCCCCGGGGCCGACTGGACCCCCCCGCCGGCTCCCAGTTTGATCATCCGGCGGGCGTAGTACTCGCAAAAATCGATGGCTTCACAAACGTCGGCATCGGCCTGGTCCCATGGCTTACTGGTCTCGAAGACCTCCAGAACAGCCAGATTAGTGCGCCGCTGCCGCATCCAGGCGGCTGCCCGGAACAGCACGGCGGCCCTGCTCTCTACCGGAGTCCGGCTCCAGCCGGCCGCTGCCTGGAGCGCCTCCTCCATCGCCCGGTCCGCCTCCGCCCGCCCGCAGCACGCGCTGCGGGCAACCTCGCTTCGGAAATCAGCCGGGTCCTGGGACACAATGGCTTCTTTGGTGGTGACCTCGCGACCGCCAATGAAAGCCGGCACCATTATTGATTCGCCGCTCCGCCCGGCCAGTACGGCGCCGAACCTCCGGCGGACCGCCGCCCGGCGCCACTCGGCCGGGGGCTCTGGGAGGTAATCCGACGGTGCCGCCGGGTCGGTCGGCGGGCGGACCTCCGGATCCGGGGCGGGCAGGGCAGCCTCCGGGGGGGCCAGTTTAGAAGCGGCGGGGGGCGCCAGGAGCTCGTCGAGTGCACGGCCTTCGGCAAAGCGGTGTCGGATGAACGACTCGTTGGAGGTGTTCTCCAGCAGGCGACGCACCAGGTAGGCCATACCCGGGATCAGCGCCCCCACCGGGGAGTAGATCCTTAGCCGCAGGCCGAGTTTGGTAATCGCAGACTGGACCGGCTCGGCCATCCCGTAGAGCATCTGCAACTCGTAGCCGTTGTCTGGAATCCCCGCATCCCGGGCCGCCGCAACCGCGTAAGCCAGCGAGCGCAGATTGTGCGAGGCGAACGCCGCCTTCACCCGGCCATGGTGGCGGTGGAGCAGGCGGGTGCACCACTCGTAGCTCAGGTCGGTCTCGGCCTTGTGTTCGAACACCGGGCACGGCCACCCCTGGGCGGCAGCGATGACCGTCTCAGTGTCCCAGTAGGCCCCCTTTACCAGGCGTACCGTCACCGGCCGGCGCCGACCGGACGACCAGGCAATCAACTCCTCCAGGTCCCTGCGGGAGTCCTTGAGGTAGGCCTGTACCACCACGCCCACTTCCTGCTCCGCCAGCTCAGGCTCACTCCACAGCTCTCTCACCAAGCGGTGGGTGAGCTCCTTTATCTCGAACTGTTCAACGTCGACGTTGATCGTCGCACCCAACTCGGCCGCTCTCAGGGCGATCGGCCGAAGACGATCCTTTACCTGCTCCAAACCGCACTTCTCGGTGAGGGGTGCAAACCGGGGACTGATCGCGCTCGCCTTAATGCTGAGATTGATCCGGGGAACCGGGCCGAGGTCGTCGCGCTCCAGGTGGTCGTCGGGGGCCCAACCGGCCGACTGCTGCGCCAGGACCTTGAGCGCGTGATTGACCCGGGCTGCATACTGATCAGCCTGCGCCGAAGTGAGCACCTTCTCCCCCAGCAGGTCCACGGTGAACGCCTTGCCCCGCCGCCACAGCCGGTGAAGCTGGCGGGATGCCTGCTCAGCAGTCTCCCCCAAGATGAACTGCCGGCCCATCCGGGCGATGTTGCGCCGGGACACCCGGGCGACAAGCTCATCGCCCAGGGGGAGCCGGTCGGACAACTCCAGGCCCAACCTCAGGGGTGGGGGGATCCGGACGCCGGCGAAGTAGTCCTGTAGATGTTCCACCACGTCGGTGGCGCTGCGGGTAGCGGGAAAGACGTCTACGAAGTGGAACAGCCGGCTCTTGAAGTCGGGGTGGGCCATTGCCCAGTCGAGCATCTGCTCGCTCCACCAGGTCATGCCGTAGACCCGTGCCCGCTCGCCCTCTCCCAACTCGGCAATCCGCCGAGCCAGTTCTGCGGTCTGTTGCTCCAGGCTCACGTGGTCTTCGCCGGAACTCCGGCCTTCTGGCGCACGGGACCTCTAGAACAGCACCTCGGCCAGCAGATCCACCTGCCCCGGGTCCGCAAGGGTCGGGTCGAGGATAAGGGAATTACCAGCTGTGCACCATCAACGGCAAACACGTTCAGTTCTGACCCGGCTCCTCCCGGCTGCCCGGAACAACGAGGTACACGGTTTCCCCCGGGCGCACCAGGCCCAGCTGCTCGCGCACCAGCTTCTCCATATAGCCGGGGTCATTCACGCGGCTGAGGCGGCTACGGAGCGCTCGGTTGTCCTCCTGCAGTTTCGCCAGCTGCCGCTTCTGCCGCTCCATGACCCCTTTTTGCTCAAATACCTCGCGAACCGGCGCGATGCCACTCGCCCCCAGGGCGCAGATCAGCGAGGCCATCACACCCAGCCGGATGCGCGCCCTCAAGTGCCGGGGGCTCGCCATCTCCAAAAGGCCTCCCGGCCGGCGTAGCGGGCTTGATCCCCCAGGCTCTGCTCGATACGCAGAAGCTGGTTGTACTTGGCCACTCGGTCAGAGCGTGCCGGAGCGCCGGTCTTGATCTGCCCGGCCCCCCAGGCAACCGCCAGGTCGGCAATGGTGGCGTCCTCGGTCTCGCCGGACCGGTGGCTGATCATCGAGCTGTAACCTGCCCGGGCCGCCACCTTGACGGTGCGGGCGGTCTCAGTGAGGGTACCGATCTGGTTGACCTTTATCAGGATGGAGTTGGCCGCCTTGCGCTCGATCCCCAGCGTCAGACGCTCGAAATTGGTTACGAAAAGATCGTCGCCCACCAGTTGGACCTTGTTTCCGAGAGCGGCGGTTAGCTGCTGCCAGCCCTCCCAGTCTTGTTCGTCAAGAGCGTCCTCGATGCTCACAATCGGGTAGCGTTCAACCCAGCCGGCCAGCAACTCGGTCATGCCGGCGGCGTCAAGTTCCAAGCCCTCGCCGGCCAGCCGGTAGCGTCCGCCCTCGAGCATGCCCGACGATGCAACATCCACCGCCAGGGCCACCTCCTCGCCCGGCTCGTAGCCCGCCTCGGTTATTGCCTCCACCAGCAGTTCGAACGCCTGGTCGTTGCGCGCCAGGTTGGGGGCGAAGCCGCCCTCGTCGCCGATGCCGGTGGACAGCCCCTTGTTGAGCAATACCCTCTTGAGGGTGTGGTAGACCTCGGCTCCCATGCACAGCGCCTCGGAGAACGAAGCGGCACCGTGCGGCACGATCATGAACTCCTGGATGTCCAGGTTGTTGTCGGCATGGGCGCCTCCGTTCAGCACATTCATTGCCGGCACCGGCAACAGATGAGCATCCGCGCCCCCCAGGTAGCGATAGAGTTCGGTGCCCAGATCGTCTGCGGCGGCGTGCGCCACGGCCATCGACACCGCAGTGGTGGCATTGCCCCCCAGCTTGCCCTTGTTGTCCGTGCCGTCGATCTCGTTCATAAGCTCGTCGATCATGCGCTGCTCGGTCACCTCCAGCCCAACCAAGGCAGGGCCGATCACCGAGTTGACCGCTTCGACCGCAGCCATTACACCCAGGCCCCTGAACCGGTGACCGCCGTCCCGCAACTCGAGCGCTTCGAACTTCCCGGTAGACGCGCCCGAGGGCGCAGCAGCTCTTCCCCAGCCGCCGTCGGAGGTAAAGACCTCCGCTTCGACCGTCGGGTTGCCCCGGCTATCGATGATCTGTCGACCCACAACCGCATCAATCATGCTCACAACATAACTCCTTCAACAGGTGGCAAAGCGGAACCTTGGAACTGCTGGTACCACGCTCAGGTTTCGGGAATGCCCTTCCCGGCTCGGTCCAGCAAACGCTGGGAGGCGCGGCGCAACGCCCCTTCCGGATCGATCCCGCTGGCCCCAGCCAGTGCCACAACCTCCAGGAGAAGCTCGCCCAATGCTTCGTCCGAGGGATCCTCGTGCGCCCGGGATGCCCACGCCTTTAGGCGCTCCGCCAATGGCTTTACCTCATAGCCCACCCCGGACGCCCGGCGGATCGCCTTGTGGGCAAAGACCAGCGCCGGCAGGCCGCCAGGCAGGCCTTCGTCTACCGAGGTACGCCGCTTCTGCTGCTTCTTGAGGACTTCCCAGTTGGCGACCACCTCGGCGGAGCCGCTCACCCTGACCTCCCCAAATACGTGGGGATGCCGCTCGACCAGTTTGGCCACAAGGCCGTCGATCACACCGGCAACATCGAAACCGTCGTTTTCCGAAGCGATCTGCGAGTGGAAAACGATCTGCAGGAGCAGGTCTCCCAACTCTTCGCACAGGTCCTCCACGTTGCCCGAGTCGATCGCCTCCAGCGTCTCGTAAGCCTCCTCAATCAGGTGGACGGCCAGGGACCGATGGGTCTGCTCGGCATCCCAGGGACAGCCGCCGGGTGCTCTCAGGCGGGCCATGGTTTGCACCAAACGCTCGAATGCTTCGCCGGCCCGCACCTGCACGGAGGGTGCAGGTGCAGCGCCGGAATCGCTCGGGATGGACGCTCTAGGGGGCGGGAGCGCCGTCGTTTGCCGGCACCTCCCCGACCGGAATCTCCGCTGGGGGAATCTCTCCTGCCGGAGCACCGTCGCCACCCGAGGCCTCGGGGGCACTGGTGGACTCGGTGGCGGGCTGCGGGGATGCGACGCCAGCCGGAACCGGAGCCTTCTTCGTGGTCAGCGGGATGACCGTTTGAGAGATCGGGTCGTACTGTCCCAGCTTGCTGTTGACCTTGATCCGAGCCTGTTTGATCGCGGCTATAAACCACTCGTCGAACGCCTTGGTCAACTTGCGCAGGGTCAGGCCGCGCTCGATGTCTGCCCGGGCCTCCGTCAGCGGCTTGCCCGCCTTGTTCAACTTGACGATGTGGATGCCGAACTGGCTCCTTACCGGTTCCGATATCTCGCCCTCGAGCAGCAAGCTGAACGCCGCAGTCTCCAGTTGTGGCACCAGATCTCCCCGGGAGACGAAGCCGATAACGCCGCCGTTCTGCGCGCTCAGTTCGTCAGCCGAATACTCCCGGGCCAGTGTCGCGAAATCCTCGCCCGCCCGGGCTCGCCCCAGCGCTTCCAGGGCCCTGCGATCGTCCTCTGGAGTGCTGCCGCACTGGCGCTCCAAAGCGTTTAGATTGCCGCACACCAGGATATGAGAGATATTGACCTGTTCATCGTACTGGGACTTGTTGAGGTTGTAGAACTGTTCGATCTCGGCCGGCGTGGCCGCGCTGTCCTTGCCCACGATGGTCCGGACCTTTTCCAGCATCGCCTCGTACACCAGATACTCCTTCAGGCGCTCCAGGGTAATCCCTCCGCTCTCAAGGTTCTGATCGAACTCTTGGGCGGAGGGGGCCTGTGCCCTCATCTCCTTCAAGGCTGCTTCTGCCTCGCCTGCCACGCTGTCCGGGGTGATCTTCATCAGGCGGGCCCGCTGCAACGCTACCTCCTCCCGGATCAAGGTGGCCAGGATCTCACGCTGGGCGTCCAGCCGGTTCTGAGCCGCCATCGGACCCCTAAACGGCCTGGCCTGTTCGGGGATCTCCATGATTTGCGAGAGCTGCTCGACCAGCCTGGTCTCGGGGATCTTCACGCAATCGATGCCGCCGCACACCAGAGCGGCAGTGGGTGCGAAGTAACTGCTGCCGAACTCGCCGCTACACGCGCTCAACATGAGGGCACCGGCGAGCAAAAGTGAGAGGGGACGTTTTCGAATCACAACGGAGCGAGAATATCACGCAGGCTCTCCATTACCCACCCGGCTACGTCGGTGGCCGGAACGGTCATCAACAGCGTGGCGGACGCCTCCTTGTAAACAGAGCCGGGGTGCTTGCGCTTGAGCCGCAGCTGTTGCGACTCTCTCAGCGCAGGGACCGGGAACATCTTGATCACTCCGTTGCGCACTGCGGCATCGGTGATCCCCTGCTCCACCAGGAAGGCCCGCAATTCGGCTACGACCAGCAGGCTGGCCAGCGGCTGGGGCAGTGGGCCGTAGCGGTCCCGGAGCTCTTCTTGTACCGCGGTGGCGTCCTGCGCTGAACGAATCTTCTCAATCTGCCGGTAGGCGTCCATGCGTAGCGACTCCCGGGCGATATAGGCGGCCGGGATGTAAGCGTCTGCCGGGATGTCCAGCTTGACAACCGGCCGGGGCGGATCCTTGCGGCCGGACAGCTCGTTGATTGCCTCGTTCATCATCCTTATATAGAGGTCGAATCCGATTGCCGCGATGTGCCCGGACTGTTCCGCGCCCAACAGGTTGCCGGCCCCCCTCAGCTCCAGATCCCTCAGGGCGATCTTGAACCCGCTGCCCAACTCGGTGTACTCGGAGAGGGTCTTCAGCCGCTCGTGCGCTTCGTCGGTTAGCACCGCCTCATGCGGGTAGAAAAGGTACGCGTAAGCTCTTTCCCGGGCTCTGCCCACCCGGCCTCGAAGCTGGTAAAGCTGGGACAGGCCGAGCAGGTCGGCCCGCTCGACGATAAGGGTATTCATCGCCGGAATGTCCAGGCCGCTCTCGATGATCGTGGTGCAAACCAGCACGTCCACCTTGCCGTCCCATACCTCAAGCATCACCTTTTCCAGTTCGCCCTCGGTCATCTGGCCGTGGGCGATGGACACCCGGGCGCCCGGCACGAGCGAGGCAACCCGCCTGGCCGACGCCTTGATTGAGCTGACCCGGTTGTGGACGAAGAAGACCTGCCCGTCGCGGGCCAGCTCCCGGCGAATGGCCGCGGCGACCATCCGGTTGTCGTAGTCGCCCACGAAGGTCATCACGGGGCGGCGGTCCAGCGGAGCAGTGTCCATGAGCGACAGGTCGCGGATCCCGGTCAGGCCCATCTCCAGCGTCCGGGGAATCGGCGTTGCGGTCATGGTCAACACATCCACCCGCTCTCTTAGATGTTTGATCTTCTCCTTGTGCTTGACGCCGAAGCGCTGTTCCTCATCCACCACCAGCAGGCCCAGGTCATGGAACTTGATGTCCGCCTGCAGCAGGCGATGTGTACCGACCACCACGTCCACCCGGCCGGTTTTGATCCCTTCCAGAACCTGCGACTGCTCGGCTGGCGTGAGGAAGCGGGAGAGTTGGGCGACTTTGACCGGAAAGCCGCTGAACCGTTCGGTAAATGTCTGGAAGTGCTGCTGGGCCAGGATCGTGGTGGGAACCAGCACCGCTACCTGCTTGGAGTCCTGCACCGCCTTGAACGCCGCCCGCACCGCTACCTCGGTCTTGCCGTAGCCGACATCGCCGCACACCAGCCGGTCCATGGGAATCGGACGCTGCATGTCGGCTTTGACGTCGTCGATAGCCCGCTGCTGGTCCGGCGTTTCCACGTGGGGGAAGGCGTTCTCCAACTCAGCCTGCCAGGGGGTGTCCGGAGAGAAAGCATAACCTTCGGCCCCGGCACGCACTGAATAGAGCCGGATGAGGTCTTTGGCAATGTCGGCAACCGCCCGGCGAGCACGGGACTTCGACTTCTCCCACTCCCCGGTCCCCAGCTTGTTCAGCCGGGGCGAGTCCCCGCCGGTGTACTTCGTGACCGCGTCGAGCTGTTCGGTGGGCAGGTAGAGCTTGTCGCCCGAAGCGTAGGAGATGATCAGGTAGTCCCGGCTGACCCCTGCAACCTCCCGGGTGACCATGCCGTGGTAACGGCCGACTCCGTAGGTCTCGTGCACCACGAAATCATCAGCAGCCAGCTGGAGCACCAGGGCGCTGGCTCGGGCGGGGGCGGACGCCGCGGCGCCGGTGGTGGCCCGGCGGCGGCCGAACAGGTCGGTCTCCCCGACCACGGCCACCGGCGGGGCATGGGCCAGCAAGAGCAAGAAGCCCTTAGCCACCGGATCAGCGGTGATCACCGCCTTGCCGGGGGCGGGGGGGCCGATAGGAAGACCCAAACCCGCCTCCCCAAGGATCTGTTTGGCTCGCAAGGTGGTAGCACCGGCAGCCACCATTACGGAACCCCCCTGAGCGCTCAGTTCCGCCAGTGCCTTTGCCAGCCGGCCGGGCCGGGCGACGTAGTCGTCCCAGCCGGTGACTTCCAGGTCAAACCCCTCTTCCCCCCGGCCATAAGGCCACAGCTCAACGGCCCCGGAAACGCCGGCAACGGCATCCCAATCGACGAAAAGCCCCTCAGACACCGGCCCCGCCCATCCGGCGGCCTGCTCGGCGAAGTCGACGCTGCGGTCGCGGCACTGCTTCGGGTCGGCGATGACCACCAGGGCGTCCTGGGGCAGATAGGCAGTCAAGGGCTTGAGCGGTCCGGCAAGCAAGCTGAGGTAGGCCTCCATACCCGGGAAGACCACCCCCTCGGAGAGCCTTTCCAAATCGCCGGACATCTGATCGTCCTCGGTCCTCGCCGCCAGTTCGGCCGCCCGCTGCCTCACAGCGGCAACCAGCCTGAGCTCCCTGCACGGAGTCACCTCGACCGAATCGATCCTTGGCCCACTACGCTGGCTGGCCGCAAAGAAGGTCCGCAGGTCGCAGACCTCGTCGCCAAAGAACTCCACCCGCACCGGATCGAGCCGATCCGCCGGGAAGATGTCCAACAACCCTCCGCGCACTGCGAACTCCCCCCGGCGCTCCACCAGGTAATTGCGCTCGAAGCCGTAATCGACCAGGCCGGCTACCACCTGATCCATCGGCACCTGTTCATCTCTTTTGAGCTTGATGGTCGCGGCAGGCGGCTCTGGGACCGCCTGGACCAGGCCCCGCACCGAGGTTACGATCACCCGGGCAGCCGTCCCATCCCGCAGGTCCTTCACAATCTTGACCCGCCGGCCCATGGTTTCCAGGGTGGGCGACATCGCTTCGCCCGGCAACACCTCCCAGGCCGGGAAGAAGCTCACCTCCTCCTCAGGCAGCCAGACGCCAAGCGCTCGGGCGAACCCCTCGGCATCCCGGCTGCGGGGCAGCACCACCAAGGTGGTGGGTGCCCGCCGGGAAAGGCCGGCCACGGTAAACGGGCGCACTATCTCCGGAACCCCTGCTCCGCCCCCCTCGATAAGGTCGTCCAGCGTGCTGCCGGTCTCCCAGACTTTCAGCAGTTCGTTCATCCGTCCGCTCCGTCGTCCACGGGCTTGGGTACGAAGTTGAAGTCGTTCATGGTCGGTTCGAGTCCCCGCCGGACCAGTGAGATAACCGCCTCGCCCGCCCGCTTCTCAACGTCGATCAGCACCGGCGCATCGGTGCGGGTCACCGGCTCCAATACGAACTGCCGTGCGGAGGCAGCGGGATCGAGCGAACGGCCCACCCCGACGCGCACCCGGTAGAAATCCTTCGTTCCCAGGACCCCGACGATGGATTCGATCCCTCGGTGCCCTGCCGCTCCCCCTCCAAACTTGATCTTGAGGCTGCCCGCCGGCAGGTCGATTTCGTCGTGCACGACGATCAGGTGCTCGATTCCTACCTCCTTTAGTTTTATCAGCGCCCCCACCGCACGGCCACTCTCGTTCATATAGGTGGTGGGGTTAGCAAGGATGAGGCGAACTTCGTCCACCCGGGCGTCGCCAATAATGCTTAGAGCCCTGCTCGACTTGAGCTTGACTCCCAGTTCATACGCCAGCCGCTCAACTACCCGGCTGCCCGCGTTGTGGCGGGTGCCGCCGTACCGAACACCTGGGTTGCCCAAGCCCACCGCAAGCCAAGGGCCAGTAGAAGCAGGCATCGGATGGATCGTTGATCGAGTCAGAAGACCATTGCGTCCCGGAGGACGGGCATCAGTGGCCGGCGGAACCGTCCGCCGGAGCCTGGGAGGCCGCAGCGGTCCCACCGTCGGTCTTGGGGGCCTCCGCCCCGTCGGCCGCAGATTCCGCCTCGACCTCCAGCACCTTCTCTGTGTGGAGCGACAGCAAGATCTCCTCGCCCTCGGTGAGGATTTGCACGCCAGAAGAAACCTTGATGTCTGCGACGGTCATGGAGTCTCCGATGCCCAACTCGGTGACATCCACCTCTATGGCGTCGGGGATCTCGGTGGGCAACGCCTCCACGGTGAGCGTGTGCAGGAACAGGTCCAGTTGCCCGCCCTCACGCACCCCATGGGAGTGGCCAACCAGGTGGATTGGAACGTCAGCGGTGATCTTGACGTTGCGGGCAACATTGAACAGGTCGACATGCACCAGCGTGCCCCGCACCGGGTGGCGATGAATCTGCCGGGGGACCGCCAGATGGGACTCGCCGTCAAGCTTGAGGTTCAGCAAAACGTTGGCGCCCGCTTCAGTGTGCAAGGCTTGGGCCATCTGCCGCGCATCCACATAGAGCGCCCGGGGCTCCACCGACGGTCCGTAGAACACGGCAGGAACCTTGCCCACGGCACGGGCGCGCCCTGCGGGCCCCTTGCCCCGGTCCGCACGCGGCTGTACGTCGAGTGAGATTTCCATTTCCCAAGAGTCTAGCCGCTGGCGCCCGCTTCTGCTTCTCCGGGTGCCGGGGGGCCGAGGAGCCGGCTCTATGAGTACTCAAACAGCCGCCCGCTTAACCGTTGTGCCCTTGAAGCGGCGGAGTCAACATCTGCTGATGCCAGCTCAAACCGGTGCGCAGCAACAGAGGAGGGTCCTTACTGCGGGCCCTCCTTGTTGTTGCCCAAACCTTTCCAAGAAGCGCTCATGAACAACGCTTGAACGTCTGCCCGAACCCGTTGACCGCTCCCGGAAGCGACCGCTAACTTGAGTTCGATTCCGTTTTGATCCCGGCACCACCGACTACTGAGAGGAACTAATCGATGAAGAGCAAATTGGTCGCGCGGGCTCGCCTCCTTGCAATGGCCCTTAGCGTCGGACTGCTGGCGGCGTTGTTGATGCCGGGAAGCTCCTACGGGCAGGTAGCAACGCTTGCCCAGACCCGCATTGTTCTGGCTACGAGCAGCACTTCGGAGCCCATAGAAGCCAAGTGCCCCACGGGCATGGTTGCCACCGGTGGCGGAGTCAGGGGTGCAAGCAGTGGCGGGAGCAGTGCCCCTGCGTCGCGCGACGATGCAATCGAGCCGATCTCCAGTGGCGAGCCCACCGCCTGGTTTGGGGAAGACATAGACGGTGTGCGGTTCAGTGAGGTCCCATTACGGGTCTTCGTGATCTGCGCGCCGGACTCTCTGGACACAGAGGTGGTCAGGGCTCAAAGCAGCACCTCTGCTCCCACGGAGGCGGCTTGCCCCGGAACGTCCAACGCAACCGGCGGTGGCGTTGTCGGAGCTCAAAGCGCCGGCAACGGGGCACCCGCCAGCGCAACCGACGGAGAGATCAAGCCCCTAGATTTCGGAGAGCCGGATGCCTGGTTCGGCACAGACAGAACAGGCGCGCAAATGGTTCCGCCCGAGGGCCCGCTTTCCGTCTATGTGGTTTGCGCAAATCTCGAAACCTCGGTCGGCTTCGCGAGTAACGAAGCCTCCAACCCGATCGAGGCCGGCTGCCTCGCCACCGCGCCCAGGATCGCTACCGGTGGCGGAGCGGTAGGAGCAAGTGGCCAGTCGAACAGCGGCCCGGCAGTGCGGGGCGGTGCCATCCAGACTGAGTCCAGCCCCACCATCCAGCCGACCGGCTGGTGGGGCCAAGATGTCACGGGCGTCGTCAACGGCTTGTTCCCGCTGGATGTCTACGTAGTGTGCGCCTTGCGTGATCCAGCTACCACGACCACGACCGCTCCGGTGACCACCACGACCGCTCCGGTGACCACCACGACCGCTCCGGTGACCACCACGACCGCTCCGGGGACCACCACGACCGCTCCGGTGACCACCACGACTGCGCCGGTCACCACCACGACTGCGCCGGTGACCACCACGACTGCGCCGGTCACCACCACGACTGCGCCGGTGACCACCACGACTGCGCCGGTCACCACCACGACTGCGCCGGTCACCACCACGACTGCGCCGGTCACCACCACGACCAGGCCGGTCACCACCACGACCAGGCCGGTCACCACCACGACCGCTCCGGTGACCACCACGACTGCGCCGGTTACGACCACGACCGCTCCGACGGCTACCACTACGACCCTGTCCACCGGGACCACCTGCGGCGGGAAGATCGTGACCATCGTGGGCACCAACCGGCGCGATGTGATCATCGGAACTGCCGACGACGACGTAATTTCGGCCCTGGGAGGCGACGACACGATCCTCGGAATGGGCGGCAATGACACCATCTGTGCCGGTCCGGGCAACGACGTCGTTGAGGGAGGATTGGGCAACGACGTCCTCTTCGGCGAAAGCGGCAACGACCGACTGGTAGGTGGCCCGGGCAACGACTTCGCCGATGGCGGAGGAGGCCAGGACCGGTGCATTGCCGAGATCGAGCAGAACTGCAGCGTTGGAGTCACCACACTTCTCCAGCGCCTCTTGGACCTGCTCGAATCAATCGGGTTCGGCTTCTAGCCACCGCCCGAAACGAGACACAACACTCAGCCCGGGCTACGTTTCCCGATGGCGTGGGCCTGAGCCAGCCCTCGTCCCGAGCTCCTGTTGTCACAACAGGAGCTCGGGACGTGCGCCAACGAAATCTCCCCCGGCGGTTCGCGGCCCCGCTACTCATGCCCGAGCCGCATCCTTGAAGTCGTAATGCAAGACCAAGGCCGATTCGAGGCTGTTTCTCAACTCTTCCGCGCGGTGCAACTGGGTCCGGCGTTCCTCAGCAAGCTCCCGGAAGCCGATCAACAGCATTCCAGGATCGCTTCACAAATCGTTCCCTAGGCCAGACCAATTCAGCCCAACCAATGAGCGTTTCTTTGGACGAACCCGCCGAGACTTCTGGCCCGGCCGGGTCCGGTGACTCCAGCACGGCCCCCCTGCGCCAACGCCTGTTGGGGGCGATTCCATTGCCCGATCTGTTGCTCCTGCTCCTCGCCGTGGGATTCTGCTTGTTCCTGCTCAGAGACGAACTACGCAGCCTCCCCTACATCAACGACAGCGCGATGCATCTTCAGATGGTCCGGTGGGCGGACCAGATCATCGGCGCCGGGAAGATTCCCCTCGACGGTTGGTATCCCTACCTTCAGTTGGGATCGGCGCATTTTCCTCACTATCAGAGCCTCCCTCACATCATCACCGCTTACGCCGGCCAGATCTTCGGACCGCAGGAAGCGTTCAGATGGGCGATCTACCTGCTGTTCTCAGCCTTCCCGATCTCCATCTACTTGACTGCAAGACTCTTTTCCTTAGGCCGGCTGGCTGCGATTTCTGCAGCCATGGTCAGTCCCCTTCTGGTCAGCCGGCCGGGCCTCGGGTTCGAGATGGGCAGCTACGTCTGGCAGGGCTACGGAGTCTGGTCACAACTGTGGGGCATGCTTCTGGTGGGCCCGGCAATGGCACTGTCCTGGAGGGCCGTCTCGGGTAAGGGCTCGTTGACCGCTGCTGCGGCAATGCTCGCGGCCACCGTTGCCATGCATTTCCTTACCGGCTATTTGGCCTTTGCCGCGCTGGCGGTTTGGGTAGTGGTGAGGCCGTCCGAGTTCGTCAAGCGCTTCGGTCGCGCCACGGCCGTGGCAGCCGGGGGCCTGCTCGCTGCCGCTTGGGTGATCTACCCCTTGTTCCGGGACAGCGGGTTCATCGCCCGGACAGTCTACAACCAGGGAAGCAATGACCTGGACTCCTTCGGGGGACCGACGATCATGGGCTGGCTGGTGAGCGGTGAGTTGTTCGACGCCGGCCGATTCCCGGTTCTGACCGTGTTAGCGCTCTTGGGTCTGGCCTTTTGCATCTCGGGGGCCGACCGGGAACCGGCCAGATGCGTCATCGGCCTGTTCCTGTTCAGCCTGGTGCTTTACAGCGGCAGGGCAACCCTGGGTCCGCTCACCCGGCTCATTCCCGGCAGTGAGGATCTTTTCTTCTCCCGGTTCATCAGCGGGGTTCACCTGGCCGGGATCCTGGCTATCGGAGTGGCCGCAGCGCCGGTTGCTCGCTGGCTGGGCGCCACTATTGCCCGCTTTGTATCTCCCCCACGGTTCGTGGTGGGTCCGGCGGTCCTGCTCATCGCCATCCTGGCGCTGGCACCCGCCATCGATGAACGCTTCCGGTTCGTTGCCCAAGGGCAGGGGTGGATGGACGACCAGGCAGCAGCCGATTCCTCTGACGGGGCCGATGTGGACAAACTCATCGGGCAGGCGATCGAACAGGGCGACGGGCGGATCTATGCCGGCACCCGGGCCAACTGGGGTGCCGATTACCTCGTTCATTTTGTCCCGGTCTACGCCCGGATCGCCTACCTTATGGGCGATGGAGTGGGATTCACTTCCCGGACAGGAGGGCTGAGCAGCGATATCGAAGCAATCATCGACGACTCCGACCCCGCACATTTTGACCTGCTAAACGCCAAGTACGTGATCGCGCCGGATGATCTACCCCTGGCAGTGCAGGCGCGCGAGATGGCTCGTGCGGGAAGCCACTACCTGTGGGAGCTTCCCAGCACGGGCTACCTGAAGGTCATAGAAACGGTGGGGCCGGCAATCACCGCTAACGCAGCAAACATCCAGGCCCGCAACCTGGAATTTCTGAAGTCCGACCTGCCCAGCCGGGGGCTGCATCCAACCATCGCCTTCAACGGCCGGCCCGCCGCCGAACCGACGACCTCGGTGGGGGGATCCGCCGGCTCTGCAGCCGGAGTGGTCGCCAAGCAGTTTGCTCACGGGGTGGAGGGCCGTTACGGTGGCGAAGTTGAGATGGCCAGGGGGGCTGTGGTGATGCTCAAGTCCTCCTACGATCCCCGTTGGACCGCCACTGTGGACGGTAAACAGGCCGAGACGTTCATGGTGGCGCCGAGCTTCGTCGGGGTGGGTGTCCCCTCAGGGACCCACCGGGTCGAGTTCAGATACCAGCCGTACGGCGGATACCCGGTTCTAATCTTGGTGGGACTGCTGGCAGTCGTCGGGCTCCGGACCATCGAAAGGCGCGGACTCAAAGACCCGCCACGCGGCGGACGGCGAGCGGAATCAGAGAGTCGCGGGTAGGAGCCGGTTCAACTGGTCGAATACCAGGAAAAGGACCAGGATTACCAGCGGTCCCCCCAGAAGATAGACCACAGTGGAACTCCTTCTGCGGTAGGCGACTATCCCTGCCGCCACCAGCAGGGCAAGCACCTCCAGAAAAACAATCAACTCACCCACGGCCGACGAGTCGCCCGAGAGTCCCTGCTCATTGCGTTCCACAACTATCGGCCCCGCCAGTGCCGGCGCCGGGATAGCAGCGCCCTCCAGCCGGGCGATGACCGCCCGCCTGTGCTGCGCCAGGTAGGCCGGGTGAGAGGTGACCAGCGTAAGCCGGTCGTCCGCAGTGGTGCCCAGAACGTCATCATCTCCCGCCTTAACCACGCGGTTGTCGGTGACGGAGTACTCAAAGATCCCCTGCCGGGTTGAAACGGTGATCACATCGCCCGGGTCGATCTCATCTATCGCCCTAAGTGGTGCTCCGAAGGTGGTCCGGCGTCCGGCCATCACCGAGTTGCCCACGTTACCCGGGAAGGGGGTTCCCCGGAAGTGCCCGATGCCCTGCTCCAGATCAGCGGGGGTGGTGCCCTCCACGATCGCGATCTCCAGGTTGATGGCCGGGATGCTGAGAACCCCAACAGGGTCCCCCTTGGCCACCGGCGGGACCGATTCGGCATCGAGCGAAACCTTGAACTCTTCCAAAAGCATGCGTTGGGACCGAGCGTAGATCAGGTTGGAGCCCAAGAACTCGTAGAGCAGGAAGAGCAAAACCAGCAGAGCCACGCTGGACACGACCAGCCTGCGGAGCGTTGGCTGGGACCTGCCCATCGCCTCTTCCTCGTCCCACTGTTGTTCTTGATCGAGCCGGACGTTGGGTGGCGCCACCGTGCCGTCTTCGATTTCTAGCAGGTCCAGTTCTGGATCCGCAACTGAGCTCATGATTCTTTCACCAGCATCCGATCCACAAGATCCCTCATACGCCGGCGTAGGTCGGATTCGAAGCCGGGGTTCCACCCACGAAGTACCGCAGGCGAATCTCCCAGCGATCCTACGATGATGGCGATCAGACCAAGCGCCAGCATCGCCGGGAGTACAAAGCGGGAGGCCGAAGCCTGCAGCTTGCCCACTACAGCGGCCACTTCTTCGGCGAACTGAACGGCAGGCAGAGCCTGCTCGTCCGACGCCGGCTGCTCGACGGAGCTGAGGTCCGGTCCAACCGGATCGAACTCGGCCTCTTGATCAACGAAGAAAGACTCCTCCGGAACTTCCTCACCCCCATCCTCCTGGAACTCCTCCTGGGGTTCTTCGCCGCCCTCGTCGCCGTCGGAATCGGTGGACGGGACTGTGGTCGTGGTGGTGGCAGGGCGCCTGGTGGTGGTTGCCGCAGGCCTTCTGGTGGTGGTGGCCTCCGGAGGGAGGGTGGTGGTCGGCACCGGTTCACCCGTGGTGGTGGTTGGGGGAGGCAGCGTGGTGGTTGTGGTGGTTGCCGCCGCCACCGGATCCTCGTCCCGGCTACGGGTGCCTGTCCCGGGCGGTCCTGAGAACTGCGACAAGGCGGCCCTCCCCTTGGCAACCAGTTCGGCGGGCAGGGGTGCGTAGCCGGCGGGCAGCACCTTTTGGCCGTCGCCGAGCACGTAGTTAACGTACTTCTTGAGGTCCTCGGATTTTTTGATCCCTTCGTCGCCGGTACGGGCCAGGTCGGTCCTGACCAACATGTAAAGGACCGTGGTCAACGGGTAGGCCCCGGGCGTGGTGGATGCGTAGTCGATGTTAACGAACTCGTCGAGAGCTTCCACGTCGCCGGTCAACGCCTGCGCACGCTGCGCCTCCAACGCACCTTCTATGGCTGCGGTCATCGATGCTTCGGTGGGGGCAACAAACTCGAAGTCGGGAGCGCCGCCCGGATTGTCGAATGGGTTGTTGTTCGGTAGCTCGGCAAGCTGCAGCCCGAAGAAGTGTGCAGTTGGGGCGTACATCAATCCAGTCCGCTGGCCCGGCCCGCTAGCTCCAGTAATGCTAATCAGCCGGCTCAGAAGATCCGCCACCGTCTCCTCCCCGGTGATCTGCGTGTCCGTCCCAACGGACGCCGGGAGAATGTCCGTCGGGATGGTCACTCCCCGGTTGGTGGGTCTCGAAGCCCAAAACGCTGCAGCCTCGGGATTCGCGGCAATCCATGAAGTCACTATCCGGTTCGGAGCAACCTCACCCGCCTGCGAGTTAAAGACACCTCCCCCGAAAACGCCTAAGGACGGGTTCTTCTGAATGGCAGCTTGGCTGCCGGCCGAGTCGGCGCTGTCGAGGAGAAACCCGGCCACCATTTTGGATGTCAGGCGCAAATCGAACAGCCGGATGGTGAATTCCAACCGATAGTTGAAGGCGATGGTCACCGCCGACAACGCCACCGGAACCACCGCATACCCGATTCCCTCCTCATCCAGAAGCCTGCGCTGCTCCGGAGTGGGGGGAATGGCCGTGATCGCGAAGTCGACATCGTCGAATGGATCGTCCTGCTTCTGTTCGGCAAACTCGGCAACCGATTGGAAAGAGGTGCGGTTAACGATCAGCGGCGCAATCTTGAGCGTTTGGCAAACGTCCCTTTTCCAGCGCACGCCCGCCAGGCGGATGACCGGATCACCCAGCCCGGAAAGACTTTCATCGGCCCCCAAACAGTCCGCTTCCGGGGCGAACGTAATCGGGATCACCTGCTTGGCGGAAAAGTTGAGCTCCAGGTGGCGGTTGTTGTTGCGCCCCGGTCCAGGAGGTATGAACTGCTCAATGTCGTAAGGGATGACCACAATCGAACAGGCGTTGCGGGAATCACAGTCAAACGTGTTGTAGTCGGAGGGCCGCTCCTGCTCGGCCCCGTCCGTGGCGGAATCGCAGTCAGGGTCGTTATTGGGGCCGGTTCCGAAATCGGCCAAGCCGTCCCGGTCGTTGTCCACTCCGTCAGAACATTGCGGGCGGGAGGAGCGGACTCGAAACATCTGGCTGCCGCTTCCCTGGCCGAACGGGGATGAGATCAAAGGGACAATGCCCTCTTGGCCCGTCGGGCGGGTGGGGTCAAACTCAGGCGCGAGGTCGCTCAAGATTATGTCCTCCCGGAACAGGCAATTGCGATCCAGGGCGTGCCGGTCGTCGATAACGATTGGGTCGGTCAACGGATCGTTGTCATGGTCAACCGCGGTGGCGGGCGCATCGGGATCTGCCCGGCACTGGAGGACGGTCACATTATGAAAACTGTTACTGGCGGAGTTGAGCGGATTGGTGCCGCGCCAGTCCACCCGAACCCACTGCCTGTCGGTCAGTTCCTTGTTGGGTGATGCCGACGTGACTTCTGGCGCCTGTTGCGCCCCGGCAGGCGCAACCACGCCGACAGCCGCCACCCCCAGAGCCAGCAGCAGCGCGAACCCACGCCGGGATCGCGGCCGGTCCACGTCGCCTGCTGCCGCTGTTTCAACCAGCTTTCCCGGCTTTCGTGATGGCGCGCAGTAGCCTTTAACGGAGGCGGCACCTGCGCGGCTGCCCTGCCGCCGGGAGGATCGGATCAGCTTCACAGGATCTAAGGTTGGGGAACGGGGGGGGTCCAGTCAAGCCGTTCGGCCCGGTTTCAACCCTGATCCACCCCTATCCGGAGCAATGTTCACATTGCCGCAATGTTCCGATAAAAGCGACGTCGGCATAATGCTTGAGTGGCCACCGAGGTAGTCGATGAGGTTGCGCGAGCGCCGGGCGCAGCGCGCTCAATAAGAAGTTCCCGAACTCTTGCCGACCGGGTCTACCGGGGCGGCGCGCTGGCGGCCGGGGGCTTTACCCTGGCCATTCTTGTATTTATCGGTGGCTTGCTCCTGGCCCGAGCGATGCCAGCCTTGCGGGAGGCAGGCTTCTCCTTTTTGACCACCCAGGTCTGGGAGGTATCCGCGGGCGGGAAGTTCGGCATCGCGGCGGTACTCTACTGGACTGTGGTCATCGCTCTGATCGCACTGGTCTTTGCAGTTCCCCTTGCGGTGGGGGGAGCGCTGTTCGTTACCGAGTACGCCAGCCGCAAACTGCGCAAGCCCTTGATTGCCCTAGTGGACCTGCTTGCCGCCATCCCCAGCTTGATCTACGGAATGTGGGGCCTGTTCTTCTTCCAACCCCGGGCCAAGGAGTTCGCCGCCTGGCTCAACGCCAACCTGGGCTTCGTGCCGATCTTCAAGGCACGCGGTGAAACTTTCACCAGTTCGGCGTTCATCGCCGGGATGGTGGTGGGCCTGATGATCGTCCCGATCATCACCTCGGTAGTGAGGGAGGTCTTCAGCCAGACCCCCCCAGGAGAAAAAGAGGGAGCGATCGCGCTCGGGGCGACTCGCTGGAACATGATCACCACGGTGGTGCTGCCATTCGGTAAGGGCGGAATCATCGGCGGTTCGATGCTCGGCATGGGCAGGGCGCTGGGCGAAACCATCGCGGTGGCAGTGATAATCAGCCCGCTGTTCCTTATAACTCCGCGGATCCTGGAGGCGGGAACCAACTCGGTTGCCGCGCTGATCGCGCTGCGCTTCGGAGAAGCGGGCGGGCTCAGCCTTTCGGCGCTGATGGCCGCTGGCTTGGCGCTGTTCCTGGTTACCTTGTTGGTGAACACTTCGGCGTCGGTGATAGTCAGCCGTTCCAGGTCAGGCGCGGGAGTGGAAATTTGAGCGTCGCGCCCGGCGGACCGGTCACCAGCCTGCGCGTCCGAGACGGGCTGGTGACCGGTGGCGCATTGCTCTCCTCTCTAGCCATCACCTGGCTGCTCTGGTTCAGGCTCACCTCCTTTTCCGGCAAGGTCGGGTTTGTCCTGTCGTGGGCTGTGCTGTTCCTGGGGATCTACTGGCTGGTGGTCAGGGAGACCGAAGGGCGGTTGGCGGCCACAGACCGGCTGGCCGGCATGACCATCGGGGTGATAGCGCTGTGCTTGCTGATCCCGCTAATCCTGATCATCGGTTTCGTCCTGGTGAGAGGGATTAAGGCGCTCACACCCGCCTTCTTCACCCAAAGCCTGGAGGGAGTAGGGCCGCTCGACCCTCCAGAAAAAGGCGGTGCGCTCCACGCGATCATCGGGACCCTGGAGCAAATCACCATCGCGACGCTGATCTCGGTGCCCTTGGGTTTTGCCACTGCGGTCTTCCTGAACGAAGTGGGGGGCGTCTTGCGCCGGCCGGTCAGGATCTTCGTGAACGCGATGAGCGGTGTGCCGTCGATTGTTGCCGGGCTGTTCATCTACGGAGTCTTGATCATCCAGTTCGGGCAGAGGTTCTCCGGCTTCGCCGCCGCTCTGGCACTGGCCATTTTGATGCTCCCCACGGTCACCCGGACCGCCGAAGAGGTGTTGCGGCTGGTCCCGGGCGGCCTCAGGGAAGCCGCGCTGGCCTTGGGTGCGCAGGAGTGGAGCACCACATGGCGTGTGGTTCTGCCCACCGCTCGCGCCGGGCTGGTAACTGCCGGGATTCTGGGGGTAGCCCGCTCAGTGGGCGAAACCGCGCCCTTGCTGAGCACCGCTTTCGGGAACAACGTAACCAACCTCAATCCGTTCAGTGGCCCGCAGTCGGCGTTGCCGCTGTTCTCTTACAGCCTTTTGGGGAGCCCTATCGAAGGTGATGTCAACCGGGCGTGGACCGGCGCTCTTGTGTTGATCACCCTGGTTCTAGGACTTTTCATCGCCGCGCGGGTGATCTCTCGCCGAGCCGGCAACAAGACTGGGCGAGCGAATAAGCGCCGGGTCGCAAAAGCGGAGGGCCGATGATCAAGCGCTCCAGTTTGCGGCGCAATCCCGTCGGAAAGGGCGCGCTCAACGGGTCGGGGTTGGACGATCTTCCCACCACCCCCATGGAAATGACCTCCTTTGCACCGCCGCCGGCAGGACATTCGAAGGCGTCCACGCTGGTTGCCCGGGACGTGGCGGCATGGTTCTCCGGGCACAAGGTCCTTGAGAATGTCAGCTTGGAGATGCCGGCCAGGACGGTAACCGCGCTCATCGGGCCTTCCGGGTGCGGGAAGTCCACGTTCATCCGGATCTTGAACCGGATGCACGAACTGGTGCCGGGGGCCACCCTGGCCGGATCGGTACAACTGGACGGGACCGACATCTACGGACCGGAATTGCGGCCAACCGAGACCCGCCGGCGTATCGGGATGGTTTTCCAAAAGCCCAACCCATTCCCGGCCATGAGTATCTACGACAACGTGATCAGTGGGTTGCGCTTCACGGATTCCGGCGCCAAAAAGAAGGGCGATTATCTGGACCATCTGGTGGAGGCCAGCCTGATCCGGGCAGGTCTATGGAAGGAGGTCCGCAACCGCCTTCAGGAGGCGGGCGGGGCATTGTCCGGCGGCCAGCAGCAGCGGCTGTGCATTGCCCGGGCGCTGGCCGTGGACCCCAACGTCTTGCTCATGGACGAGCCGTGCTCCGCCTTGGACCCCACCTCAACCAGAGTCATCGAGGGCACCCTGGAGGAGATCCAGCAGGCGGTAACCATTGTCATAGTCACCCACAACATGCAACAGGCCCAGCGGGTCTCGGCGCAATGCGCGTTCTTCCTGGCCGCCGAGAACCAGCCGGGCGTCATCGTAGAGGCGGGCCCTACCCTCAAGATCTTCGGGGACCCTGACGACCCCAGAACCGCCGACTACGTCCATGGGCGGTTCGGCTAGCCATGCTGCCGATGGACGGAAGATTCCGGGGGCGAGACCCCCAGGACCTTACAGAGAGGAACCGGGTATGCGCTCGATGAGAATCGCTTCAACCGCTTTGGTGCTTGCTACCGCGCTGGCGATCCCTGCGCCCGCCCAGGCCCAGTCCGGCCCGCGCGTCGACGGCGCCGGCTCCACCTTTAGCGAGGTTGCCCTGAAGCAGTGGATCTCCGATGTGTCCGGGCGAGGCTTGCAGTTGAACTACAACGGCGTCGGCTCAACTCAGGGAAGAAACCTGTATATCGAGCGGCAGGTGGACTTTGCCGTGTCCGAGATCCCGTTCACCCCGGAGGAAATAGGTCGGCTATCCGGTACCAGCTTTCAGTATTTCCCAATTGTAGCCGGAGGAACCGCGCTCATGTACCACCTCAAGGACAGGTCCGGCAAACGGATCGAGAACCTGAGGTTAACCGGGGAGATCTTGGCGCTCATCTTTACGGGCGAGCTCGGAAGGTGGAACGATCCCAAGATCGCGGCGGAGAATCCTGACATCAGCCTGCCGAACGAAGCGATCAAGCCGGTGGTGCGTTCGGACGGGTCCGGAACCTCCGCCCAGTTCTCCGCTTACTTGGTCAAGACGCAACCGGCAGTGATCGGGGACTTCTTCGGCGGAGAACCCGCGACTTCTAACTGGCCCGATCGCGGTGGCGTCCTGCTCGGGCAACCCCGCTCGGACGGAGTGTCCAACTTCGTGGCAGCCAACGAGAACACGATCACTTATGTAGAAGCGGCATTTGCCGAGATCCGCAAGTTCCCGGTGGCATTCATTAAAAACTCGGCCGGCAAGTACGCACCTCCCAACTCCGGCAACGTTGCCTTGGCCTTGGAGAAGGCCACCTTTAACTCGGACCGTACCCAGAACCTTGACAACGTGTACACGCACCCGGGAGACAACGCCTACCCCATCTCCAGCTACAGCTACATGATCGCCCCGACCGAGCCCAGGGACCTGACGGTAGAAAAGGCGAACGTACTGGCCGGATTCATGCGTTACTACGCATGCGACGGGCAGCGCAGCGCCGACCGTTTGGGGTACTCTCCGCTCCCGCCCAACCTGGTCCAGGGGGTGTTCGACGCGATCAGGGCACTGCCGGGCGACGCCGACCCAGGAACGCCCACCAAGGAAAACTGCAAGAACCCCACTCTCACGGGCGAGGCCAAGGGCGCTACCAGTGCGGTCACCAAACCCTCCGGATCCACCGGCGGCTCGGCCGGGACGACCACCACCACGGCACCACCCTCCGGCGGAGCCACCACCACGGCCGGCGGAACCCAGTCTGGATCTGGGGGCGGTGGAAATTCAGCTTCAGGTAACAACTCCGGCCAGACCGGTGGTGGTGGAGGTGGCGATCAAGCCGAGCAGCAGCCCGAGTCCAGCGAGGGTACCGAGTCCGAATCCCCCTCAGGACAGGTGTCGGGCGGTCAGGCCACCACCACAACAAGACCCCGAGCGTCCGGTGCCACCGGAAGGGGAGCCACTACAACCCGAAACACCACCGCCCAACAGCGATCCGCTACGGGATCCGGCGGATCATCGGGGGCAACCGATGACGCTGGCGAGAGTACCGAAGAGTCGGTGCCTGAAGAGTTCTCGGGAAGCGGGGCCTCATCGCCGGAGGTGGTCGGGCGCCTGACCGACCTGGAGGGCCGTGTGGCGGCGCTCGAATCCCGGGCCTACGGCGGCCTGGATGCGGGCGACCAGCCGGTGGATCCGGAGCTGAAAGAAGAGCTCATAGCCGCCGCCGACCGGGCCGACGCATCCGTGGGCCAGTGGTCCCCGGTTATTCTCGGGCTGGTGCTGGTGCTGCTTTTCGGGCCGTTTATGAGGAGCGGCGTGGCATCGATCCTGGGACGCCGCCGCCGGCATTGAACCGATCCGGCAGGGGTTCCTTAGGCGAACTATTCAGTCCGGTGGCCGGGCTGAACAGATCGATCGTGCGCCCCGGCTCTAAGTTCATCCGCGGTTCATTCATCGTGCGCATTCCGAAAATATTGCGCTGCTATAAGTAGCGGGGGGGTCGGCACGAATCCGGCCGAACACTATCTGAACCCGGAAATGGGTTCTTGAAAGGAGTGAGAGTGCAGTTGAGAAAAGAGCTGCTGCTCGGCACCGACAGCGACGACGTGGGTGTGGGCAGTTACCTGAGAAAGCTTCCCGGCCGCCTCAAGATGAAAAGGCATCAGCTTCTTGTCATGGGACTGGCCTCTTTGACTGCGGTTTCCCTCATGTCCGTGGGCGCGGTGGCGGTTGATCCGGTGGCCGAGGAAGAGCACCAGCAGACCGTTTTCCGAGGCGGCGGATCGGACACCACCTACGAGTTGCTGGTGGCCTTGGACACGCTCTACAACAACTCGCCCGGCTGCTTAACAGTTGACACCCGGGTTCCTTCGGGGTCTCAGGGCACCCAGCACCTTCACAACAACACCTGCCAGATGGAGGACATTGCCGACAGAAACTCCGACGGGATTGTCGACGAGGACAACGTTGCTCCCATCGGCGGTCCCACCGGGGCCACCGGCCATCCGCCGTTCGGTTTCGACCCGGACGGACCCGACCCGGTTGATGGGCTCACTCCGCAATCCACCCGGCGGGCCAACTACGACCACGACGTGATCATGCAGTACTTCCCGTTGGGCTCCAGCTTCGGTGTCCGCCAGCTGCAACGCCAGGAGTCACCCATCACTCCGGCTCCGGCCACCGGCACCGAGCACAAGTGTGGCCGCTACACTGCGACCACGCCCGCTCCGCCGACCGGGCCGCCCCCGGGCGCTCCGGTGACCAAGGACTGCGCTCCGCTTGACTTCGCCCGCTCCTCCAGCGCCCGCAGCGCCACCGAGATCGGCACCGGCCTTCGGCAATTCGGGTTCGCCCGGGAAGGCCTGTCCTGGGTGTGCTTTGCCCTGGACGACACGGGCGAAGGCCAGCCGTCCGGATGCGCCGGAGGATCGATGAACCCCGACGGCGTTCTGGGCGACCCGGATGGCTCGGGACCGCTGCTGAGCGACGACAACCGCACTCTCACCCACGCTCAGATCCGGGGCATCATGGCGTGTGACCCCTCCTTTGACGAATGGCATGAGGTGGGTGGGGCGGGCAGCGCCGCCAATCCGATCCCTATCCGCGTCTACCAGGCCCAGGGCGGTTCGGGGACCCGCTCCTCTTGGGATGCTGAGACCGGCATCACCACCTTGGAGGGCCGGTTGGTCGGCGAAAACGGCGTCCCGACCAAATGCGTTCGTACGATTTTCGAGAACGACGCCCGGGCGATTGATCCCAGCGAGCAGGGCATGGCGTTCTTCTACTTCTCGAGCGCCCGCCACACCAAGCCCGAAGCCTCGTTCGGCACCGTGCTGAACAAGATAGATGGCGTGGCAGTCAGCCCGACCTCGGTGGTCGGCTGCGTGGGAGCTGCCTGCTCGCCTCCGGTGGCTTCGGGAGTGGAGCGCAAGCCGGCTTTCCCCTACACCCGGACGGTGTGGAACGTGATCCGCCACAGCGATCCGCAGGGCAACAACGCCCCGAAGGAGCTGAGGGAGTACCTAAGTGAGACCGGCTTTTTGTGCAAGAGTTCGGCCAACCACGTAGAGAACCCCAGAACCGGCGCCAACTTCCGGACCTCGATCCGGTTGGCTATGGAGAAGGAGGGCTACTTCAGCCTGCCGGTAGCTACTCACGGAATAGAGCCCGGCATGAGCCATTGCCGGATCAACTCGGACCCGGCGATCGTACTGGGGCCGTAGCGCATCTGAGCCAACATACAAAACCCCCGGAGCCTTATGAGCTCCGAGGGTTTTGTCTTGCATCCGCGATTCGCTCCGGCGGCGAATCTGGCCGGCAATCAAACCGGCTTGAGCGCCACCTCGGACAACACGTCAGACACAGCTGACGCCACTGACTCCCAGGAGTAGGACCGGCTGACCCGGCGCCCGGCCGCCGAAAGAGCGGCGGCCGTTTCGCCCTCCATGACCTGGACCAGCTTGTCCGCCAGTGCCCGGTGGTCGCCGGGTGAGAAAAGCAGGCCGGTCTGGCCGTCCACCACCAGGTCCCGGTTGCCGGCGATGTTGGAGGCCACCACAGGCACCCCGCACGCCATGGCCTCCAGGATTGCCAGGGGCAGCCCTTCGGTGAACGACGGGCGCACCATTACCTGGGCCCGGCGCAGCCAGCCGGAAACGTCTGAGACCGATCCTTCGAAGCTGACCCGCCGGCCCAGGCCCAGCCCTTCCACCTGGCGCCGCAGGCCGGCAAGTTGCGGCCCGTCGCCCAAAAAAACCGCTCGGAAGTCCATTTCACGGTCATTCAACTCACCCAGCGCGTCGACCAGCACCGCCGGGCCCTTATTGGCTATAAGCCGGCCGACGAACAAAATAACTGGCGGAGCGTGCGGATTGAGTCCGCCCGTTGAGGGGGTGAAGCGCTGCAGGTCCACCCCGTTGGGGACAACCCGGACCTTGCCGTTATCGGCCCCCAGCTTGACGGCGTGCGCTGCCACTGCCGGTGCCACTGCGATAATCCGGTCGCTGCTGTGCAGGATCCATCGCCCGGCCGCATTCCCGTAGATGCCGGTCAGCCATCTGGTGAGCCGGGGGAGATGCTCCAGGCTCCCGACCTGGACGGTGGTCACCAGCGGGATGCCGCAACGCCGGCTGCACCGGGCGGCCGCCAAAGTGGTCTGGAAATACAGGCCATTGGCGTACAAGACGTGCGGGGAGAAGTCCTCGGCCAACTCCAGCGCTGCCCCGTAAGCCCCCGGCGCCACGCACACCTGGGCACCGATCCACCGTGTCAGATCGACCGCCCGAACCGTATGGACCGCCACTCCGCCCACGCCCGAGCAACCGGTCCGGGCATTCGGGCGGGCGGTGAGGATCTTGACCTCCGCCCCCGACGCCTTGAGTCGCGTGCACACCTCCAGCGTCGCCTTCTCCACGCCGCCGCTTACGACGTCGCCCAGGTAGTCTGTGAACGCCAGGACGCGAAGACCCGAGCGCGGAGCGCCGGGCCGGGCAAGGAGCAGCTCTAAGTCGGCTATGGCCGCCGCCTAAGACGCAGGATGCCGAGGAAAAGGCTCGAAAAAATCGTCTGGAAGCCCAGGATCACTGCAGTTAGCGACGGGATCACCACCCGGAACGTCTCCCGGTTATTCAGCGCCCCGAACGAGCGGTCCTCCCACTGCATGAAGGCAAAGACCGAACCGGCAATCCCGGCCAGCAAGAGGATCAATCCCAGCACCAGCCCGATCTCCAGGTTGACCAGGCGAAAGCGCCGCTCGAAGCGCTCGTCTGGTGGAAGCAGCCCTTCGCTTATAGCGAAAACCTTGGTCAACACCGCGAACATGGCCGACTGAAAGCCCACCACAATCATCACCGAGGCAACCAGCAGGCTCTGCACGTCGAACCCGACACTGCCGATCACCCTGGTGCGAGGGATCAGCCAGGCCGAGGTGGCCAATCCGGCACACATAAGCAGCACCCCGGGATAGAAGAAGAGCCAGCGCGGGCTGTAGAGCATCATGAACCTCAGGTGACGCCAGCCGTCGCGCCAGCTGGACAGGTGGGGGGGCCGGCCCCGGCCGTCGGGCGACAGGGTTGCCGGCACCTCGTCGGTGCGCAGGCCGTGCAGCGTAGCCTTTACGATCATCTCGCTGGCGAACTCCATACCAGTGGAGCGAAGATCCAGCCGGATTATGGCCTCCCGGTCAAAGCCCCGCATACCGCAGTTCACGTCCCCCACCGCGCTGTTGAAGAACAGCCGCTGGACCGCGGTGAGCACCGGGGTGCCCAGGTAGCGGTGCAGACGGGGCATGGCGCCCGGGGCGATGCCTCCCAGGAAGCGGTTGCCCATGACCAGCTGGCAGCCCTCCCGCAGCCTGGCCAGATAGCCGCCGATCTCTGAGAAGTTGTAACTGTCGTCCGAGTCCCCCATCACCACGAAGCGTCCCCGGGCGGCGGCGATGCCCCCCATCAACGCGCTCCCGTATCCTCGCTCGGCAACCGGGACCACCCTTGCCCCCAGGTCGGCGGCGATCTCACAGGAGCCGTCAGTACTACCGTTGTCGGCAATTACCACCTCGCCGGCAACTCCCAGCTCCCTCATGGCCCGCTGGGCTTTGGAGATGCACTTTGCGATGGTCGCCGCCTCGTTCAGGCAGGGCATTACAACCGACAATTCCAGCACATCCGCCGGCAGCCCGACGGCCCCGTCCAGCCCGGCCGAGGTGGGGTGGGAAGGTGCCCCGACGCTCAAGCTCGCCTCCGAAAACAATGACGGTGGGATCGCTGCCGGGACTCCGGCAAGTGATTTCCCCGATTGTGGACACGCCGGCCCTATCGCTCAATAGGCGCAAGCAATTCTTCGCGAGCTGTTCAAGTAACCGGCAGGGATGGTTAATCCAGGCGGCCTAATCGTCGCCGCCCGCACGCCTTTCCGGGGGGATCGCCTCCAGATGCTCGCCCTGGAAGATCTCCGAAACCGACTCGTCCTCGAAGACCGCTTTAATCGTGGATGCCAGAATCGGGGCAATCGAGAGCACCGTGACCTTGCCCGGAAGCCGGTCGTAGCGGGGGACCGGCAGGCTGTTGGTGACGATGACCTCCTTCAGCGGCGAGTTCTCCAGGCGCTCCATTGCCGGGTCGCTGAAGATACCGTGCGTGGCTACTGCAATTACCGACGCCGCCCCTTGCGTCAGCAGTTCGTTGACCCCGCCGCACAGCGTGCCGGCCGTGTCGATCATGTCGTCGACCACCAAGCACATCTTGCCGGTAACGTCGCCCAGCACGCCACCGGTGGTGGAGAAATTACGCACATCGGGACGGCGGCTCTTGTTCATGACCGCCATGGGGGCGTGAAGGTGACGGGCGAACTTGGCGGCGTGGCCGGCCCGGCCGGCGTCCGGGGCCACCACCACCAGGTTGTCCGGGTAGCGGTCCTCCACGTACTGGGAAAGGATCGGCAGCGCGGTCAGATGGTCAACGGGCCCGTTAAAAAAGCCCTGGGTCTGCCCGCTGTGCAGGTCTACCGTGAGCACACGGTCCGCCCCAGCCGCCTCCAGCAGATCCATCACCAGCCGGGCGGAGATCGGCTCCCGGGCCAAAGACTTTCGATCCTGGCGGGAGTAGCCGTAGAACGGGATGACCGCGTTAATTCGCTTGGCGCTCGCTCGCTTCAGGGCGTCGATCATGAACAGTTGCTCCATGATCATCTCGTTCACCGGGTGGCAGTGGCTCTGCACAACGAAGGCATCGGTGCCCCTGACCGATTCCTGGAAGCGGACGTATACCTCGCCGGAGGCAAACCGGCTGACGTCCACCTTGCCCAGGCGCATCCCAAGATCGGTAGCAATCTCGGTGGCCAACTCCGGATTGGATGTCCCGGAGAAGATCATGGCCCGCTTGTTCACCGAAACCTGCAACGGGCCCCTCTCCTATCGCCTGCTTATCGCCTGCGCCTTCGGAGGGGGCGTGCGGGCACTCCCGCCACAATCTCCCCCTCGGAGACGTCCTTGGTAACCACGCTCCCTGCTCCGGTCCCGGCATCGCGCCCGATGCGCACCGGTGCCACGAGCGTGGTGTCCGAACCGGTGAAGGCGTTGTCGCCAATCACCGTCCTGGACTTTACCTTGCTCTCGCTATCGTAGTTGGCGGTGATGGTGCCCGCCCCCAGATTGACGCCGGCGCCGATGTCGGCGTCGCCCACGTAGGACAGATGGGGAATCTTTGATCCCTCTCCCACAGATGAACCCTTAATCTCTACGAAGCTCCCCGCCTTGGACCCCTGCGCCAGGTGCGTGCCCGGGCGGATTGAGGCGAACGGGCCCACCGTTGCACCCGGGCCGATCCTGGAGCCCTTGACCACCGAAAAGGTAATCTCCGCTCCATCCTCCACCACCGAGTCGACCAGGCGAGCAAAGGGGCCGATCACGCACCCTGCTCCGATCCGTGTGCTGCCCTCCAAAAACGTCTGGGGGCGAAGGACGGTGTCCTCGCCCACCTCCACCTCCACGTCCACGTAGGTCGCCGCCGGGTCCTCCACGCCGACTCCGCCCGCCATCAGTTCGTCCAACTTGCGCCGCCTGAGTACCTTAGTGGCCTCGGCCAGCTGGGCGCGATCGTTAACCCCCAGGATCTCCGTCGGGTCCTCAGAGCTCACAGTGGCAATAGACCCGTGACTCCGGGCGACCAGCGCTGCCGCGTCTGGGAGATAGAACTCGCCTTGAGCATTGTCGTTTGATATGCGCTCCAATGCGTCGAACAGGTCCTTCTTCTGGAAGCACCACACGCCGCTGGAGACTTCGTCTATGGCCTTCTGCTCCGGGGTGGCATCCGATTCCTCGACCACCGCCACGCAAGATCCGTCCTCGTCCCGAAGCACCCGGCCGTAGCCGCGGGGATCGGCCACCCGGGCGGTAAGCAGCGTCACCGGGTCGACCCCCTCCCGATGGGCGCGCACCATCTCTATCAAGGTGGCTGCGCTCACCAGCGGCGCGTCGCCGGCCAGGGTGATCACGCAGCCGTCGAAACCCTCCAGAGCGGGTCCGCACCGCCGGACGGCGTCACCTGTGCCCAAAGGTTCCTCCTGTTGGACCAGCAGCACCTCGGGGTTGATGGACCGGGCGAGTTCGCCCACCGGTTCCGCCTGCTTACCCACCACCACCACGGTGCGGGCCAACTCGGGCAGCGCGCCCGCCGCCGCGAGCACGTGGTGGAGCAGCGGGCGCCCGGCAGCATGGTGCATAACCTTGGGGACCGGCGAACGCAAGCGCTTTCCGGCGCCCGCCGCCAGGACCACCACGGCCACCGAGTCAGACTGGGATAGGTCTTCTGCCATGCTCCGGGACGAGGATTCGAACCTCGACGAAGGGATCCAAAATCCCTCGTGCTGCCATTACACCATCCCGGAATCGGCCGGCCGCAATCGCGTACCGGCCACCCGATACATTTAACACCCGCCCGGCGGGTGAGGGCGGCACACGGGGCAGGACGGGGCCGGGCGGCAGTGCTGGCGGGGGCCGGGGCCGGGTCCGGCGCAGTGGGGCCGGGCCCGGGCGGCAGTGCTGGCGGGGGCCGGCGCAGTTCTACCGGACTGGCTCTTCCTCTACCTCGGCGCCATTCGGAGTGCCGGCGGCTATCACCACCCGTGGGAACAGCCCGCCCGCCTGCTCGGCCACAGAGCGGGCATGGGCGCCGTCACGGCACAGGCCAATGATCGCCGAACCACTGCCGGTCATGAGCGCCGCCAGCGCCCCGCTGTTCGCCATCCCCACCTTTAACCCGGCCAGCTCCGGCATCAGGTCGAAGGCGGCCAGTTCCAGGTCATTGGATAGGTTTGCGGCAACGCTCTGCAGGTCGCCCGCCGCCAGGGCGAGAATCAATCCCTCCGTGGTGCCACTGCGCTCGAGCGCTTCCCCGGCCAGTTCGTCGAAGCGCCGGTAGACGCTCACGGTCGCCAGGTCGGCTTCGGGCACGCCGACCACCCACCACAGGACCCGGGGGCAAGCCAGATCCTCAAGTTGCTCGCCGATCCCCTTCGCCAGCGCCAAACCGCCCCGGAGACAAAATGGCACGTCAGCACCCAGCTGCCCGGCGATCTGCTCCGTTTTGAGCGGTGCCAGCGGGTCCTGCCATTGCATCCGCTCCAAGCCGAGCAACGCAGCCGCTGCGTCCGCGCTGGCGCCGCCCAGGCCGGCTCCGATGGGTATCCGCTTGGTCACGGTGACCCGTACCCGCTCGGGGCCCGGTGGGCGAACCGCCGCCAGGGTCCGCTCTACGATGTCCGGTTGAGCCGGGATCGGACCTGCCAGCCCGGGCGCCCACACAATCGACACTTCCGAGCGCGCTGCCGGCTCAAGCTCCACGTCGTCTGCCAGGTCAATCGACTGCATCACCGACTCAAGTTCATGGTAGCCGTCCGGCCGGCGGCCGAGGATACTCAGCCGAAGGTTGACCTTGGCACGGCCGACGGCTTTCATCGCACCGCCTGGGTTAGGGCGGCGAACTGTTCCAGCCCGAGCGACTCCGCCCGGGCATCAGAAGCGATCCCCGCCCGGCGCAACGCCTCTTCCACATCGGATGCCACCATGCCCAATCCCGCCCCCAGGCTATTCCTTACAGTCTTGCGCCGCTGCGCGAAGGCAGCACGCACCACCCGCATCAACTCCTCGCAGCTAACCTCAACCGGCGCCGGCCTCCTTGTCAAACGGACCAGAATCGACTCCACCTTGGGCACCGGCCAAAACACCGTTGCAGGAACCTTGCCCAGGACCCGGGCGGTGCAGTGATAGGCAACCAGCACGCTTACTGCCCCGTAGGTGCGGGAGCCGGGGGGGGCAACGAAGCGCTCCCCCGCCTCCCGCTGCACCGTTACCACAAAGTCGGTGATCGCCGGCACCTGCTCCAGCAGATCGGCAATCAAGGGCGTGGCGATGTTGTAGGGGAGGTTGGAAAGCATCCGGTGCTCGGCGCCGCCGGTGAGGGACCGGTAGTCGACCTGCATCGCGTCGCCCTGCACCACCTTGACGTTGAGGTGGCCCGCCATCACCTCGAACAACGCAGGGATGAGCCGGCGGTCCAGCTCGATCGCAGTAACCTGGCGGACCGCCTGGGAAAGTGCCAGCGTAAGAGTACCGACGCCCGCCCCCACTTCGATCACCCGGTCGGAGGGCTCAAGTTGCGCCAACCGGACTATCCGCCGGATCGTGTTGGGGTCAATGATGAAGTTCTGCCCAAGCGCCTTGGTGGGGCGGATGCCATGCCGGCGGGCCAGTTCGCCGATGTCGCTGGGAGTAAGGAGCCGGACCGGCTCGGCCATCAAACTGCAAGCGGGCGGACGGCTACCACTCGATCTTCACTTGGACCAGGCCCCGGGAACGGGGCGAGAGCTGGTCGAAGGCGGTGTCGGACAGGTCGATAATCCGGCCGTCGATGTACGGCCCCCGGTCCCGGATGGTTACGGTAACTTGCTTGTTGTTGGCCAGGTTGGTTACCCGGACGATCGTTCCGAACGGCAGCGACCGGTGAGCTGCCATCAGGCCCGGCTGGTGGTACCAGGACGCTCCTCCGGTTTGCCCGCTACTTGCCGACTTCAAGGTCGGCCGGAACGTGCCCACCAGCGTGGTCTCGGGAACCGGTTCCCGAACCACCTCGCTGCCCATGAAGGTCCGGCTCTGAACCTTTCCGTCCTCGTAGAGCACTCGGAAGGTGGAGGCCTTGGTCCCCTCGAGACCCGCATGCTTGACTTTGCGTATACCCAACTCCAGCTTGTCGTTTTGTTCGCTGACCGTCTTGAACGGGATCTTGCTGTGCACGGTTTCGATAATCTGGTTAACCCGCACGACTTTTATGGTCGAGCCTTCTGACGGATAGGCCAAGATGCTCGGCTCCACCCGGTCGTTGGGCCCCAGGACCACACCGATCTGGCGCAGCAAGCCACCTGCGGTAAGCACGTTGGTGGTGATTGGGCGGGTCTGGCCGTCAATGAGCACCGAAGCGTTGACCGGCTGCGCAACCACGATCTCGTCATCCGGGGAAACCGAAGTGTCCGGCGGCGGGTCCACCAAGGCCCCCTGCGACGCTATCGACAGCTCCCCCAGCACCTCCTCCACCGTCCGGCCGGTGACCTGCTCCGTGCCCCTTTGGCCGTTAATCATGACCACGACGTTCTTGGAGCGCAGCACTTCCACCTGGTCACCCGAGAGCAGGGCGCTGCCGGGGGCGGGGGCAACTCGATCCCTGGCCCCCATCTCGACGCCCGAGCGCTCCAGCACCTCGCCCACGTTGGGGGCGAAGGTCTCGATCGTGCGGGCGCTCCCACCATCGGTCACCACGACCCTTTTCTGGGCCTGGAAATACAGCCCACAGCCGGCTGCCAGCCCTACGGCCAAGGCCATGCGAAAAAGCCCGCCGAATACCGAACCGGGCTTGGGTTCGGGCGTATAATTCAGCCGCACCAGGTTGAGAACCCGCTGTTGACGCGCGGGGTCTATCTCATTCCACGCCGCGTCGGTGGTCCCGTCCAACCGTTCAATTACGGGGGCGCCGAGTGCCGGGGAAGTACCTACTGTCCTCTGCAAGGGCCTCAAACTAACAAAGTGCCCACTCGGGGAGCAAACTGAAGCATCTTTCTAACGAATGAGCAGAGCCCTCAAACCCGCATCTAACTGTTCGGCCGGAGCTCTGGCGCCGGAGCCGGAGAAGGTTGATAGTGCTCCCATGGGCAAGAACAAGGTGGGCCCAATCCAGGCCCAATCCAGGCATTGACAACAAGTCGGGCGCTTGCCCTGACCCAAGCGCTGCTGCTCTTTTGCGCTGCCTGCACCCCTCCAACGGATGAACCGGCCGGCGACAGCACCTCACCTGAGAAAGAAATCGACTACCACAGCATCGCCCAGCCCAAGCCGGTGGGTACAGGCTTTTTGGTGGAAACCTCCCTGGACGGCAGCGCACTCTTCGTCACCGACACAGACCCCACCTTCCCCCAGCCCGGTTGCGAAGGCCAGCCGGAGTCGGTCCTGCAATTGCTCAACTTGGCCAGCGGGACCAGGGAACTGCTTCGCAACGGCGACAAGCCGCTCAAGGACCAACTTTTTCGCGGACCGGCCGGGCAAACCGCGATGGTCGACATTTGCGAAGAGTTCTTCGTCGCCCTGCAGGTGGGCCGCGAATCCGCCGGCGGGCAGATAAACAACGTTACAGTGGTCGATCCGGCGCTTGACGCCGGCTCGGAGCTTTTCGCCCCGTTCTCCTTCTCCTGGTCTAACGACGGGCGCATCCTGGCAGCCATCGCCGACATCCGGGCGCCCGACGGAAACCCTCCCCGCTTGGTGGCAATCAACCCCGAAAGCAGCGAGATCACCGACCTGTTTGAAGGAAATCATGGCACCGGTGTGTTTCAGTTCGCCCAATTGGCCGCAGGGACCTATGTCGAGTCCAGCAACCGGGTGGTCAACTTCCGCAACAGCGCCGGCGATCTGCTGGCCGCATTCCCGGGCAACGGATTCACGGTGACCCCGGATCGAACAGGTGTGGTGACCTACGGCGAGGTCCTGGCCACCGTTTCTGAGGGGCAGAGCGAGGCCACCACCTTGGTTCCCCGCAAACCGGGTTGGGAAATCTCCTCGGCGAACGTTTCGCCCGACGGCCGGGCGGTGGCCTTCAACCGTTACCACCTTGAGGGCGGGATGAACGAAATCGGCATAGTCACCATCGACGATTACCGGTTCACAATGATCACTTCCGGCGACGGCTTGGGGGAGCCACGGTTCACCGGCGACGGTAAGGCGCTGGCATTCAACCTGTTCGACCCGGCCGACGGGTCCGCGGGAGTGCTGCTAGCTCGGTTGGGAGGATGACTTTGGAGCAGTTCTTGGAGGTGAAAACGACCTTCGAGTCCAAAGAGGAGGCCGAGCGGGTGGCTGCCGCTGCGGTGGCTGCCCGCCTGTGCGCGTGCGCCCAGGTGGCCGGGCCGATCCACAGCACCTACTGGTGGAACGGCAGCGTAGAACAGTGCGCCGAGTGGCTATGCACGATGAAAACCATCGCCGGCAAATTTGATGCACTGGCCGCGTTCATCCGGCAGGAGCACAGCTATGACAACCCGGAGATAGTGGCAACGCCCATCGCCCAGGGTAGTGCTGAGTACCTGCATTGGGTCTCCCGGGAAACCGCCGGCCCCTGACCTGCCCGCCTGCCACAAGCGATTCTTAAGCCTCGCGAAAATTATTGGTTCCGTCAGCCGGTCCCGCTGCGCACACGTGCCAAGCTGGAGAAGTGAGAGTCATGGTGGTTGACGACGAACCCGCGGTGCGCGATGCCCTTCTGCGAGCTTTGCGATTGGAAAGCTACGAGGTAGAGGCAGCGTCCGACGGTTCGGAGGCGCTACGCAAGCTGGCACTCAGTTCGCCTGATCTGATCGTTTTAGATGTGCTGATGCCCCAAGTGGATGGCCTGGAGGTTTGCCGGCGGCTGCGCCGTGCCGGCGACGCCACCCCCATCCTGATGCTCACCGCCCGGGACTCGGTAGCCAACCGGGTGGAGGGCCTGGACGCCGGCGCCGACGACTACCTGGTCAAGCCCTTCGCCCTGGACGAGCTGCTGGCCAGAGTGCGAGCGCTTCTGCGCCGCACCTCCCCTGACGGTGCCGAACAACTCCTGAGGTTCTTAGACCTGACCTTGGACCCGGTTACCCGGCAGGTCAGGCGAGGTGACCGGCCGATCGAACTCACCCGGACGGAGTTCTTGCTGCTGGAGCTGTTTCTCAACAACCCGCGCCGGGTTCTGACCAGGGAGATCATCCTGGACCGGGTGTGGGGGTTCGACTTTGGCCCGGAGTCCAATTCGCTGGAGGTCTACATCGGCTACCTCCGCAAGAAAATGGAGGCTGGAAGCGAGGCCCGCTTGATCCACACCATACGAGGGGTGGGCTACGTGCTCAGAGAGTCGTGAGCTTCCGCGGCCGCCTCACGTTGGCTGCTGCGCTGGGCGTGGCGGTGGCCATTGCCCTGTGTTCGGTGACGATCTTCCTGGCCGCCCGCCGCGAATTGCGCCGCCAGGTTGACCAGGCCCTGCTTGCCCGGGTGGACCAGATAACCGACGGGCTGGGCCAGCTCCGGGAGGTTTTCCCGGACCGGCCGGCCTTGGGCGGAGCCGGTGGCTACACCCAGGTCATAACGGCCAACGGATCGGCGCTGCGCTTCCAGGACGAGCAGATCGTCATACCGGTTACCCAGGCCGCACGCCAGGTGGCGGCCGGAGAGCTGAGCACCTACTTCAGCGACATGCGCCTATCCGGCCATCACGTCCGCGTGATCACCACCCCGCTGCTGTTCGGGACCGCCTTGCAAGTTGCACGGCCGCTCGACGAGGTCGACCTGACACTCAAACGCCTCGGGCTGCTGCTGACGGTGGTTTCGGCAGGGGGTGTGGCGCTCGCAGCCGCCCTGGGGCGAATCGTCGCCCAGGCAGCACTGGGACCGGTTCAGGACCTCACCGCCGCTGCCGAGCGGGTTGCCCGCACCCGCAACCTCGCCCACCGCATCGAGCCGGGCGGGGATGACGAACTCGGCCGCCTGGCCCGCAGCTTCAACTCGATGCTCGATGCGCTCGATGACTCGGTCAAATCGCAGCGGCAGCTGGTGGCCGACGCGTCGCACGAACTCAGGACGCCGCTGACCAGCCTGCGCACCAACATCGAGGTTCTGGCCAGGTCCAAGCACCTACCCGACAACGAACGGGAAGCTCTGTTAAGCGACCTGACATCGCAAATCTCCGAGCTAACCAGGCTGATTGGCGATCTGATCGATCTGGCCCGAGACGATGAACCGGAGGTTGGCGTTGAAGAGGTCCGGTTGGACCATGTGGTGCAGAGCGCGGTACTGAAAATGAAGACCCACTGGCCGAATATTCAGGTGGCGGTCGACCTGTCGCCCACGCTGGTGCGGGGAGCCCCCTCCAGGCTGGAGCGGGCGGTGGCCAATCTGCTGGACAACGCTGCCAAGTGGAGCCCGCCGGGCGGGCCGGTTCAGGTGCGTCTTCGGAGCGGCGACCTGACCGTGCAAGATCGCGGCCCTGGGATCGATGAGCAGGACCTGCCCCACGTCTTCGACCGCTTCTACCGGGCGTCGAGCGCCCGGGCGCTACCCGGCTCAGGCCTGGGCCTGGCCATCGTCCGCCGGGTGGCCGAATCCCACGGGGGTTCGGTTCGAGCCGAAGCCGGCGATGGCGGTGGCACCATCGTACGGCTCAGTCTGCCGATACTGCCCTTCAGCCCGGCCCCCGAACCCAAGGGCAGTTCTGCAAACGGTGAGCCGGAGTCCGTTGTACAAGGCGCTCCCGAGACCACGCCCGCCAGCTGAGATGCCGGCGGGCCCCAACGCTATTCTCAGGTTGTTCTTAGTAACGATTCACTGGCTTCTCACTCACCGGCGGTCTGCTGGATCCATCACTCCACAAGCTCTCGAAGAGGAATCCGAGTTGATTGAGACTGCTGAACTGGGGGTCCTGTGCTGGGACCTCGAGCAGGGATGAGGAGCACCAAGAAAATTGCTGGTGCGGTCGTGCTCCTCGGACTGGCAGGAGCCGGTTTGGTCTACGCGTCAGTTCTTTCCGAGGCACCGGCCGAACTGGAAGTCAACGCCGCCGCCAGCACCGAGTCCGCTTCGGTCATTGCAGACCCGGGCGGCCGGTGGATGGTCCAGCCCGGATCGGTGGTTGGCTATCGGGTGCGCCGGACGTTTGCCGGCACCCCGGCCGCCGGCGAAGTAGTGGGCAGCACCAATGCAATTCAAGGAGGTTTACTTGTTACGCCGGAGGGTCAGAACTACGCGGTGAGCGACATCCTGATCGTCGTAGATGTCTCGAAACTGGCCAGCGACAGCCCGACGTGGGACGACGCTATGCGCACCGGAGGCCTGGAAACCGAACGCTTCCCCAGCGCAAGCTTCGAGGCGGACGGCCCGGTAGTAATACCGGCTCGGGTGGCCGGAGAGCTAAGTTCAGAGTTGAGTTTCGAAGGTCGTCTGACCATCAGGGACGAGACCCGGCACGTGTCCATCCCGGTCCAGTCCCGGGTCAAGGAATCGGGTGTGGAGGTGGAAGGGGAATTCACCTTCTTGATGTCGGAGTTCGGCATTGCACCAACTGGCATCCCAGGAGTTTTGACAATCGAACCGACGGCCACCCTGGAGTTCAAGCTCCTGCTGGCCAAGGCGGCATAAGATCGTGCACCGCCTGTCCCCAGGTGGTGCACTCAGTCTCCCTCGGGTCCGCACCTGCCCCCTCGGCGGGCTCGGGGGACCCCCCAGGGGTCCGGGAGGCGCAAGCCGGAGCAGGTTGGGTTCGGAAGTTGCGGCGCCTGCTCCGGTAGCGCACCCAAAAAGCCTCTCGGACCCTTAGCGGTACTTCGCCGCTTTCAGCATCGCACCCTTGTTAGCAGTTTTGCGAGTGCGCCGCCTCCACTGACGCACACCTTGGGCGCCGGCCCAACGCCAGACTGACTCCGGTCAACCACAGGTAAAGCAGCGGCAACTGAAGTT
Source organism: Actinomycetota bacterium (assembly GCA_052389675.1). Lineage (GTDB taxonomy): Bacteria > Actinomycetota > CADDZG01 > JAHWKV01 > JAHWKV01 > JBBDRH01. The sequence goes on from JBQTHR010000037.1 coordinate 43,931, forward strand.
CCCCGATGAGCCCGAACAAGTCGGCGGCCACCGTCGAGACCGCAGCAACCGCGTCGGGCATTGCCCGGGCGACCCCGGCCCCTGCCCCGACCAGCCCAACCCAGGCCAGCCAGCGGGCATGGACTTGTCCGGCAGGCGCTGCCAGTCCGGCCATCCCGAAGCCGGCCAGCAACGGAGCAGCGGCCACGCCCGTGGCGGCCAGCCCGGCCGCCCAAAGCTCAACCCCCAGCTGAACCCCGGCCACCGGCGGCCGCTCCAACCGGGCAAGTCCGGCAAGCGCCATCTGGGTCATTGCCACCACCGCGCTCACCGCGCTGAAGGTTCCGATACCAATCAGCCCTACCAGCCCCCAGACCCGGGCCCGGGCATCGTTGCAGAAGCGCTCCCACAGCCCGGCCGCGAAGATGGCCAGAAGGGCCACACCGATCATGCTCAGAAGCGCCGAGATCACCGTTGAATCTGCGTAGCGCAGATAGTAGCCCACGAGCGCTTCCGGGGAGCTGGCGAATGGCGGCGGGGGGCCGCCGGCAATCTTGCCGAAGAACCCGCTGACAAGCAGGCAGAGCATCGCCCCCAGGCCTGCCCAACGGGTGACGCGTTGCAACTCAGGCACCTTGCCGCTCCTTCAGATCAATCTACGGCCAATGGTATGCCCCGAGAGTAATAGAGTCGGCCCATGAGCGAACCTGTTGCCCGCCGGCCGTACATGCCCGGCTACGGCGTTGTCGGGCCCACGGAGGGAGGAGGCCTGCTGCCCTGGAGTTGGGCGGAGACCCGTTTGCGGCGAAGTCATGACTACTGGGTGGCGTCGGTCCGCCCGGACGGACGGCCGCACGTTGTGCCGGTGTGGGGCGCCTGGAACCAGGGAGCGATGTGGTTTAGCGGCGGGCTGCGCTTCCGCAAGGTGGTCAACCTCAGGGCCAATCCGAATTGCACGTTGACCACCGACGATCCGTTGAACCCGGTCATCCTGGAGGGTCAGGCTGAGCTGATCACGAACCGGGCGCTGCTGGCAATCTACATCAACCGGGTGAACACCAAGTACGAGCAGAGCTTCACGCTGGACTTCCTGGATCCTGAGGTCAACGCCTGTTTCCGGCTGAAGCCGGTCAAGGTGATCGGTTTGGAGGAAAAGAACTTCACCACCTCCCCTACCCGCTGGGAGTTTCCCTAGCTAAAATCGCCTGAGGAGGTGCCCATGACAGACGAGCAGTTCGTTGAATGGTGCTTCGTGACGCCCGACGAGCAGGTACGCTCACGGGCTACCGTGATCCGCCCCGGCAAAGTCGTCCGGTTCAGGTTTGACGACGCCACCTTCATCCTCGGCCTCAACTCGGCCAAAGAGGTGGCGATCAACGGCGAGTTCTGGGATTTGGGCCCGGACGTGGAGGGCATAATCGAGCTCATGGAGTTGTTCCGGGACAAGGCCGCAAGGTAGCCGACAAACTAAAGCGCCGGGGCGCCCCCGAGAGGAATCGAACCTCCGACACCAGGTTTAGGAAACCTGTGCTCTATCCACTGAGCTACGAGGGCTGTGGAACCAATTTACCCCGAAGGGCGATAGTGACCTGAAGATGGCTCAGTTTCCAGATTCGTCAGGGGCACAGTGGCAGGGGTTGGAAAAGGTGAAGGCCCGATGGGTCCCTCGGCTCCGCGAGTTACAACCAGGACTGCCATCGGAACTGAAGGTGCCAAGACCACCAACAAACCGTTCAACAGCATAGTCGGCGCAAACCAAGGCCGAAGGGTGGAGTCTTTCCGGCGGCGGTAGCTTCTTTCGCCCAACGCCGCACCGAATCCCGCTGCGGACAAGAGCAGACCAATCAGAACCGCGCCCCGGCTACACCCGCGACCAAGGCGGTTGCTCCCCTGGATTTGTGGCGATCCCCCCGCGACTATTGAGGAAGAAGCCACTGACGATAGGTAGGCAATCAGGAGCCCAAGTGTGGTGCCACCCGCCAGGCGCCCGTACCGGGAACCCGCTGGCATCCCCGCTGGTCTTTGCCGCCACCCAGGGCCCCGCAACAAGACAGCAGGACAACAGCCATAAAGACCAATCCCTGGGCAATCCCACTGGTCAAGTTGGACAAAGCGTCTTCCTCAGGATTCGCCGCACCGAACACACGAACTCCCAAGAGATAGGCAAACGGGATCGCGAAGGCGAGCAGTGCGCAAGCGGGACCAACGCTGGCGGAGAACTCACTCCGTCTCCCAATTTAGGGACGCAGCACCGCCATTGCACCTTCCCTGGCTTCGCGGCGGCTAGTACAACAATCTTGGTCGGCCGGGCTCGCCCAGGTCATCCAAAATTTCGAGGTTCTTCTCAACCGAGGCTTCAGGCGCTCCCATGGAGTCCACTATCCGAACAACTTCGTCAATACCCAGGTTTTGGTAGCTTATATATACACTGGTAAGCTCGAACAGGACAACCGCACCCCCATCTCCGTCCCTTGAGACGTGATGAACGCTATTGCCGCCCGGCGACACCATGGTGATACAGGCATCGCTGGTGTTGTGGAACAGACCCGCGATGAACTGGCACGGGGTGGGAGCCTCCGGCTTCCTTGCGTTCGCAAGATCTCGCTCGTAGATGTAAAGGCCTCTACCCAGCGAAATCTCCTCCGGTGGTAGCTGTGGTCTTCCGTCGCGCAATTGAATCTGGGCATAGGTGCCAGACTGATCGCTGAAGGCGACGATAGAAACCTCTTCTGTAAAGCCTTCCGGAAATTCAGTCGGAACCAGGAGTTGGAAATCGAGTTCCCGAGAAAATGGCTCGACCCTTCCGATGCTTACGGTTGCCATGAAGATCGCCAGCAGGACGGAGGGAGCCATCGCCACCAGCGCACCAATTCCGTTCAGCTTCACACCCAGTCGATTCTGGGGAGGGGGATAGTTCAAGCGCCTGTAGCCATTTTCGGCCAGCGTCGCACCAAAACCGGCTGAAAATACCAATAGGACCGGCAGGGCCACCCCGAGGGCGGTGCCAGCCCGTCCAAAACCATCGCCGCCACTAAAAACCCTGCTCAAGGAATAGTAAGTGGCCAACAAGCAAAACAATGGCGCAAGAAGTCCGAGGACCTCTCCACTTACCAGTCGAAAGACCCGGGTACTGTTGGTATCCCCGGTCAGATGCGCCGCTACCCAGGGTCCCGCCAAAAGACTGCATGGGACCACCAACAAGATGAAGACTAGTGCATAGAGAATCCCGGTTCCCCAATCCCCAAAGCCGCCACTGCTCGCTCCGCCCGCGTTCATGGTTGCGATGATCAATAGGTATAAGAGGGGAACTACGACCGACAGTGCCGTACTGAGGGCCCCGACCTTCACATCCTGCTTGCTCAAGGACGTGACGGATCCGCCGCCGTTAGCAGTCACGGCCGGTCATCCAAAGGTGCTGCCAGGTAGCGGAAGGCTGCATCTATGCGTTCCTCCCCGGTGGCGGTTCTCGGGACCTCCTCAACCGCAGGGCGCTTCGCCGGGGCGGGGGCCGGGTCCGCGGAGCGTGCCCGGCGAGCCCGCCGAGGTAGCCGCTCACGCCTGCCACCCACCCCCATAGCTTGAGCCAGAACATTCAAGATGTGCTGCTGCACCACCTGCTCGTCGATCTGTCCGATCGAATACTCCCCTGCGGTACCGAACGGGCCGCCGGTGCCTGGCATCATGGCACTCTCGTGGGCCATCACGGTGTTGCGGTTGGAGCTGACGATAAACGCCACGTGCGGCCAACCGATCTGTTGGGTGTCTCTGGGGCGTTCGCCGTTGGGAAAGATGGTGAGCTTGATTGCTGCGTTGGTTCGGCGGTGTCCAGGGCGCTCCCCTTCCTGCTGCTCGACTATCTGGAACTCGTGCCCGCTGCGCTCCATCAAGGCCCCGGTCTGCTCCATAACCGGGCGGATCACGATTGCCACCTTTCCGGCGAACTCAGCCAGAAAACCTTCCCGCTCCACCTTCCTGCGCTCCATCTCGCGCCTCGCAATCTGCTGTTGCTTTTCGTAGGCCTCCAGGATGGCCTCGATGCTCTTCACAGCTTTTCCTTCCATGCCTCGCGCCTGCCTTTCGAGGGTATGAGGTTTCCTCGGAAATGATCGGCGCGAAGAGTACTCTGTTTAAGCAATATTTACTCTTGAAGCTCTACATTTTTCGATGTAACATTTCTAATGCATAGTCATTTATCGTCATCGCCGGGGAGGACATCATGGTCGCAACCGTTGAGAAGAGTGCACTCCTAGCGCCAGGCCCCAAGGGTTTGCCTATCGTCGGCTCAGCTATAGACCTGTTGCGCAACATCCTGGGAACCTCGTTGAACGGGATGCTCGAGTTCGGCGACGTTGTGCGCTACAGCGCCGGCCCCGCCGGGCCCCTGCGTGTGGTCCTTTACGGCATTGCCCATCCGGATGACGTTCAGCACGTCCTGGCCAACACCGGGGACTACACCAAGCAGGACAACAGCTACATGGAGTTGCGTTCGCTGGTGGGCAACGGCCTTTTGACCAGCGAAGGTGACACCTGGTTGCGGCAAAAACGGATGGTCCAGCCGTTGTTCACCCACAAGCGCGTTGCCACCTACGCCGGCCTTATGGCGCAGGAGGGGGCCGACCTGATCGCTCGCTGGCACGAGTTGCGCAGGAAGGACGGCAACGTCGACCTGCATTTCGAGATGACCCGCTATAGCCTGAGGGTGGTGTGCCGGGCGCTGTTCGGCACCGACGTGGACGAGATCATCCCGGTGCTCCGTGAGAATGTTCCCTATCTCAGCAAGCGGGCGTTCAATCGATCCATCAGCCCGGTGTCCATCCCCACCACCTGGCCCACTCCGGGCAACAGGCACGCGGACCGGGCCATTGCCGAAATCTATCAGGTGGTAGACAGACTGATCGCCGAACGGCGGGCAGTCCCGACCGGCGCTGACGACCTGCTCAGCTTGCTGCTGGAGGCCCAGGACCCTGAAGGCGGCGTTGCTCTGAGCGACGAAGAAGTGCGCGATCAGGTGTTGATCTTCCTCCTGGCCGGTCATGAGACCACCGCCACCTCCCTGACCTTCACCATGCACCTGCTCGGCCTGCACAAGCAGGTTCAGGAGGAGGTCCAGCAGGAGGCGGTGTCGGTTCTGGGCAGCCGGATGCCGGTCCTGGAGGACACCCGGGAGCTCGCCTACACCACAAAGGTCATCAAAGAGGCCATGCGGCTGTTCCCTGCCGCCTACGTGATCCCCCGCATGGTCATGATCGACGACCAGATCCAGGGCTACCGGATTGCCGCCGGCGAGACCGTGGTGGTCAGCCCGTACGTCACCCACCGGCATCCGGCTTTTTGGGAGGACCCTGAGCGGTTCGATCCTGAGCGTTTCACACCCGAGCGGGAGAAGGCCCGTCATCGCTACGCCTACTTCCCGTTCGGCGGGGGGCCCCGGGCGTGCATAGGTCAGTACTTCTCCATGCTCGAGGCCATCGTCGTTACCGCCATGCTGGCCCAGGAGTTCAAGTTCACCTCCCGCCCGGGGCCGGTCAAGTTGTTCACCGGTATCACCTTGCGGCCCGACCAGCCGGTGCTCTGCACGATCGATCCCCGCTGAATCACCTGAGCACTGCCGGGGCGGCGCCCATCTGGGAATGCTCGACAAGGTGATTGAAGTCTACGTCCGCCGGACTCGGAAATAGCTACGCGAGCGTTTGGATTTGCGAGACTGATGGGGATCGCCATCCAAGGATCACTACTTGGGACGCAGCGGCGCAACCCGCCCGCTCCAGATCGCGCTGCGCAGCCCTGACGTCGTCATAAAGTTCATTAAAGCCGGGCCAGCTTTCGTTCGGGGTACGCGTCCATCTCAACCTCAGCACCGGTTGTCCCCACGCCGCCCATGATCCATATCCGGACGGTCACAAACGGTGCAGATGGAAATAATAGGAATGCCATACTCCCCAGACGCAATCATTCTTGCCCCTGCTGCGGCGACCTTGGCTCCCACGGCAGCGGAGTTACGGACTCCCGCCTTAAAGTAGTGTCCACAGAAGTGGTGTACGACGGAAGGCTTGATCAGCCAGATCCCCTGAAATGAAGGACCACCGTGACATCCTCCAAATCCCTTTAAGAAGAAAGAGGAGCCAACGGTGGTCATGACAA
>JBQTHR010000038.1:0-37251 GCA_052389675.1 Actinomycetota bacterium
GTGGATTGCCCACCCGCCCTTCCGCTGCTGGAATCCCTGGAACCATGCTGCTGGATTATTTGGCGGAGGGCTGCTGGATTGTTTGGCAGAATCGCCGTTTTACTGCTGGATTGTTTGGCGGCTCACAACCCCCGCTGAGGGTTGAAACTTGTCCGGACCGCGACGTTGCGGCCCGGGACCTGTGCGTTGCAGCGGGGGCCGACCCCCGCTGAGGGTTGAAACACAAAGCTCTGCCCGGTCAGGTCGATTGGCGTTGTGGTTGCAGCGGGGGCCGACCCCCGCTGAGGGTTGAAACACAACGTCCGGATCCACAACGAGCTCGAGATCGTGTTGCAGCGGGGGCCGACCCCCGCTGAGGGTTGAAACGGTGGCGGGCAGCTCATCACACGGCCCACCTGGGCGGGCAAGTTGCAGCGGGGGCCCACCCCCGCTGAGGGTTGAAACTTATTTGAAACCGGCTGCCGAACGACAGCAAATATTGTTGCAGCGGGGGCCGACCCCCGCTGAGGGTTGAAACTCCATAAAGTCCCGGACCAATTGCGGGAATGTGGAGTTGCAGCGGGGGCCGACCCCCGCTGAGGGTTGAAACCACCACAAGGTAGCCGCGCTGTTCATCGAGCCCCTGTTGCAGCGGGGGCCGACCCCCGCTGAGGGTTGAAACCAGAGAGCCTAAACTCTCTGGAGTTAAATCACGGTTGTTGCAGCGGGGGCCGACCCCCGCTGAGGGTTGAAACCTCCCTGTTACCGCGGCCCCAGAACGGCGGCCCCCGCTGAGGGTCGAATCGGGGCTGAGTAATGGCCACGAGTCGGGATTTCTGATGGCCGTCAGCCGGGAGATTGGTGGCCGCCTACGGGGAGAATCTCATGGCCGCCGGCACGAATCGCATCCTGCGGAAGCCGAACGACGTCCGGGTCAAGTATCAAGGTGGTCCTCATGGAGACATCATGATGCATCCCGGTTTGGGGCGAGCCTCAGGTGAGCGGAACGACCCCTCTGTCGTTACCTGAATGCCCGGACAAGTGGAGGCCGAGCCTGTGCCGGAGGCAAAGTGGCCATCCCGAAACCCGGACGCTTGTCGGTAACTAGCATCGACGAGGACGCGGACGGGCGGTGAGCAGCCGCCTGCTAGAACTGAAGCCTGAGCTGGTCGTCTCCACCGGTCTTCGCCGGCCCAGATTCGCCTAGGTTCAGCAGCTCGGCCACGGAATCGAATTGAACCGCCCCCAGCCGCGCCAGCTTGGAGTTTCCCGGTCCGGCCCCGGCTCCCGTCCAGACTGCGATGCTGCCGATCCTCTTGTCCAGCGCTTCGGTGGCTCCCGCCCAGGTGCCGCCGGAGCCGTCGTCCGAGGTCACCACGACGGTCACCCTGGAGAATGCGTAGATCAGCTTGTTTCGACTCATAGCGTTACCGACGCTGAAGCCGGCGCTCGGAGCGAAGGGGGTTGCCATGCACAGGTTCTCGTCGAGGATCGACCGGCGAACACTCGGATCCTTCAGCAGCTTCACCATCGCTTCCGCCGGTATTCCCAGGACCCTGCCGCCGGCCTCGAGAGCTGCGGCCATCGCGGTCTGGTCGATGCCGCGGGCGGCGCCCGACACCACCGGCAGGCCTTCTTTGACCGCCAGGCGAGCGATTTCCTCAGCAACTTCCATCGCTTCCCTACCGACATTCCGAGACCCGACAACTCCTATCCCGTCCTGTTCGAGCAGCTCGACGGGGCCTGCTATATGCAGCACAGGGGGAGCGGTTTTTCCGAGGCGGTCGATCAAGCGCTCCGGGTACCGGTTGTCGAACCGGGTGATCACCTGGACGCCCGACGAATCTAGCTTCTCCAACTCCAGCGCCAGTGCTACGCCGCCCTCCAGCAACGAAACGACGCGCTCGGCTTCCCCGCCGTCGAGACCCGTTAAGGCGCCCACCCCTGAAGCATCCATTCCGAGCAGCCTGGCAGGATCGCCCACCGTTGCGAGCAGGCTCCAGAACCGGCTCGTCGACAGCGGGGCTGCCCCACGCCTGATCAGGTGACCGGCCAACAGGACCGTGGCAATCGACGAGTCCGACCTCCCCTTCATTGGCTTACCGCCGCCGCCAAAACAAACGGGAAAACGGGTCCGCTGCCCGCCTCTCGGAGCGCTACTCCCACGACGGTCAGCGTCCAGCGGCTGTCGAACAGATCGTCGATCAGCAGGACCGGGCCGCTCATCACGCCACCTTCGTCGATACGGAAAGCGTTGATCACGTTCCGAAACTGCTGCGCACTGTTCTGCATCTCCTTCTGAGGCTGATTCCCGGCCTCCTTCAGAACTACCTGATGAAGGGGAAAGTCCAGCGTGCGAGCGAGGTCGCGCGCAAAATCGGCTACCAATCTATCGCGGGTGAGTGACGGGACAAAGGTGACCCAGGTTGGTTCAGGTGTGGGGCTCCACTCCCGAATCAGCCGGGCCGCGGCCTCGACCAGCTCAGGGCCGAAGCTTCCGGCCCGGTACTTGCCATCCCGAACATCGCTTCCCCAGCCTCCGTCGCCCAAATGGCTCAGAGCTCGGCCCGGCTCGAGTCGCGCCTCGGCCGCGATCCATCCGCTTCTCAGGTCCTGTCCGGAGGGCCACTGCAGGCGTGGCTCCACAACTATCGGCTGCCGCCTCAAGAACCCAGTTGCCGCGCGAACGAGCGCATCGTCGATCTCGACTGAGATACCGGGGCCGGCGCAGTTCGTGCAGATGCCGCAAGGCCGGGCGTCGTGGTCGTCCAGCTCGTTACCCAAGAACTCCATCAGGCAGCCAGTGGTGCCAATGTATTCCTCCATTATCTGCTGCTCTCGCCGGCGGGCTGCAGTGACGCCGTCGACCCGCTCCCCGGGATACTCCCAGCGTCTCAACGTTCGCAGGTAACCCCTATCCGCCTTTTCGACGGCCCCCTCCACCTCCAGGACCGTCAGCATCTGTTGGAGCTTGGACCGGGAGACGTTCACCGCCGCCTCGAGCGCCGGCCTGGTGACGGGCCTAGCCTCGTGCTCGAGAAAGCTCACTATGCGCTCGGCCTGATGTTGAGGAGGGAACGCTGTCCTGATGAAATAGTCCTGGATTTCGCGGTCTTCGTTGCCCGTCAGGAGTATTCCTAAGGAGGTTGCGAGCGCTCTGCCCGCTCTCCCGACCTGCTGGTAGTAGGCGATGGGCGAGCCGGGCGACTGGAAGTGGATGACGAACGCCAGGTCCGGCTTGTCGAAGCCCATTCCCAGGGCTGAGGTTGCCACGACGACCTTCACTCGATTCTCGATAAGGTCCGCCTCGATTGCAGCTCTTTGCTCGACCTCCAGATCGCTGTGGTACGCGACCGCGGAGATTCCGTTGCGCCCGAGCCATGAGGCGACTTTGACGGTGTCGCGAATGGTGAGGCAGTAGACGATGCCGGTGCCCCCCAGCGACGGCAGGACCGTCACCAGCCAGGCCAGTCGCTGGGCGGGGGAGGGAAGACGAAGGACCTGCAGCCTCAATCCGGTGCGTGCCAGCGGTCCCCGCACCATCGTGAGATCGCCGCCCAGTTGCTCCTTGACGTCGTTCACGACACGGTCGTTGGCGGTTGCGGTGGTACCCAACACGGGTACGCCTGCCGGCAGCAGGTCGAGGATCCGCCGGATTCGCCGATAGTCGGGGCGGAAGTCGTGCCCCCAATCGCTGATGCAGTGGATCTCGTCGACAACCATCAGCCCGGTGCCACCGGCCAGGGTCGGCATGTACTCTTCGCGAAATCGCCGGTTGGCAAAGCGCTCGGGCGAAATCAGCAGGACGTCGATCTCGTCGTGCTCGAAGCGCTCCCTTACAACATCCCAATCGGCGGTGTTGGAGCTGTTGACGGTGTCGGCTCGAACACCGAGCCGCTCTGCCATCTGAATCTGGTTGCGCATCAGGGCAAGCAACGGGGAGACGAGCAGCGTGGGGCCGTGTCCCTGCTCACGAAGAAGCTTTGTGGCGATGAAATACACCGCGCTCTTGCCCCACCCCGTGCGTTGCACGACCAGAACCCGGCTGCGACGTTCGACGAGTGTAGAGATGGCCTCCAGTTGGCCATCTCTGAATTCAGCGTCCGGGCCGGCCAGTTCTCTCAGAAGAGAGAGCGCCCTATCGCCGGCGGAGGGCACAGAGACGCTCCTTTTCATCCATAAGGCCATGTTAGCGAGGGCCACTGACAAGAAATGGACCACTCTCTTGGATCGCGCTGGCTGACCCAAACGCGCACAAGGAACCCTAAGCCTAAGGGCCCTTGTGCAAACAACGCAGCTACATCTGGCAGTTGGCCACGTCGCTAGGCCAGTGGCCGGTGCAGTTGCTGCTCCCTCTTAGATCGGATCGTTGTAGCGCCTGGTGGTGGCATGCCACTCCCGGTTGCCTCCCAGCCAGGCCCAGATGTCGGCAAGGAAGCGGGCAAGGGCAGGCGTGCCCACTGATGCAAGGGCGGCCGCCTCGGTTTCGTAGGTGTGCATCAGCTCGTTGTGGAGCTCGACTGCCTTCCTGACTGCGTCGGTCTGCGAGGTGCCATCCTCGGCCATGATCACTTTGATGAGGTCGAAGTCGTCGTCTGTCTCCTTGCTCTTGGAGTAGACATCGTTCAAAAGCACGCTGGCGTTGCCGGCGAGTGCGAACAGCCTCCTCACCCGACGGTGGGCGAATTCGTGTGGTGGGAGCTCGTATCCGGCCATCGCGTCGACCAGGGCCATCGGGGGCAGGAAGCTGTTCTCGTTGCGATGGAGCAGGTACTCCCAAACCGGGGGGATTCGTCCACTCGAGCGCCAGTTGGCCTCATGGTTGTAAGCCATCAACATGACCGCCAGCTCGTGTTGCAGTCTCGCCACCTGCGAAGCGGTGGCGTAACGGGAGAGGTGCCTGAAGGCGGCCTGGTAGGCGACTGAAACGGGCTCTTCCTGCAGAGCCAGCTCGGCTTGAGGAGCGTACTCCGAAGGCAGGTCGACGGGGGCAATTGACGCGTAGGCGACCGCCAAGCGTGAGCCGATCATGTCTGCGTCCGCTCCGAGCGACTCGTCGTCCAGGAAGTGGTCGTCGGTAGCCCATTCGGCGACGACGCACTTGGTGGCTGCGAGCAGACGGTCGACATCGCTCGTGGCCGGGTGGGTGAGCATTATGAGCCGGCCGAAGTTGGCAGCCCGCAGCCGGTCCGTCTGACCGGGGTAGATCCCGACCTCCTGAGCCCACTCGACGAGGCGTTCGTTGACCTCCTCGCCGAGAGCCACATCGTCCCGAACCGCCGGGGGACAGTAAAGCTCCAGTTCTGCATCCGTCTCTGCTGCAGGGGACTCTTGTTGCGGCGTGGGCGCCAGCAAGGTCGCAACGTCGTTCGGCGCCGTGGGAATCGACGGGTAAGGAGCAGCGGGCACGAAGGGTGTCGACTCGGCCGCCGCCGCATATCCCTTGAAGACTCTACTGGCTGCCGTGCCCAGCCCGTTGGGGCCGAATCCCTGCCCCTTCGGGCCAGAGTCCGTCCCTTGGGGCTCCGGGGGTGGTGGTACTACCGTGAGCTGCTTAGGAGCTGCCCGGAGGGAGCTCGCGAACAACTTGTCGATGAGCGCAGCGAGCTCGGTACTCGCCGACGGAGAGAGCAGCCGGCTCAGCGGAGATTGCAAGGATTGATTCCGCCTCTCGCTGCCGGGCGCCCGGCATATCGAGCTCGGTTCGGTGGGGCCGTCACCTCTTGTCGGCCACGATCATCAGGTAGTGGAAGCTCTGCTCCCGGTATGCCTTGATAAAGGCCTCTTCGATTCCCGTTCGGACCGCCGAGTAATTTCGCAGCTCCCAGTAGGGGATGGTCTGGGGCGTCAGATCGAGGACCTCGATCGGAACCAGGTTGTTGGCCGCCATTGCCTTGAAGTAGGTGCTCCTGCCATGCACGTTGCAGATGTAGTGGTCGTCGATCTGCCTCACCGACGCCGACTTGTCTCCGAGGATGTCGTTGTAGCAGCCGGTGATCACAACGTAACGGCCGTTGTTCTTCAGCTGCCGGGCGTGCTCACGGTAGAGGTCGAACAGGTCTACGTACATGGTCGTCTCGTTGTTCCAAATGGCCTGGATGGCGCCGTCCGGAAGACCCGTCTCCAGCATGTTGCGGAGGTGGAACTTGACCCGCCCGTCGATGCCACGGTTGACGGCCTGCTCGTTGGCGAAGCCAGCCTGGTATTCGGAGATCGTGACGCCGTCTACATAGCAGCCCCATCGGTAGTAAGCCATGATGCTCGTCCCGCCCCGGCCGGAGCCAGCGTCGAGAATTCGATCCGCGGGACCGATTTCGCCCAATCGGTCGAGCAGAATGTCCGCCTGCGCGGTCTCCAGTCGATGAAGCTCTTTAATAAGGTGCTCTTCCCGAACCTCCTCAGGGGCGTCGAGGATCGAGAAGTCCGGTTCGCCGACCCCGTAGTGGTGGTGGTAGATGTTGTCAACCCTGCCAAGCTCGAGGTTGACGGGATCGTTGGTGTGCGAGTTCCAGTACTCGGCGACATCACGTTGGTAGTCCGTTGTGGTCACCTGACCGGTGTTGATGGCTGCCATCGGCTCCTGTCCTCCTTTAGAATCGACCGCTGGCACGCCGAACTTGAGCCCCGGGGGATTGTCGAATCCAGCCCTCACATTGGATCCAGGGCCTTGCTACCGCCAAGCTGTAGCGAGGATCAACTAATCGGTTCCCGTCGAATGTTGCCAGCCGATAATGATCGATTCGACCGAAGCGCCCGGCAACCCCAGCCATGGGCTGTTCGCAGCCCGTTCAGACCGCTGCGAAGGAGGCGAAAGGAGAGTCGGTTAAGCGCTTACAGCAACGACGCCATTGCCGGCACATACTCGACCTGTCCCTGCCGGATGCGATCGAGGTTCTTCACCGCGGCGGTTTCTCGCCACGGCTCCAACTCCTCCCTCAGCCAATCCACGCTTTTCTTGAGGCGCTGCGATCCGGTTTGAGTGGCAAAGAGCCACGCCTCGGTTGCGAACTCGCACGCCTCTTCTATTGCTCCCAACCTGGCGCACACCCGCGCGAGGTGGATCCGGCAGCGGGCACCATCCAGCACGCGGCTGGAAGCGAGTCTACCCACCGCACTCTCGAGCCGGCGCCGGGCTTGGTCCAGGACCCCGATTTGCTCCAAACACTCCCCCTCCAGGGCGCTGAGCTCCGCTTCGTCGAGGAAGTACAACCAGGGCAGGGATGCGGCTGTGCCGGCCTCTTTGAAAGCGGCCGCCGCAGCGGCAAGAGCACGGTGACATTCCGCCGGCATGCCCGAAATCGCTCGTACGCGCGCTTCCACCCCCATGAACCACGAGAGGGTCTGTTGCTGGATGGAGGCCAGGAGGAACGGAAATTCCGTACTGACGATGGATTCCGCTTCGTGAACCTTGCCCTCGGCGAGTGCAAGAAGGGCAATGTTTCCGAGAAGGAAGGCCAGTAGATCTCGATTGCCCGACCTATCCGCGTAGCGAAGGCCATCTTGGTAATAAGCGCGCGCCGAAGTTCGGTCGCCCAGGTCGTAGGCCAGCCACCCAAGGAACTGGCACAGTTCGGCGGAGACGGAGCACAGGATGATCCGGACCTCCTCGTCCAGGTCGTAGCGTTTGATGTGCTCGACCAGGCTGCGCAAGTGGAACGCCGGCATCATCGCCGAGTTGGATCCGAGCTGGCCGGCCAACCTCCTCAGTGGCCGCAGCGCTTGGGATATTACGCAGAGGGAAGAGTGGTCGATCGTGACCGGGACCGGAGGAGGGCCGCCGCTGAAAAGGCCCGTGCTATTGGCGATTATCGGAGAGATCAAGCCTCCTCCGAAACTGAAGCTAGCGCCCCGGTCCGGTTCGAAGGCAAGGGGTCTCACAGGATGGGCTCGCTGTCGGTCCCGGACGTGGTCTGCCACCTGAAGACCCAGTTGTTGGGCGGTGAGCTGAAAGACCTTGCACAACAGTTTGGGATACGGTGGTCTTGGATTCGTTTCCCCACGTTCCCACCTGCCCACCGTCTTGGCGGTCAGGGCCAGATTGTGCTCACCGTTGTTTTGGCCGACTTCGATCACGGCCTGAGCCAGATCCTCCAATGACCAGCCGCGCAGCAACCTTTGTCGGCGAAGGTCCATGTTAGGCACGTTCCCCGCCCTCGCCAAACTGCCTCCCGCACCGCCTCAAGGGGTCGCGTAGCGAAGAGGGTCACCCAGGCCCAAGCCGAAATAAGGACTGGGCTCAATCGCCCGTTCGGTTTGATCCGGAGCGACAAAGCAGGAGAGCCGACCCATATTTTCCCGACCTTTTCGCGCGAAGCCCATCATGTAGGCGAATCGGCGGGTCTGCAAATCTATTGTCCTCAGGTGGACTCCGGTGGCCCATTGACGGGTTTCCAAAGACCCTTCACCGGGGTTGTTCGCGATGGCTTCGAACCGGAATATCGACGTTGGGTCTTCCCCAGTCACGCACCCGCCGTGGAAAAGGCAGCCGAAAGGTCGCAAATCATGCCGACGCACTTCTTCAGTCACGCACTTAGCGAGGGCCATCGATGACTCTCGCCAGAAACATCGCGTTGAGCGGCGATCCCCAGCAGTTGATGAAGCGGTCGCATGATCTGTTAGACGGTCCGCTTCGCAGGTCGGTCGGCAGGCTTCATCCCGAGCTTTCGGCAGTAGCTTCGTACCACTTCGGATGGACGACCGTGAATGGTACACCGGACACCGCGGGACGAACAGGCAAGGCCATCCGCTCGGCTCTGGCGTGCCTCTCGGCGGAGGCGGTGGGTGCCGACGCAAAGGTTGCGATTCCGGGTGCCGTGGCAGTCGAGTTGGTCCACAACTACTCGATCCTGCACGACGACGTCATGGACGGAGAACTCATGCGCCGCCACCGCCCCACCGCGTGGTCGGTGTTCGGTGTGGGCCTGACCGTTCTCGCCGGGGACGCTCTGGTCGCGCTGGTTAGTGGAGAGCTGATCGGAATTCCCGGCAGCAGGGGATCGGAGGCGGTCAACCTAGTCGGCTCGACGGTCGAGGAGCTGATTCTGGGCCAGGCGGAGGATCTGACTTTCGAGCGTCGCGGCGACGTCGGGCTTCAGGAATACGTCCACATGGCCAACCACAAGACAGCGGCCCTCATGGGGTGCTCACTGTCGATCGGGGCTCTGTTGGCCGGGGCTCCCGCCCGGACCGTAAAGGATCTGGCGCTGGTCGGTCGAAAGATCGGTCTGGCGTTTCAGGTGATGGACGATCTGCTGGGCATCTGGGGATCTGCCGAGCGCACAGGCAAATCGGTGTCCAGCGACCTGGCCCGGCGGAAGAAGACCTTTCCGGTGGTGGCTGCGCTCGAAGCAGGGGTTGCCGAGAGCGACGAGCTGGCGGACATCTACGCGGGCGACGCCACCGATCACGTCACGCTCAACCGCATCGCTCGGTTGATCGAGCTGGCCGGGGGGCGGGATAGGGCGAATGCCGAGATCGAACGGCAGCTCGACGCGGCGTTGACGGTTGTCGCGGCTGACATTTCGGAGCAATCGAAGGCAGAGCTAGAGGGATTGGCGAGCTTTCTCGCAAGCAGGTCGGCCTGAGGCCGGCAATCAATTCACCGAGGCATTGACGAGAAGGGAACTCAAATGGCAGACGGAGTAGAGGTCCAGGAAAAGCCGCAACTTTCGCTCGGCAAGGAAGCGGCCCGAAACCTTGCGACCACCACCAAGTCCGCACCGCAGATGCAGGAGATCTCCACCCGCTGGCTGCTTCGGGTGCTTCCCTGGACCCAGGTTCAGGGTGGCGTCTTCCGTCTCAACCGGCGCCTAACATACGCGGTGGGCGACGGCCGGGTGACCTTCGTCACCACCGGGGCGGAGATCAGGGTAATTCCCCAGGAGCTATGCGAGATCCCCTTCCTGCGCGACTACGACGACGTGGAGGTTCTTACCGCGCTGGCGAACAGGTTCGTTCAAAAGGAGTTCGCTCCCGGAGAAATCATCGTCGAGTGGGGCCAGCCCGCCGAGCAGGTAGTGCTGATCGCGCACGGCAAGGTGGAGAAGGTTGGCCCCGGGAAGTACGGCGACGAAACCGTCCTCGCAGTTCTGGCGGATGGAGACCACTTCTCCTACCAGGCGATTCTGGAATCCCAGGACTTCTGGGAGTACACCGCCAAGGCAGTCACCCGCTGCACCGTTCTTATGCTTACCCAGGCAGACTTCGAAACGATCATAGGTCAGTCGCCAACCCTGCAGGCACACATTCAGCGCTTCAAGGAGCAGGCAAGCAAGCCGCAGAACGCGGCGGGCGAGGCTGCCATTGCCATGTCTTCGGGGCACGAAGGCGAGGTCGACCTGCCGGGCACCTACGTCGACTACGAGGGGCACCCCCGCGAGTACCACCTGAGCGTTGCCCAAACTGTGCTGCGGGTCCACAGCCGGATCTCCGACCTCTACAACGAGCCGATGAACCAGACCGAGCAGCAGTTGCGCCTGACGGTCGAGGCCTTACGGGAGCGTGAAGAGCACGAGTTGGTCAACAACCGCGAGTTCGGCCTGCTCCACAACGCCGACCTGAAGCAGCGGATCCCCACCCGCTCCGGTCCGCCGACCCCCGACGACATGGACGAGCTACTGGGCATGGTGTGGAAGGAGCCGACGGCATTTCTAGCCCACCCGCGGTCGATCGCGGCGTTCGGCCGAGAGTGTAGCAAACGGGGAATCTACCCGGACGCGGTCGACCTCCTGGGCAGCAAGGTGCCCTCGTGGCGTGGGGTGCCCGTGCTTCCCTGCAACAAGATGCCGATCACGGAGACCGCCACCAGCTCGATCATGCTGATGCGGACCGGTATGGAGAAGCAGGGCGTCATCGGCCTGCACCAGACCGGGATCCCCGACGAGTTCCAGCCGAGCCTGTCCGTGCGCTTCATGGGGATCACCGAGAAGGCGATCATCTCTTACCTGGTCACCGCCTACTACTCGGCGGCGGTGCTCGTTCCGGATGCCCTGGCGATCCTTGAGGACGTAGAGCTGGGCCGCTAGGCAGCGTCCCTCGGTTCCGGCGGGTCACCAACCCGTCGGGACCGGCCCTCACTCGCTATAGGAAAGGTACTGACTTGCCCCAGCCGTTCCAGCTACCGGAGTTCTACGTGCCCTGGCCGGCGCGGCTCAACCCGCACCTGGAGCAGGCGCGCCTGCACACGATGGAGTGGTCGCGCTCGATGGGCATCCTGGACACGGACCCTCATGAAGCCCCCCCCATATGGAGCAAGAGCGATCTGGCCGACCACGACTACGCTCTCCTGTGCTCCTACACCCACCCGGAGTGCCCCGAGGACGAGCTGAACCTCATCACCGACTGGTACGTGTGGGTCTTCTACTTCGACGACCACTTCCTGTCCCTCTACAAGCAGACTCAGGATCAAGCCGGAGGCCGGGCCTACCTGGAGAGGCTGCCTCAATTCATGCCGGTGGACTTGTCGCCCCCTCCGACGCCCACCAACCCGGTGGAACGCGGGCTTGCCGACCTGTGGTTCAGGACCTGCCCGCGAAAAAGTGTTGAGTGGCGGCGGAGGTTCTTCGCCAACACCAGAGCTCTCCTCGAGGAATCGACCTGGGAACTAGGAAACATCGCCGCTGGGCGGGTCTCCAACCCGATCGAGTACATCGCGATGCGCCGGAAAGTGGGAGGGGCGCCCTGGTCGGCGAACCTGGTCGAGCATGCGGTCTTCGTTGAGGTACCGCCCGAGATCGCCGCAACCAGACCTATGCGCGTGCTCAGGGATACCTTTGCCGACGGCGTCCATCTCCGCAACGACCTCTTCTCTTACGAGCGCGAGATTCAGCGAGAAGGCGAGCTGGCCAACATGGTTCTGGTGCTCGAGAAGTTCTTCGGCTTGAAACCCCAGGAGGCGGCTGAGCTCACCAACGACATCCTCACCTCCCGCCTCTACCAGTTCGAAAACGCCTTTGCGACGGAGCTTCCACCCATGTTCGACGAGCACGGTCTCGATCCGGTGGCTCGGGAGAACGTCGTGCGCTACTGCCGGGGACTTCAGGACTGGCAGTCCGGTGGTCACGAGTGGCACATGCGCTCGAGCCGCTACATGAACAAGGGCTCCAACCAAACCCAGGAGCAGATTGTAAGACCCGGCCCATCCGGCCTCGGCTCGGCGGCCGCGCGTATCGGCTTGAAGCCGAACCAATTACGCCTTCGGGCTCAGTCATTCGCGGCCGAGCCCCACAAGGCTGTTGGTCCAAGTCTTCTTCCCGACCTATACATGCCCTACCCGGTGCGCATGAACCGGCATCTGGAGAGTTCTCGGGAGAACCTCGTCAAGTGGGCCCGCTCGAAGGGGATGTTCGGTCCCGACCCCCGAATCGCAGGTCCGAGCCTTTGGGACGAGAGGATGGCGCGCGGTTTCGACTTCGCCCTCTGTGCCGCTGCGCTGCACCCCGACGGCTCGCTCGACGAGCTCGACCTGTCCTCGTGTTGGCTGCTCTGGGGCACTTACGCCGACGATTACCTCCCGGCTGCGTTTTACGGCACGAAGGACATGGCCGGCGCCAAGACCTGGGTCGCGAGGCTGGAGCAATTCATGCCGCTGGACGGGGAGGCGCCGCCGGAGCCGGTCAACGCTACGGAACGAGGACTGCTCGACCTGTGGCTCAGGACGTCGGCGGCGTTGCCCGATGCCTCGAAGAAACGGTTCCGGAGGGCAGTTGTCGACATGCCCCGAAGCTGGCTCTGGGAGCTTGCCAACCAGATCGAAGGGCGCATTCCCGATCCCGTCGACTACATCGAGATGCGCCGTACCACCTTCGGCTCCGACCTCACCATGCTCCTGAGCCAGCTCACGGTGGCGGACGAGGCTCCTGAGGAAATCTTCCAGACGCAGCCGATGGTGGAGCTGGTCAATGCCGCTCAGGACTACAGCTGCTTTGTCAACGATCTCTGGTCGTACCAAAAGGAGATCGAGTTCGACGGCGAGATTCACAACCTCGTCCTGGTGGTAGAGCACTTCCTCGACTGTTCCAAGGAGCAGGCGGTCGTGGTCGTCCGTGACCTTATGACCACTCGAATGAAGCAGTTCGAGCACATCGTTTCCACCCAGCTCGAGCCGCTCTACTACGAGTTCGGTCTTGACGGCACCCTACGGGCGCGAATGGAGGACTTCGTCGAGATCGTCCAGCTGTGGATGTCCGGCATTCTCAATTGGCACCGCGAGACGCTGCGCTATAAGGAGTTCTTCCTCAGGAGCCATCAAAATCGTGGGGCCTTGATCCACAGGTTCCGGGGCATGGGGACCTCGGCCGGCCGGCTGCCGGCGAGCTTTGCCAGCGTGCCGGCAAGCCTGCCTCCAGTGGAGAACGAGCTCGAGTTCGCGCCGCCTCGGCCGGGCGTGCCGTACGCTCCCGGCCCCAGGGTGCCGGCCGCCGGAGTCGCGGGCCGAGCGCGCGCCAGCGCCCGGGAGACGAAAACGGCCGCTCCCGGATCGGCACATCGCCGGTTCGGGCCTCCCGCAGTGTTGCCTCAGCCCCCGGCATCCGCAGCGGACCCTTCGGCGATGCTGCCTGCCGAGCTCAGTCAACCCGCCAATTGTCAGGCGTGCATCACGGCGTCCGAGCCGGCGAGCCCCGGAGGCTTTGCCTACCCACAACCATCGTCCGGCTTCCGGCGGCCCCTCGAGAGAAAGAGCACGAACATGTCCGACCGTGAGGTCTTCTAGATGTCCATCGCCGACAGAGAGCTTGCGGCTGAAGCGCCGCAGCTCAGCCTGGGCAAAGAGGCGGCGCGCAAGCTGGCGACCACCACCAAGTCTGCGCCCCAAATGCAGGAGATCACACCCCGTTGGCTGCTGAAGATGCTGCCCTGGGTTTCGATCGAAGGCGGCGTCTTCCGAGTCAACCGCCGGTTGACATACTCGGTGGGGGACGGAAGGGTGACCTTCACCTCGGCCGGCGGCAAGACACAAGTGGTGCCGCAAGAGCTGTGCGAGCTTACGATGCTGCGGGACTTCGACGACACCGAAGTCCTGTCCGCGCTCGCCGACAAGTTCGTGCAAAAGGAGCTGGCATCCGGCGAAGTAATCGTCGAGAAAGGTGCGCCCGCCGACTCGATCGTGCTGATCGCTTCCGGAAAGGTGGAGAAGGTCGGGACGGGGAAGTATGGCGACGACGCCGTCCTGGACGTTCTGGCCGAAGGCGATCACTTCAGCTATGAGGCGCTGCTTGAATCCGGAGACCGGTGGCCGTTCACCGCCCTCACCGTCACCCGTTGCACGGTGCTCACGCTGTCTCAGGCCGATTTCGAAACGGTAGTGGCCCAGTCCGAACCGCTCCGCATTCATCTTCAGCAATACCGGTCGCGCCCGCGCAGGGCCCAGAACAAGAAGGGCGAGGCGGCTATCGCACTCTCCGTCGGCCTCGAGGGGGAGCCGGACATCGCGGGCACCTTCGTCGACTATGACCGCTCGCCCCGCGAGTACCACCTGAGCATCGCCCAGACGGTTCTGCGGGTCCACTCGCGCATCTCCGACCTCTACAACGAGCCGATGAACCAGACCGAGCAACAGCTGCGGTTGACAGTCGAGGCGTTGCGGGAGCGGCAGGAGTACGAGCTGATCAACAACCCGGAGTTTGGGCTGCTTCCGAACGCCGATCTCAAGAGTCGCATTCCGACCTACTCCGGCCCCCCGACTCCGAACGACCTGGACAACCTGCTCACCCGCCGGCGCAAGACCAGGTTGATGCTGGCACACCCACGCACGATTGCCGCCTTCGGGCGAGAGTGCACCAAGCGGGGCGTGTATCCCGAGTCGATGGACCACGAGGGCTCGAAGGTCATGGCATGGCGAGGAGTGCCGATCTTCCCCAGCAACAAAATTGGGATATCGGGCAAGCAGACCAGCTCGATACTTGCCATGCGGACGGGGTTGGAGGACCAGGGGGTTATAGGCCTCCAGCAGGTCGGGATTCCCGACGAGACCCAACCGGGACTTTCGGTGCGCTTCATGGACATCACCGAGAAGGCGATCGTCAAATATCTGATCACCCTCTATTACTCGGTCGCCATTCTTGTGCCCGACGCCTTGGGCGTTCTGGAGGAGGTCGAGGTATCCCGGTGAGCATTGCCCTGGAGCTGGCCGAACCGGACTACGGGGTTCTCAAGGGGATCCTGGAGCCACGGGATCTGCGCGGCCTCTCCAAGTTAGATCTTGCCAGGCTCGCATCGGAAATTCGTAGCTTTCTGATCCTCAACGTGAGCTCGACGGGCGGCCATCTCGGGGCCAACCTGGGGGTGGTGGAGCTGACCATCGCCGTCCACCGGGTCTTTGACTCGCCCCACGACGTGATCCTCTTCGACACCGGCCACCAGGCCTATGTCCACAAGATGCTGACCGGCCGGGCGGCCGAGTTCCATTCGCTGCGCCAGAGCGGCGGAATGTCGGGTTACCCCTCTCGCAGCGAGTCGCCCCATGACGTGATCGAAAACTCGCATGCTTCGACCGCTCTGTCCTACGCCGACGGCCTCACCAAGGCCTTTGCGCTGCGCGGTATGTCCAGCCGGCGGGTGGTGGCGGTGGTGGGCGACGGCGCAATGACCGGCGGAATGTGCTGGGAAGCCCTGAACAATCTTGGAACGCTTGCCGACAGGCCGGTAATCGTCGTCCTGAACGACAACGGCCGCTCCTATCTGCCGACTATCGGGGGATTCGCCAGACATCTGGCGGAGTTGCGGGACAGCTCGGCCCGTCCGCAGCGCCATAACCTCTTCAAAGACCTCGGTTTGGAGTACGTCGGTCCGATCGACGGCCACGACATCGTCGCGATGGAGCTTGCCTTGAAGCAAGCAGCGCTTCTGAACCGGCCGGTGGTCGTGCATTTCGTGACGTCGAAGGGCAAAGGCTACCCGCCAGCCGAGGAGCATGAGGAGGACCTCTTGCACGCAGTGGGGGTAATCGACCCGCACACCGGCAAGCCGGTCCGTTCCGGGGAGCGGTCCTGGACGTCGGTGTTCGGCGAGGAGATCACCGCCATCGGCGAGGAGCGGGAGGACGTAGTGTGCCTCACAGCGGCCATGCTCCACCCGGTTGGGCTCGGCGGTTTCGCCGCGAGGTTCCCCGAAAGAGTGTTCGACATCGGCATCGCCGAGCAGCACGCGGTGACCTCGGCGGCGGGCCTGGCGATCGGCGGCCTTCACCCGGTAGTCGCGATCTATGCGGCGTTCATCGGCAGGGCGCTCGATCAACTGATCATGGACGTTGCCCTTCATCAGCTTCCGGTCACCATCGTCACCGACCGCGCGGGCGTCACCGGGCCGGACGGCGCGAGTCATCACGGCATGTGGGACGCCTCGATTCTCCCCGTGATCCCCGGGCTTCAGGTGGCGGCGCCCCGCGATCCGAGCCGGTTGCGGGAACTGCTGCGCGAGGCGGTCGAAACCGCGGGGCCGACCGTCGTCCGCTACCCCAAGGCCAGCGTCTGTGGGGACGTCTCGGCGGTTAGGAGGGTGGGTCGATGCGACGTGCTGAGAGAGGATAAGGACGCTGCCGTCCTGCTCGTTTCCGTGGGGCCGATGGCGCACGCCTGTCTGGAAGCTGCTTTCGAACTTGCCGGGATGGGTGTTCCCGTGAGCGTGGCCGATCCTCGTTGGACCACACCTTTGGACCCTGCCCTGCTGGACATGGCTTCCGGTTACCGTCTGGTCCTCGCCGTCGAAGACAACACCACTATAGGTGCACTCGGCGCCCGGATAGCCCAGGCGCTGGCCGGCGTGGGAGCATCTACCTGCGCCGCCACCTTCGCCCTGCCTCCTCGATTCCTCCCGCAGGCTTCCCGGGACGAGATCCTTCGCATTCACGGACTCCACGGCTCTGGCATTGCAGCCACCGTCCTGAAACGACTCGCCCTATCCGCCGGCTTCGACGAATCGAGGACATGACCGTGCTACTGACCGAAAGACGCCAGTCGCTCAGGATCAAAGTCGGCAACGTGGATGTTGGGGGAGGGTCTCCGGTTTCGATCCAATCGATGTGCACGACCAAGACCGAGGACATCCACGCCACTTTGATCCAGGCCCACGCCATTGCAACCCAGGGCGGCGACCTGGTCAGGGTCGCGGTGCCGCACCCGGCCGATGCCGCAGCGCTCCCGATGATCGTACGAGAGGCCGGGGTGCCGATCATCGCTGATGTCCACTTCTCGTATCGCCTAGCGCTGATGGCGCTGGAGGCCGGCGTGGCCGGGCTGCGCATCAACCCGGGCAACATCCGGGACCCGAAGCACATCCGGGCAATAGTGCGCGAGGCGGCCGATCGCAAGGTCCCCATCCGGATCGGGGCCAACGCCGGCTCGCTGGACCGCGCAGTGGTCGCCCGGCACGGCGGTCGGACGCCCGAGGCGCTGGTGGAGAGCGCTCTCGCCGAGGTGCGCCTTCTGGAGGAAGAGGGCTTCACCGACATCAAGATCTCGGTCAAGCACCAAAACGTGCCGCAGATGATCGCCGCCTACCGTCTCTTGGCCGAAGCCACCTCCTACCCGTTGCACCTCGGGGTTACCGAGGCCGGGCCGCCTCCCTATGGAGTGATGAAGTCGGCCATCGGCATCGGTACCCTCTTGGCGGAAGGGATCGGCGACACCATCCGGGTCTCGCTGACTGCCGATCCGGTAGAGGAGGTCAAGGCCGCCAAACAGATTCTTCAGACCATCGGTCTGCGAAGGACGACCTTCGACCTGGTTGCCTGCCCCTCCTGTGGCCGGGCGGAGCTGGATGTCATTGCGCTGACGCAAGAGGTCCAAAAACGGCTCGAAGAGATGAACCTCCCGCCCATCCAAATCGCCGTTATGGGGTGCGAGGTAAACGGGCCCGGGGAGGCGAGGGACGCCGACGTGGGCATCGCCGCGGGGCCGGGCCGAGGCCTGCTGTTCTCCAAGGGGATGCAAATCGGCTGGGTGCCTGCAGACAGGATGGTCGACGCTCTCATGGAGGAGGCGGTCAAGGTCGCTTCGGAGAAGGTGTCGGGAGGTGCCTGAGCCCATCCGAGTACTTCTTGCAGCCCCCCGCGGCTTCTGCGCCGGAGTCGAACGCGCGATCGATGCGGTGGTGAGGGCGCTCGAGGTGCACGGCCCACCGGTTTACGTGCGCAAGCAGATCGTCCACAACCTCCACGTGGTACGCGGGCTGGAGAAAAAAGGCGCTGTCTTCGTCGAAACCGAGGACGAAGTTCCCCCGGGATCGGTGTGCGTGTTGTCGGCACACGGAGTGGCACCGGCAGTGTACGAGAACGCGCGCAGGCGGAACCTCCAGGTCATCGACGCCACCTGCCCGCTGGTCACGAAGGTCCATGTCGAGGCGCGCAGGTTTGCACGCCAGGGCAAGACCATCTTTCTCATTGGACACGAGGGCCATGAGGAGGTCGAGGGTACTTTCGGCGAGGCCCCGGACCGCACGGTCGTCGTCGGAAGTGCCGCCGAGGTGGGAACCCTCGAAGCCGACGATCCTGACGAGGTCGCATTTGTCTCCCAGACCACCCTCTCCCTGAATGAGGTGGACGAGGTGGCAAAGGCACTTCGGACACGTTTTCCGAAGATTACCTCATCCTCCAAGGACGACGTCTGCTACGCCAGCCAGAACCGGCAGGTGGCGATCAGGCAGATTGCCCAGGATGCCGATCTGGTGCTGGTGGTGGGTTCCGTCAATTCGTCGAACGCCAACCGGATGGTGGAGGTGGCTCGCTCTGCGGGAGCCGTTGCCCATCTGATAGAGGACGAGACCGGAATCGACCCGGCATGGGTGTGCTCGGCCAGGGTGATAGGAGTTTCGTCAGGTGCGTCGACGCCCGCATTCCTGGTCGACAGGGTGCTGGAAGCGCTGGCGGGCATGGGCGCCGTGAAGGTGGAGGAAGTGGTCTTCGCCACGGAAAACGTCAGGTTTCCTCTTCCTGCCATCTCCGGTGCGGTTTCGGGGGAAGTCCGGCAGTCTTGATGTCTGAGTTGATCGTCTTGGTCGACGAAGAGGGGCGTCCAATAGGCGAAGCCGAAAAGAATACCTCCCATAACGCCCAGACTCCCCTGCATCTCGGGTTCAGCTGCTACCTATTCGACAGAGCCGGGCGGTTGTTGGTAACCCGCAGGGCCATCACCAAGAAAGTGTGGCCAGGTGTCTGGAGCAACACGGTTTGCGGGCACCCGATGCCCGGTGAGCCGCCCGAAGAGGCGATTGCTCGAAGGTTGGATTACGAGTTGGGGGTCCGCGCAAGCTCTTTAGAGGTCGTGCTGCCCTGCTACCGATATGCGGCTCCAGCATTCAACGGAATCGTCGAGAACGAATTTTGTCCGGTGTATCTGGGCAGGTGCGAAGGCAGCCCTGACCCAAATCCGCCAGAGGTCGCTTCTTTCGAGTGGATGACCTGGACGGATTTCTCGGACGCTGCCGGCTCCGACCGGCAGGGGAGATACTCTTGGTGGTGCAAGGATCAGCTGAAGCAGCTGGCCAAGCATCCTGCGATCGCTGATTATACGGCAGCCAGGCCCTGACGCAGGGTGAAATTTCGCCGGGTGGCGCCGGTCCTCATATTCTCGCTATTGTTCCTTGCGCCTTCGTTGCCCGCACGGGCGGTGTCGTCATTGTCGTTTCCCAGCCCGATCCGCGTGGGCGATCTGGGCGCCGTGACTGTGGTGATCACCAATTCGACGCCGGTGCCCCAGGTTCTCAACTCCTTTCTGCTGTTGCTCTCGTGTGGCTCCACGAGCATTGTCTGTCTCTTCCATGCTGACCCCGGCGTCTTTGAGGTCGAGGGAGTCATCAGCGGTTCCGGGGCATGTCCCACCGAGTTCCTGGCGATTCAGACGAATCCTCTGAACGGGCTGCTCACCTTCTTGCCCGACAGCCTGGTGGTATTGACCGCCGGGGGGACCTGTTCAGTTGACTTCAACGTCAGAGCGCTCAAGATGCCCGCGCTGGATTCGTCGAGTGCGCCGGGCATCCAGACGGCGCAGTCGCTCGTCACGACGTCGCTCGGCTCAAACCTGGGAATTTCAGCGTCGATGGCTACCGTCGAGCCGGCGCAGCCTCAGCTGTCTTCGGATGCCGCGGGGAATTCGATCGGGCAGGCCATCTCCGACAGCGTGACGCTAAGTGAAGGTGTGGACGAGACGGGCGTCATCACTTTTTCGCTCTTCGGGCCGGCTGATTCCGGCTGCGCCGGGCCGCCCATCGCCTCTTCCCTCCGGAATGTGTCGGGAAACGGCGTCTACACGTCGGATCCGTTCGTCCCTAACGAAATGGGCGACTTCCGCTGGATAGCTTCCTATTCCGGCGACGTCAACAACCTCCCGGTTTCGACGATGTGCAACGATCCGGGCTCGTTGTCGGAAGTGGTGCAGGCGGCGCCCACGATTACTGTCTCCGCCGAATCTGCGCCGATCGGCAACCCGGTTAGCGCAATCGCAAACCTGTCCGACGGATTCATCGCCACTGGCTCGTTGACGCTGAGCGTCTACGACTCATCGGATCCTACGTGTTCAGCACCGCCGGCTGCGACCACGACTCTTACAGTGGCCGGCGACGGCCTCTATCCGTCGGACCCGTTCCTAGCGGAAGGAGTCGGTGAATACCGGTGGACCGCCGACTACTCGGGTGATGGTCTCAATCTGGGGGCTTCTTCAGTCTGCGCCGCAACTTCCTCCATTTCCAAGGCGACGCCGGTACTTAGTCCCGGCCAGGCATCGGACGCCACCCTGGGCGGCTCGATCTCCGATGCGGTGACGCTGAGCGACGGCTTCAGCCCCGGAGGCGAGGTGGTGTTTACAGTTTACGGGCCTGACGATTCCGGCTGTACGGGAGCAGTCGCCTTCGTCTCGACGGTGGCCGTCAGCGGGAACGGAGTCTATGTCTCGTCCTCCTTCGCTCCGGCGGCCGAAGGGACTTACGGCTGGACGATCTCCTACGCCGGCGACGCGAACAACCTGCCTGCATCCACCCCGTGCGGGGCTCCCGGACAGACCTCCGTCGTTACTCAGCCGCCGACGACCACTTCGACCACCACGACGCTGCCGCCGACGACCACGAGCGTCCCGACGTCGACTACGGCAGCTTCCGTCCCGACGGTGCCTCAGCTCGCAATCCCCGCTTCCGCGACGGAGCCCCTTCCCACAATCGCCGCGCCCACGAGCACCAGCACGCCGATTACGACTGTGCCGCTTGAGCCTTCCTCCGAGCCTCCCGTGTCGGCCTCGCGTGATGCGGCATCGGTAGAGACGGCGATCCCGGCAACCACCACGTCGCGCGGCTTGCCCTCGCCGTCGCCGGAAACGGAAGCGGAAGCGGAAGCGGAAGCGGAGACGATACCGGCCGGCCTGCCGCCCTCTAAGCCGCCGAATCCAGCCGCGCCCGGGCCAATTCTTCTGTTGAGCTCCTTGGATAACGTCGACGCCAAACCGGGGGGCATGCTCAAGCTCCGAGGTGTCGGCTACCGGGATTGCGGCGAAGTATTTTTCTTCTACGACGGCGTCCGGTTGGGAAGCGTCCGTCCGGACAGCAGTGGCAACTTCCGGACGCAGGAAATGGAACTGCCGGGAGACGCCTCACCGGGAAGGCACACGCTGGCCACCTCCTGCTCAGAATCGGGCACGCCGGTTCTTGCACGTGCAGTGATCCAAGTGGGAGATGCTACCTTGCACCGCTCCAGTGTGATGACCGGGATTCCGCGCCCTTCGGAGGTCGACTTGAGTCCCCGTTCCCTGGCAACCAGCGCCCTGGTTTCTATTCTCTTGGCGCTTCTGATCGCTTTTCCGGGAGCGCTGCTCGATAACACCCTGGATGAGCACTATGCGGAGATAAGAGGATGGTTCGGACTTGGACCGAGGAAGAAGGCGGGGAAGGAGTCTCCCTCTCGTTTCCGCCGCTCCCTCAGTATGTTCGCCTTTTTGCTGGCGGGAGCCACCGCAGGCGCATTTTTGGATCCGGGCTTCGGCTTCAACGGGTCGACTCTCGCCCTCGGTGTCGGCCTTGTGGGTACTTTGCTGATCCTGAGCTTGGGACTCAGCATCCCCAGCATTCTGTACATGAGGAGACGGCACAATGACCGGGGACGATTCGAGTTTCTCCCGTCGGCCCTGCTGCTCACGGTGTTCCTCGTGTGCGTTTCCAAGTTCCTGGACCTGCAGCCGGGCTACCTCTACGGCGTGCTCGGAGGCTTCGCTTTCGCCACGGAGCTCAACAACAGAACGGATGCGCGCATGTCGATCATTGCCAGCGCCTTTGCCCTGCTCTTCAGCTTGACTGCCTGGTTCGTGTGGGTGCCCATTTCAATAGCCGCCTCCGCTCCCGATGCCGGCTTCTGGAACTACGTCTTTGAAGTAGCGCTCGGTGGAGCCTTCGTGGCCGGACTGGAGGGCGTGATCATCGGGCTGCTCCCTATTAGCTCCATGGACGGCGGCACGATCAAGGGGTGGAGCTCGACTCAGTGGGCGATGGTTTACGGCCTCGCCACGTATATCTTCGTTCTGGTGCTAATGCGGCCGGGCAGCCAGTACGGTGCCGATCCAACGGCCATGAACGTCAAAACGATTGCCTTTGCAGCATGTTTTGCAGCCTTCTCGCTCGGGCTGTGGTCTTACTTCCGGTTTCGAAAGGAGCCCGAAATCGGCGGCGCAGCTGCCGAGAATTGACGGAAAACCCACCACCGTCCCCGATGCACCGAGGCCTGAATCTACCGGGCTAAGTTCGGCGATCCTCGGCGCTAGGCTTCAGGATTTTCGGTCAGAAAACCGGGCGGGGAAGCCTCTTAACAGCGGCCACGCAAGAGCGCATCTTGCTAGAGGTTTCACGCGACCGACCAACGGCCGCAAATCTCCGATGGAGGCCTTGCGAAAGGGTTTAGGGGCGTGTTGGCCCAGTCGTCGTGACCGAAGTAGGAGTGGGGGGCGCCGGTGGCCAAGATGAGATAGTCGTACTCGATCTGACCGTCTTCCAAGACCACGCTGCGCCCGGCAGTGTCCACCCGGCGGACGTTGCCCAGCACCACGGTAGCGTTGGCCTGCTCCCTTAAGCAAAACGGCGGATGGGATAGGCGATTTCACTGGGATTGAGCGACGCCGTGGCCACCTGGTAGAGCAGCGGCTGGAACAGGTGGTGGTTGCGCCGGTCCACCACCACCACCTCCACCGGAGCATCCTTTAGCGCCTTGGCGGCTTCCAGGCCACCAAAGCCTGCTCCGACAATCACCACCTTCGGCCTGCCGTTCGCGGGTTGCCCCCCTCAGCTGATGAACAGTGTCTGTACGGAGTATCCAGCTTCCTCCAGCTGCCCGGTCACGCTCTGGATGTGCTCGTGCCCCCTGGTTTCCAGTTGCATACTGATCTCAACATCCCCCAGAAGCCGGTTCGCCACACCTTCCCGGCGGTGCTCCACACCGATCACGTTGGCGCCGGACCGGGAGATCACTCCTGAGAGCCGGTAAAGCTCGCCCGCCCGGTCCGGGAGCATGGTGCTGAACGAAAAGTACCGCCCAGCTGAGCCCATCCCGTAGCGAAGCACCCGGATCAACAGGAGCGGGTCGATGTTGCCCCCGGATAACAAAACGATCACCGGGAACTTAATGTCCGCCCGGTGGCTGAGCAGCCCGGCCACCCCGGCGGCCGCCGCCGGCTCGACAATCATCTTTGCCCGCTCCGCGATCAACAGTAAAGCTTCAGAGATCTGCTCATCGCTTACGGTGATGATCTGGTCCACGAACTCTTGGACATGCGCCAGGCATAGTGCACCAGCCTGCTTGGTGGCCAGCCCATCGGCCACGGTAGACAAAGATTCCAGCGAGATCACCGCCCCGGTCTCCCAGGCCCGGCTGACGCTGGCTGCCCCGTCCGGCTCCACCCCAACTATTCGAATCGACGGCTTGATTGCCCTCGCCCCGGCGGCGACACCGGAGATCAGCCCGCCTCCGCCCACCGGGATCACCAGAGTTGCTGCCCCGCTCAACTGCTCCAGCATCTCCAGCGCTATGGTGCCCTGGCCGGCGATGACGTCGGCATGGTCGAACGGGTGAACCATTACCGCACCCCGCTGCTCGGCGAATTTCTCCGCCGCCGCGTATGCCTCGTCGTAGACCGCTCCCTCCAGGATCACGTCGGCACCGTAGCGTGTGGTCGCCTCCACCTTGGGCAGCGCCGCACCCTCCGCCATGAACACCGTGGCCTTGACCCCGAGAAGTGTGGAGGCCAGAGCCACCCCCTGAGCGTGATTGCCGGCGCTTGCTGCCACCACTCCCCGGGCGCGCCGTTCCGGCGACAGCCGTGCGATCCGGTTGTAGGCCCCCCTGATTTTGAACGCACCAGTGCGCTGCAGGTTCTCGCACTTGAGGTAAACCGGCCCGCCCGCCCGGTCGGACAGCGCCCGGGAGTACTCCATGCAGGTCTGATCGGCCACGCCCCGGAGCAACTCGCGCGCTTGCTCGATCCCCTCCAGACCTACCAGCTCAGCGCTCAACTCTTGCCTTAACCTTCTTCCTCGGTGCCGGGGCGACGGATCCATGGGTGGGAGATCCGGGACGATTGACCGGAGCGGTTCCGACGACCCAGGATACCCGAACGACCTTGGTGCATCGGCTCGCATCCCGGCGCTCAAGAGAGCTATCCGCGGAACGCTCGATTTCACAGTTATCATTCTTTTCCCACCGAAGTCCCCGGTAAGGCCAAGAATTTGCTTAATGAGGTATCGATTCGTGCCGACCTAAAGGTATGAAACTTCCCCGTCCCTTCGCGGTCAAAGACTGGACGCTGGGTCACCTCTCGCTGGTCATCCTGGCGGGCGTGCTCAGTGTGTGGATGCTCGGCGCGCTCGCCTCCGGGTTTTCCTCCGACGTCGCCGAGCCGGATGGGGACACCCCGGCCCGTTCCGTACCCCAGGCGCTGAATTTCGGCGCCGGCCCCGATCAGCCGGAGCTTACTCCCGGTCTGGTCAACCCACCGGTGCCCGCCCGCAGGGCCCCTACCCCGGGCTACTCGGTCAGCTGCGACAATTCCCGCGCAGTGCCCCGGCTGAGCACGGCATCGTTTTCCTGCCGGGTGCTGTCCACCGGAGGGTTCAGCGAAACGGTCGATCTGACCTGCGCCAACCTTCCGCGAGCGCTGGCCTGCGAACCGGTGCCCGCACTGATCACCCCTCCTCCGAACGGAAGCGCCACCTTCCAGCTCAACCTGGCAAACACCGGAGTGGCGCCGGGAAGCCACAGCTTCAAGGTGGTGGGCACAGCCGGAACGGCCAACAGCAGCTTCACCTTCCCGTTCGACACCACCGGCGAGTCCCCTGCTCCCGCCGCTTCGCCCCCCCGGACAGGAAAGGTGGACATCCAGTGCCAGACCGGCTCCACCCGGCTGATCCCGGGTCAGACCATCAGCTACAAATGCACCTTTACCTCGGAGCTGTTCAACGGGTCCGTAACCACCAGCTGCGTGGGAACGAAAGGGATTGCCTGCGAGATTTCCCCCGGCACGGTCGCCCCGCGGGACGGCGCGCCGGCTGAGAGCACACTGACGCTCAATGTGGCGCCCAATCTGACCTCCGCCGGGCTGAATCAGATCATCTCGGTGTTTGGTGACAGCGTGGATTTGGGACCGCCCGGCCCTCGCCCGGTCAAAAAGTTCACGGTGGATGTGCCGCCACCCGACTATTCACTGGCATGCGCCGAGCAAAGCATCCAGATCCAAGCGGGTGCAACCGGTGCGCTCACCTGCAAGGTTTCGTCGAGCACCGGTTACGTCGGACCGCTGTACGTGAAGGCCGCCGGAGTGGAAGCCGGGGGCCCGGGCGTGGTTGTAACGCCGCCCTCGGTGCAGGTGGGACTTCGGACCTCGGTGGATAGCACGGTCACATTCGACGTACCCGAGGGCAGCACGCCGGGCGCCTACCGCTACCTTCTGGGCATCTTCGCCGAGCCAGACACCCCGTTTGCCCCCGCCGGGCCGGACAGCGACCGCCAGCTCACCCTGACGCTCAGCGTTGCTCCTCCTCCCAGCCCGCCGGCGCCCGAGCCGAGCCCGTCCCCAACTGCGGCCGGACCGTAGCCTCGGTGGCGATCCACAGCAGAATCGCCACCAGCGCACCCAGCACCAGTTCGGCGAGCAGCACCACCAAAAAGCCGTTGCCCCAATCCACCTGAGATCGAAAGCGCCACAGCTGTAGCGCCATCGCCGAGGGCAAGACGATCAGAAACAACGAGGCGATCTTGGATCGCTCCCAGTCCACCTCCCGGCTTATCGACCACTGCACCAGCCCGTAGCCGACCAGCCAGGCGGCAAAGCAGCGGGCGGCCAGTGGCGTGAACGTCCAAGGGCTTGCGCGCTGGAGTAACCGGGGATCGAGGAAGATCAGCCCAGCCGCCCCGCCGATCGATAAGCCGTTGATCCTCAAGAAGTTGCGCAGCCGCTCCGGGATGGCCAGCACGATCTGCTCCCCCGGGGCGGGCGAGGCAGCACCGTACCGGCGGTAGGCGGCTACTAGCAGCGCCGGGACCACCAGGTAGCCGGCAATCCACAGGTTGAATGCCCCACTGCCCGCACGGAACCGATCGGAATGAAAGCCCGTAGCCACCAGGGTGAGGGTCATGGTGACCGCAACCGGCAACAGCACCACCCGAACCGCTATCCACGTTCGGGCCAAAGCGGCGGCCAGCACCATCGGCGAAGCGGCAAAGTAGAAGGCGCCCAGGGCGGCCCCCATAACGACCGGCCGGATATCCCAGGCAAAGTTGATGCCGCTGAGATGCGGGAAGGAGAAGATCGTGAACACGCAGAGGATGTTCAGCACCGCCAGGGCCACCAGCGCCACCCGCAGGGGCCACCACATCTGCTCGAAATAACCTGAAGCACGCCTCATCTCAAACGGATGTTAGCCGTTCGCAGGATCACGATTCTTCCTTTTGGGAGCGGCCGAGAGGCGTCACTGCCTGCGCTGGAAGGCAGCCCGCCGGGCAGGGGCAGGGCAGGGCGGAGATTTGTCACACCCGGGCGCTACCTTAATGGGGTGCCACTTCCCCCTGATTCGGCCGGACTTTTAAGGCCGGGAGGAGGACGATCATGGCTACATGCAAGACCTGCGGCGCGAAAATCGAAGTGCCTGAGGGCTGGCCGGTGGGCCCGGCGGTGCGCAAGCATTACTGGAGCGAACACCCCGTGAGAATGGAGCAACGCAGGGCGGACCGGCAGGCGGAGCGGGCTCTTCCGCCTCGACGCGGCGGAAGGCGCCGCGCACCGGATCAGAGATAGAGGCCGGTCTTGCCTTCCGCCCGAACTGAGGCAACCGCGTGGATGTCGCGCTCCTTCAAAACGATGTAGTCCTGCTTGCGGATCTCCACCTCGTAGGCGCTCTCCGGGCCGAACAAAACCAGGTCTGAATTCTCCACACTGCGCACCAATGGACCCACGGCAACCACCTCGCCCCACATCGCC
The DNA here is from genome assembly GCA_052389675.1 of Actinomycetota bacterium. Lineage (GTDB taxonomy): Bacteria > Actinomycetota > CADDZG01 > JAHWKV01 > JAHWKV01 > JBBDRH01. The sequence goes on from JBQTHR010000038.1 coordinate 27,411, forward strand.
CGTTTGGCTTCGGAGTCCACCGTAGCCGGAATGAGAATGCCGCCCCGGCTCTTTCGCTCACCCATCTCTTTGGGCGCGATCACCAGAATCCGGTCGGCAGTCATGCGTATCGAGTGCCGTTGCGGATCGTCGTCAAGCTTGCGCAACGCCTTCGCTGCTTCTATCACTGCAGAGCCTTTCTACCGCCCAGCGCTTCGGGCATGGTCGCCGAAGATGCTTTTTACGTCGCTCAGGCGGACCAGCACGCCGCGAGGCTGCTGGGAGCGCCGGCGCTCATACTCCAGCCTGCTCTGAGCCTCGGCAAGCAGGCGGCCGGTGCGGGCCAGCCGGTCCTGTAAGCGCTCCACCCGCTCCTCCAGGTCCATCACCAGCCGGACGCCCTCCAGGTTGAGGCCCTGAGCATGAGTGAGCTGGTGGATCCTGAGCAGCTTTTCCAAGTCTTTGTCCGAGTAGCGCCGGCTGTTCCCGGAGGTCCTCTTCGGTTCAATCAGCCCCCGCCGCTCGTACATGCGGAGGGTCTGGGGGTGCATGCCCGACAGGTCGGCAACCACACTGATCACGTAAACACCTCGATCGCTCGCCGCCCGCCGACCCTGACCGTCGTTCACTTTACGCTCTTCTGGGCATCCAGCGCCTCTCGGGGAGACTCGGTCAGCGCTTCCCCGAGTCGCTCCACCAACTCCCGCGCCACACTGCTCAACCTCGTGGGCACCGCCACCTGAACCGTCACCAGCAGATCCGAATTGGAGCTTCCCGAGGTGCTGCCCTTTCCCCGCACCCGGAAGGTCTTTCCTGTCGGCGTTCCCGCCGGAATCTTCAAGGTGACCGGCGAGCCGTTCATTGTAGGCACCTCCACCTGGGCCCCCAGCGTGGCCTCTACGAAGGAGATCGGCACGTTCAGCGTCACGTCTTTGCCCTTGCGGCCGAAGGTCTTGTGCGGGCGCACCCGCACCCTCACGTACAAGTCACCCGAGGGTCCACCGTCCCGGCCGTACTCGCCCTTGCCGGCCAGCTTGATCTTCGAACCGTCGCTTACGCCGCCGGGAATGCGCGCCTTGACCGTGCGGGCACCGCCAAACTCTTCGATGCGCAGGTCGAGCGTCGCCCCGTCCAGGGCCTCCTCGAATGACAGGGTAGCCTCGGTTTGGTGGTCGTCGCCTTTTTGCGGGAAACGAACTCCGCCGCCGAAGCCGCCACCGCCACCGCTACCGAACAGATCGTCGAAAATTCCCCCGCCACCCGAAAACATGTCCCCCAGGTCCACCCTGACGCGCTGCCCACCTTCGGCCCCGCGCCCGGACGCGCCGGCACCCCGCCCGCCCGGGCCGGAGCGAAAACCGCCGGCCGCCACCATCTGGCGGATCCGGTCGTACTCCTGCCTCTGCTTGACATCGGACAGCACGTCGTAAGCCTGGGAGACATTCTTGAAGCGCTCCTCGGCCCCCGGGTCTCCTTGGTTGGCGTCCGGGTGGGTCTTTTGGGCGAGCTTACGGTAGGCCTTCTTGATCTCGGCCGGTGACGACGATTTGTCCACGCCCAACTCGGCGTAGTAGTCGTGGTCAATCCAATCCTTCTGGCTCACCGCTGACTCTCCCTATTCGTCCGGTTCCTCTCCGGCTGCCGGTGCCGCCGCAGATGCATCCTGGGTCACCTTGACCGTTGCCGGCCGCAGGACCACGTCCTTTAGCCGGTAACCGTTGCGCAGCACCCCGTCCACCACAATCACGCCGGAATCGTCGCCCGCCACCTCCAGCGCCGCCTCATGCACGTTGGGATCGAACAGCTTGCCCTGCGCATCGATGATCTCCAGACCGCTTGCCCGGAGGACCTCCTTGAGCTCCCGGTGAACCATCTGCACCCCCTTGAGCATGCGGTCATAGTCGGTGGTCTGACCGGCCGCTGTCACCGCCAGATCGAAGTGGTCGAGCACGCCGAGCAACTGCGACATCACCCCCAACGACGCCAGCTCCACCAGCCGGGTCTGCTCCTTGAACGTACGCTTGCGGTAATTGTCGAACTCCGCCTTCAGCCGCTGCAGATCGTCCAGATGGCTGGCCGCCTGCCGGCGGGCCTCGATCAGCTCGTCATCGAACCGAGCCTCGGCCTCCGGCTCCGGGATAGACGGGGGGGCGACGCCGACAACCGTCGCACCCCCGTCAGGCTCCTCCCGCAGCTTACGCTTGTCCCTGATCTGGATCTTCTGGAACTCGGTTTGGTGGTCGTCCAACTACGACGCCCCCTCTTCTACGATCTCGGCGTCAACCACTTCGTCCTCCGAGCTAGACCCGGAAGCCCCGGCCCCGCCAGAGTCCGCCGGCTGGGTCTTTGAATAGATCTGCTCCGCCAGCTTGTGCGAGGCGTTGCTCAGGCGTTCCGAACCCGCCTTGATCCGCTCCACTTCCTCCCCAGCCAGGGCCGCCTTCAGCTCCTCGATGGATGATTCGATCTCCTTCCGGTCGCTCTCGCCCAGCTTGTCACCGTGCTCCTTCATGGTCTTCTCGGTCTGGTAGACCAGGTTGTCTGCGACGTTTCGAGCCTCGGCCATCTCCCGCCGGTCCTTATCCTCGCTGGCGAACTGTTCCGCCTCACGCATCATCCGGTCGATCTCGTCTTTGGGCAGGGCCGAGCCGCCGGTGATGGTCATGGCCTGCTCCTTGCCGGTGCCCAGGTCCTTGGCGCTCACATGCACGATGCCGTTGGCGTCGATATCGAAGCTCACCTCGATCTGCGGCATCCCCCGCGGGGCAGACGGGATACCCACCAGGTCGAACTGCCCGAGCGAGCGCACTCCGGGCGAACGGACCATCTGGCCCTCACCCTGCACCACGTTGACCGTTACCGAGGGCTGGTTGTCCTCCGCGGTGGAGAATACCTCGCTCTTGCGGGTGGGAATGGTGGTGTTGCGCTCGATCATCTTGGTAAAGATGCCGCCTCTGGTCTCGATGCCCATGGTCAGCGGCGTCACGTCCAGGAGCAAGACGTCTTTGACCTCGCCCCGCAAAACGCCCGCCTGAAGTGCAGCGCCCACTGCAACCACTTCGTCCGGGTTCACGCCCTTGTGCGGGTCCTGGCCGCCCGACAGACGCTTCACCAATTCCTGGATCATCGGCATCCGGGTGGAACCGCCGACCAGCACGATGTGATCGATCCCGCTCACCGGCTTTCCCCAGTCCTTGACTGCCTGGTTGAAGGGGGTCTTGACCCGCCCCAACAGGTCCTCGGTCATCTGCTCAAACTGCGAGCGGGTGAGGTTGAGCTCGAGGTGAATCGGGCCCGACTCGGTTGCGGTCAGGAAGGGCAGGTTGATGGTGGTCTGGGTGGCCTGGGAGAGCTCGATCTTGGCCTTCTCCCCCGCCTCCTTCATCCGCTGGATAGCCATACGATCCTTGGACAGGTCAACCCCGTGGTTGTTCTTCACTTCCTTGAGCAGATGGTCGATCACCCGCTGGTCCCAGTCGTCGCCCCCCAGGTGAGCGTCGCCGTTGGTTGCCTTGACATCGAACACACCTTCGGCTATCTCAAGGATGGAGACATCGAACGTACCGCCGCCCAGGTCAAATACCAAAATGGTCTGCTCGGCCTGTTTGTCCAAGCCGTAAGCCAGTGAGGCGGCGGTCGGCTCGGCCACCAGGCGCAGAACCTCCAGACCGGCAATCTCACCGGCCTCCTTGGTAGCCTGGCGCTGAGCGTCGCCGAAGTACGCCGGAACCGTGACCACCGCCTGGGTGACCCGGTCTCCGAGATAAGCCTCGGCGTCGCGCTTTAGCTTCATGAGGATCTGGGCAGAGATCTCCTGAGGGGTCCACGCCTTGCTGTCCACCTTGATAGACCAGCCGGTCCCCATCTCCCGCTTGACCGAGCGAACGGTGCGGTCCGGATTGGTGATCGCCTGGCGCTTGGCCACCTCGCCCACCAGAATCTCGCCCGCCTTGGTAAATGCCACCACCGACGGCGTGGTGCGCTGGCCTTCGGCGTTGGGAATGACGACGGACTCTCCACCCTCGAGGACACTAACTACCGAGTTAGTTGTTCCCAGATCGATTCCTACTGCTTTTGGCATAACAGAGCTGTCCTTTCGAATCGATAGGTCTTTGCTCGTTTCAACGGTCCGGCGGCTGCCGGTATTCCGAACCTTGAGCGTTGATCCAGATTAAAAGTTGAGTGCAGTTCTGTCAACTTTGAAAGCCCCGCAAGGCCCCCGTCAGCACAAACGTACGGTTTCTGTCAGGCTTCACCCGAAACTGCGGCAGCATCGCCGAGTCAGGAGCGCAGTGTGGCGAGTGGCAAGGTAGAGGAGGCCTTGATCCGGCTCTTAGCGGATCAAGGGATCGGAGCGGTGACCGAAGTGCGGGCATTTCGCGGCATGCTCAACGACACACTCGGTGAAGATGCCCGGCGGCACCGGGAACAGGTGGACGCTTTGGTGAGCGCTGTCGACATCGGCATTGGCCGGGAGATTCTAGAAGTCCCCTACGCCTCCCCCCTAAAGCGCGCCGGTATGGGTAAGGTGTTGCGCGAGTCGGCCGGCCTTACCGAGGAACTTGCCGGCTGGGCGGTAACTTGCCTGGCAGACACGCTCGTCTCAGCGCAAGCCGGATTACCACTAACGCCCCCGCACCCCCGGCGCAGTCCGGTCCCGGAGCTTGCGAATCTAACCCAGCCCGAGCCCCCCAGGGGCAATTCACAGCCGACAGGCGCGACGGCGACAGGGAGGCAGCGAATGAGGATCCGCACAAGAAAGCTCATGTTCGGCCTGGCCACGTTAGGTATTTTCTCCTCGATCATGTTCGATTTCTTCGAGGCCGGTACGTTCTATTTCGACCCTTTTGCCCTTGCACAGCTGTTCCTGGCACTCGGGCTGTTTCTCTTGTAGGAGTCGATGGCCCGGCTGCAGCACGTTACGGTGACGCTTCCCTCTGACGAGCCGTTGCCCCACGTGCAGGAGTTCGACGAGGCGCCGGGCTTGCCCCAAACTCCCGGCCCCTGGATCAGGTTCGGCCTAACTCAGTTCAACCAATCCTGGAGAATCGGTAGCCTCGTCGGCTCACTTCGCACTGGATCTCGGAGATGACTACCACGCCGCCCGGGCGAAATTCGGGCGGTTGGGCAGCCAGATTAGCGAGGGACGCGACCCGTGGGGCTCCCCTCTAGGTCTAGGTGCCTTATCCAGGACCCGGCGGGCACTTTGGTGGAAGTGTTGTGGTTCGGCCCATCGCACAGATAACAGCGAGAGCCGGTCCACTTAGCAACTAGCCCGACGCTGAGACCGACCGATTTCGTTTGGAGAGCGGAATGAGATACGGAACACCGGCTTAAACTCAGCCCGCTCCGGCGGGCCGTCCCGTTCCAACCGGTCCGGATGGGTAACCGGAAGCGCAGCAACCGGACCGGCCGCCGTTCATGGCTGCATGATCTCAAGGCTTTAACCTGGCGATAAACTCAGCGCCGGTTCAGGGCCGTCGCCTCGGGTTCTGGCTGTAATCGTCCCCGGTTCCAAACTTGCGACCTGGACCCGTGCTGATCAGCCTTGCCTTCGGGCTGAGGTTCGGGCTGGGTCTTTCGGTTCTAGATCCGGCCGGTAGGGCAACGGAAATGGCGAGTGGTTCTGAGCGTCGTGCACCACCCCGGAAATTTTGCTGGTGGGACCGTTCAACCGGGTGAGCGTGCCCTCCCGAAGAATCAAGCCGGCGGATCCTGACGGGCTTTGTTCCACCACGCGAATCGAGTAAGAGCCCCCCTGGTTCGGAGTCACCGTGTCGACAACAGCTACGTGGCCGCACACTTTTCCGGCACCGTTGCCCAGGCTATCCCAAACCACCAAATCGCCCGGGACAATCCGGTTGAGCGCACCGTTTAGTTGCACCGTTCGGTCTCCTTCTTCGCGCAGGATGTTGCGTGAGCATCCGTCACCGCCTGCCCGCACCGTCCCCCAGCCCCGGGCTTCATAAAAGCGCTTTGCCAGCTCCATGCCCTGAAGACCGCTGCGGACGTCGACCCCCTGGCCCCCGTACCAGTCCGCGCCCCTGATCACGCCCCCGTAGGCCGGCAGTCCAGAGGATATTCCCAAGCCGATTGCAAAGGTGGTCAGGGCGGTAGTGGCGATTTTAAAGAGCGAACGGCAGGACCACCGCAAGCCGGGAGCACCACCTGATCTCCGGTTGCGGCATTGCCCCCCGGCAACTCTAGCGATATTGCTCTGGGCTCGGGAAGATCGTCGAATGGTGGGCCCCGGCATCTCGATCCTTTCGCTTGGGTGTGCCAACTAGAGCAGCATCGAGGCAGGGGCTTTAGGGCGACTGAAGGTTCTCTGAACCTGATCCGGCCATTACGGGGGGTTGCGCCTTTGCCCGGTGGGTTTGGCGAAACTTAAGCGACAGCTCAGCGGCGTCGTCGAGCTTATTGAAGGGGGGCCGATGGACGGCTCAGACGGACTCAAGGAGGGGATCGAAATCAAGTCAATCGGCCGGACCGCAGCAAGTAGACCCGAAGGGCAACGGCGTCCATGCCAGCACTGCCATGGACCCGCCGGCGCTGCCTATGAGATCTCCCACCTGGCGGATGGCCGGGATCGAACCGGCAAGCAACTGATCGTTTCGAGGGTCGAGGCGTTCGGCTTCCTGAGCGGACTGCTGGTGGGTTGGCTGATGCGCCGAGGAACCCTCGGCGCGGTCCCGCTCGAGGTGGTAGCCCTGCCGGGCGACTTGATCGGTTGGTGGGGCGTTCGCCGCTCGACCCTTTCCGAAGGTCGCTCGGCTGATTCGTCCTACTCACCCGGCAGGGGGATTTCATGATCCGGAGAGAGGATCTCGGCCTCAACCGGCCCGATCTGCACTTTGATGCCCTCAATCAGCTTAAGGGCGCCACCCGGAAAGCCCTTGTGCTCCGAGCCATCGGGCTGCCGGGCGATCCAAAGTCGATCCATCAAGTTGTGCAGGCCCAGGATCTTGGGATTTCGAGGATGGCGGACCACCCGAGCAACCTCGGTTGTGAAGTCATAGTCCAGGCGGAGGTGATGGGCGTACAGCGACGTATCCTTGTTGAGCATCACCTCGCGCGCCCCCTGTCCCCCTCCTCCGATCGGTGCGATCCGGATCCGAAAAGGCAGCTTTATCTCAGTGCGGCAGGACCAGCAATTCAGCCCCGGGGAGTAGGCGTCGTAGAAATTCTGCTTTCCACATGCTTGGCAGTAGACGATGCTGTCCCGCAGGCGCACCATCGCCGAGCGCCACACGCTGTCCACCACCCGCCCGTTGGCCGGATCCCACAAGCCGACCGTAAAGGACTTCTGGAACAGATCGCGCAGGAACTGCGGGTAGACCGGCCAAAGCGCCAACGGCGTGTCCTGGTAACCCGGCACCGGCCGGTTGGAGTTGTCCTCGTCATCAAAGATGAACAATGGGTTCCGGCCGAAGACTTCGAGTTGGGCGCCGGCATTCCAAACTTCAAAGTTCAGCGCCTTCCTGCCTTCCAGGGGGTGATGGCCGACCAAGAGGAAAAATAGCAGCACCGCCAGCGAAAATTGGTCAGTTCGGGTATTGGGATCCACCTCACCTCTGAGAATCTCTGGTGCCATGAAGTAGGGTGTTCCGAGGACCTGAGAAGAGCTGCGGTCGTTGATGCCCACGTTGTCTACGTCGCACACGAGCACGGAGCCCCGCTTTGGATCGAGGAAGACGTTGCCGAAGTTGATGTCCCGGTAGCACAGGCCCCGGCTATGAAGGAACAGAAAGCTCTCCGCCAGTTCGAGCCCGATGGTGGCCGCCTCGCGAAAAGAGACGTCTACCCTGTTGGCCACCAAATCCGCCATTCCTACGAAGCCATGCTTGCGCAACGGCATCAAATAGCCGAAGCCCGGCTTACCTGTGACGCGGGCCAGGTCAATGGGCCACAAGAAGCGTTCATGCGGGGGGTCCCGGTCAAGCAGTTGGGTGAGCGCCTCCCACTGCTCCTCGGTCGCCGCTACCGGATGATACCACTTAAGCGCATAGATTTTCCCATCTTCTGCGAGCACCGAGAACACCGCTCCCTGACTGCCTTCCCCCAAACACTGCTGAACCCGGCACACCAGGCTGGTGTTGACCGGGTCGACCAAAGTTCCCGGGGCAAGGAGGTCTGCCGTGGTAACCAGCATCTCAGGCTGAGCCACTCCGTTGGCTGAGAGCAGCAAGAGACCGGGGACCGGCCTTGCCACCCGGCCGCTGCATTTCATCTGGATCGCCGACACATCCGGATCCATGGCCAGTGACGGCAAGATCCAGAGCTTGAATCATGCGATCAGAGAAACCATCCCCCACCTGCGGGACGTCGCGTTCAATCATCCCTTCGCCCGCCTGCTGATAAGGTGCGTGAGTTTTTCCACTGAAGTCGCCTGGCATGTGGCCGAACCCACTCCGGTGGAGCGGTTGAACTGGCGGGACCTCGGAGCGAGCGGCTACACCAATATGGGGTCCGCTTTGAAGCAGGTAGCTGCTCAGCTCCGAGTACCTCCGATGGAACCCCGCTCACTGCCACCCTCCCTGGTATTGATATCCGACGGACAGCCTACCGATGACTTTCAGGCCGGGCTTGAAGAGTTGATGAATGAGCCTTGGGGCGCAAAGGCGATCCGGCTTGCGGTGGCTATCGGACGCGACGCCGATACCCAGGTTTTGAACGATTTCATTGGCAATCCCGAGTTTAGACCGGTTACCGCCAATAATCCCGAGCAGCTTGTCGCTTCATTGCGTTGGGCGTCGGTAGTGGCGTCTCGGATGGCCTCCCAACCGGCACGCTCAGCAGCAAGCACGCCAATCTCCGTACCCGACGAACGAGGAGATGAAGCGGAGTGGTAGCAACCAGATGGCGACTGATAACTGCGAGTTGCCGGGGCTCGGCTCATGAGCACTCCGGCCAGCCCAATCAAGACGCGGTGGGATACCTCCCGCCTGGGGAGGAGGGCTCGTCGGTAGTCATGGCGGTGTCGGACGGCCACGGTGACGGATCATGCTACCGCAGCGATGTGGGCGCTCGTTTGGCCGTCGACATTGCTACCGAACTAGGGGCGGGATTCCTGGCCGCGCTTGGTGAAGGAGATGGTCCCAAACTCGGTTCCGTAGCCTCCGAGGTGCTTGCGCCCAACATGGTTCGCACCTGGCAGGAACAGGTGTATCTTCACTCCGGAGAACAGTATCGGGTCAGCAGCACCGACGAGCCCGACGAAGTCCTGATCCCCTATGGAGCAACGCTTCTGGTGGCGATGCTGGCCGAGACCTGCGGAGTGATCTTGCAACTGGGGGACGGCGATGTCTTGCTGGTCGCCGGTGGCAGCGTCCATGTTCCGATGCCCCCCGACGTACGCTCTACCGCCAATCACACCACCTCGCTTTGCCTTCCGGACGCCGGTAGATCGTTCCGGATGGTAGTACTGGACGAACCGCTGCTGCCAGATTTGGTCTTGCTCGCCTCCGACGGCTACGGCAATTCTTTCCAGGACCCTAACTGGCAGGAAGCGGTCGGGACGGATCTGATCAACCACCACCGCGAACACGGTGCGGGCTGGATACAGGACCAACTGCCTGAGTGGCTGGCCGAGTCGGCACTGGTGGGTGGTGACGACGTCACCTTGGCCATCGCTGTGCGTGATTGCGCAACCCATTGGCAAAACGGGCGCTGACAAGTTTTACTTATGCCCCCGTCGCAAAGGTGGCGGTTACCCCGCCCCGAGTAGACGCTAGGCCGAAGTTACCCCCCCGGTCCCCGACCAACTAGGCCTTTTTAGGCACAAATCGGTCCTGGTACGCTCCTGGCTACATGCCTACGAGAAGCCGACCCGGTGAGAGACCTTCAGGAGCTTGAAGGCGCG
>JBQTHR010000039.1:0-120366 GCA_052389675.1 Actinomycetota bacterium
GACCAAAACGGTGAGTTGCTCAGGCATCTGACCGTCGACCCGACTCGCAATTATCAGGGCTTGGACCTAGAGTGTCCACGATGACTCGCGACATGTGTCCGCGATGTCTCGCGACAACGCAGTGGTGTCGGAGAGGGGATTTGAACCCCTATGAGCTTTACGCTCACTAGGCCCTCAACCTAGCGCGTCTACCTAGTTCCGCCACTCCGACTCATCATCGATTATATCGACGGGGCTACCGCCCGCCGCACGGCTCAAACTCTATTGATTTTTCAGCCTTGCGGGTCGAAGCTGTGGCGCAGCAGGGGATAGCCCATGGAGTCCAGGTAGTCGGTGGAAGCCACCCTCACCCGCTCCGGGTTGAACATCCAGCGGCCGACGCTGGTCCACAACGGAACGCCGGGCATGGCCTTGCACAATTCTGCCTCCGCTTGCGAGTATCGGCCGGCACTTTCCTTGTGAGAGGTGGCGCTGCGAGCTGCCTCGATGGCCTGCTTGAAGCGCAGATCGTCAACTGCCAGCGGGTTGGATGCAGGGTCGCCCCCCGGCTGGCTCCCCAGGAACTCGTCGGGCAGCCCGATGTTGATCCGGGCGGGCATTATCCACGCGTCCGGGCCGGCGGGGCGGGAGAGAAAGTGGCTGATCACGTCCTGCCCTTCCAGCGGGGTGGCCTCGATTTGAACTCCCAACACGCTTTCGATCTGCAACTCCAGCGCCTCTGCCGCCAGCCTGCCGGTGGTGCGCGGGTCGTAGTAGAGCGCGAGTTTGAGCCCGGCGGCTTCCGGGCCGAGTGCGGCAAAGATCTCCTGCGCCTGCTGAGGGTCGGCGATGCGCCGGATGTAGGTGCCACAGGTCTGGTCGCCGGTAGATCCGTTGGCTTCGGGTAACCACCCGGTGGCCGGCCGACGCTCGTCGCCAAATGCCGCATCGATGATGGCCAGGCGGTCTATCGCCAGAGACAGGGCGTATTTGAATTGGGGGTCCCGCGTGGCCGGGTCGGTACCGTCGAAGGCGAGGAAGACGATCTCGGGGATGGCCTCGCTGCGAAAGCCCTCGGTCGCCCTGGCCTCCCCCACCCGGCTTGACGGCACCGGGGCCACGTCCACCTGGTCTGCCCCGAAGGCGGCGTAAGCATCTTCGCCCGAGTCGAAGGAGCGGATGATAATGAGATCGGCCCGACCTTCGCCTTGCTCCAAGAAGGCATCGTTTCGGCCTTCAAAGCCGGGCACCCGGCCCAGTCGCAGGTCCTTGTCCTGTTCGCCCTGCTCAATCCGGTACGGTCCCGAGCACACCGGCAGGTCCGGGCCGCCCGGCGCCGCGTCCAGCGATTCCAGGGAGACCGGGATCAACGCCGGATGTGCCAGCACGTTGCCGAAGCCAGAAAACGGCTCGCGCAAGATGATCTCGATCAAACCCCGTTCCTGATTGACTCGCACGCCGCTGAGATGCGTGGCCGCTCCCGAGCGTACCTCGTGGAAACCCTCGATCGGTGCAACCAAAGAGGTCCATGGGCTGGAAGTGGCGGGCCGGGCGGGCCGGGAGAGCGCTTCCCGAACTGCTTCGGGCGTTACGGGCGTTTTGTCCTGGAACTGTATTCCCGGGCGGAGCGTGACCGTGAGCCTACGCCCGCCATCTGAGAGCTCCCAGAGGCTTGCCAGGGCCGGCTTGGGCTCCCCGGTAATGTGGTCCAGTCCGACCAGCCCGTCGCAGGCAGTGCGCAGCAGGGCAAGGGCAGAGGAGGAGGAGGCTCGGGCAGGGTCCAACGTGCCGATCTCCGGCAGCCCCACCGTGATCGATCCGCTGCGCTGGATTGTTTGCCCTTCCGGGCTGACCGGCTGGCAGGCAGCGACGCAGAGCACCGTTACGAGCAGCGCTAAACGGGTGGGGGGCAGGCCTCACTCCATCAAAAAGACCAAGGCGAAAGTGGTGCAGGTGAAGACGAACGCAGCAGCGATAGTCATGCGATCCAGATTCTTCTCCACGACGGTGCTGCCGCTCAGGCCCCCTCCGCCCACGCCACCGCCGAACATCTCCGAAAGGCCGCCCCCCCGCCCGGCGTGCAGGAGCACGAACAGGATGAGCAGCAGGCAGACAAGTACGTGGACGGCCACCACCAAGGTCAAAATCATGAGTTCACAGTATCACTCGTGGTGGACGATCCGGGCGAACTGCACCGGGTCCAGGCTGGCGCCGCCAACCAGTGCCCCGTCGATGTCCGGTTGCGCCATTAGCTCATCGACATTGCCCGGGTTGACGCTGCCGCCGTACTGGATGCGCACATCGTCGGCTACTCCTTCGAATATTTCCCGGACGTACTGGCGGATCTGCTGGATGGTTGCCTGGGCGTCGGCTGCTGTGGCCGTCCTGCCGGTCCCTATTGCCCAAATTGGCTCGTAGGCGATCACCATCGACGCCACCTGCTCGGCGGTCAGGCCCTTCATCCCCTCCAGCACCTGGGTACCGACCTTGGTGTTGGTGAACCCCTCCTCCCGCTCGCGAAGCGTCTCCCCGATGCACATGATCGGCGTCAATTTGCTCGCGAAAGCGGCCTTGAGCTTGTTGTTGACCATCTCGTCGGTCTCGAAGAAGTACTCCCGGCGCTCGGAGTGGCCGATGATCACGTACTTGACCCGCAGCGCATTCAGCATAGCCGGGGACACCTCGCCGGTGTAGGCACCCGAGGGCTCCCAGTGCATGTTCTGAGCCCCCAACTCGATTTCCAAATCGTCCGACTCGATCACCGTCTGCACCGAGCGCAGCGCAGTGAACGGCGGCACCACCACCACCTGACGCCGGCTGTAGATTCCCGGGTCCAACCGGTTGCGTAACTCCTCTACGGTGTGGATCGCCTCCAGGTGGCTTTTGTTCATCTTCCAGTTCCCAGCGATGATTGGCTTACGGCTCATCGGATCAGTGCGGCGACGCCGGGAAGCGTTCGGCCCTCCAAAAACTCGAGCGACGCGCCCCCACCGGTGGAGAGATGATCCACTTCGCCCTCCAAGTCGAACTGCGCCAGAGCAGCCGCCGAGTCTCCGCCTCCGACCACCGTGAACGCCGAGGCAGCTGCCACCGCCTTGGCCACATGGCGGGTGCCAGACTCGAAGTTTGCCCATTCGAACACGCCCATCGGGCCGTTCCACAGGATGGTCGAAGCCAAACCTATCAGCTCGGAGAACCGGGCCACACTCTTGGGTCCTATATCGAGCGCCATGCCGTCCGCAGGAATCGCATCCACGTCTGCCACGGACCCCTCGGCTTGTTCGGAGAACTCGCCCGCCACCACCACGTCCACGGGCAGGGCGATTTCAACTCCGGCCTCCCGGGCCTGCGTCAGAATCGCCTTCACTTCCTCCAACCGGTCCTGCTCGGTGCGGGAGATGCCCACCTGGAGTCCTTGTGCGGCCAAAAAGGTATTGGCCATTGCGCCGCCGATGATGATCGCATCTGCTTTGCCCAACAGGTTCTTTACGATGCCCAGCTTGTCGGACACCTTGGACCCGCCGAGCACCACAACGAACGGCTTTTTCGCCCCCTCCAGCAGGGTCGAGAGAACACTCACCTCCTTGTGCAAAAGCAGCCCGGCGGCGCACGGAAGCAGCGCGGGCACCCCGGCAACCGAGGCATGCGCCCGGTGCACCGCGCCGAAAGCGTCGCACACGTAGGCGTCGGCCAGCGAGGCCAGTTCGGCGGCAAAGCCTGGGTCGTTCGCTTCCTCGCGGGGGTCGTAGCGCAGGTTCTCCAGCAGAGCCACCTCGCCATCGGCCATGGACTCCAGATCCTGCGCGGGTCCGTTGGCCGCTTCGGTAAGGCGGACGGACTTTTGCAACTCGTCGGCCAGTTGGCGGGCAACCGGCGCCAGCGAGTACTTCGGGTTCACTTCGCCTTTGGGCCGGCCCAGGTGGGAGCAGCAAATTACCGTGGCACCGGAATCAAGCAGGCGGCGGATTGTGGGCAACGCGGCCCGGATGCGCATAGGATCGGTGACCTTGCCGTCTTTGAGCGGCACGTTGAAGTCCACCCGAACCAGAACCCGCTTACCGTTTACCTCCAGGTCATCCAGGCCGGGCAGCTTCAAGCGCCAACCTTTGCCGCCAGATCCACCAGCCGGTTGCTGTAGCCCCACTCGTTGTCATACCAGCCTATGACCTTGACCATGTTGCCCTGGGCCATCGTCGACAAGCCGTCGATGACGCACGATGCCGGGTTGCCGACGATGTCGCCAGAGACGATCGCATCCTCCGTGTAGACCAAGCGACCTTTCCAGTTGTCCTGCTCCGAGGCCTTCTTGTATGCATCGTTGACTTCGTCGACGGTAACCTCTCGGTCCAGTACGCACACCAGATCGGTGACGCTGCCGTCGGGCACGGGCACCCGCAAGGCCATACCGTCCAGCTTGCCCTTGAGCTCCGGAATGACCACAGACAATGCTTTGGCCGCGCCGGTGGAGGCCGGGACAATGTTGCGGGCGGCGGAGCGCATGCGGCGCAGGTCCGGCTTCCCTTTGCGGGTGAGCGCGATCTGGTCTTGCAACTGCTGCTCGGTGGTGTAGGCGTGGACGGTGGTCATGAAACCGGACTTGATGCCGAAGTTTTCCATCAAGACCTTGGCCATCGGACCTACCGAGTTGGTGGTGCATGAGGCGTTGGAGATCACGTCATGCTTGTTAGCGTCGTACTCGTGGTCGTTCACTCCCAAGACGATGGTCACGTCGGGGTCCCCGGAGGGGGCGGAGATGATCACTTTGCGGGCACCCGCCTGAAGGTGTTTGGCGGCGCCGGCCCGATCGGTAAAGATGCCGGTGGACTCTATGACCACGTCCACGCCGAGTTCTTTCCAGGGTAGGTTCTCGGGGTCCCGTTCGCATGTGACCTTGATGGTCTTGCCGGCAAGGTGGATGCCCTCTTCGTCCACAGTGACTTGCTCTTTCATGGTTCCGTGGGTGGTGTCGTACTTCAACATGTGCGCCAGGATGTCCGGCGAGGCGATGTCGTTAACGGCTACGACTTCGACTCCCGAATCGGGACGCTCGAGCACAGATCGCAAGAAGATTCTGCCGATTCGTCCGAAGCCGTTGACACCAACCCTTACTGCCATTCCCTACCTCCGCTCTGGTCGAAATTCTTTGCCCTTAAAACGTTGCTCCGCGCGGCGGCGGGGCATTGATCGGGCGGTAGCATCACTCTATCAACACCCGCATTGTTGCGGCCAACCAAGGGCTGCCCGCTGGCTTCCCCCAAAGCAAAGGCGCACCCGAAGGTGCGCCCTTGCTTTCAGCACTGTCCTTTAGCTGTTTGCCCGCTTCATCCGGTTGGTGAACGCCAGCATCAGCGCACCCAAGCCGAGCAGGGAAACCCCAAGCCACAAACTCGTTCCGCCCGTCCTCGGCAGCAAACCAGCCTCGCTGTCGTCGTTGGGGTCGAACGATGCCGGGTTGTCGGCGTTGCCGTCGGTATGGCACTCGGGGTCGGCAATGTCGATCTTGCCATCGCCGTCGTCGTCAATGCCGTTGCTGCACTGAGGAGCAGGTCCGCAGCTTGCCCCAGTGACCTCAGCGTGCGCCAGCGTCACGTCGAGGATGTTGGGAAGCGTGACGTGAAGCGCATTGATGGAGACGTTATCGGACCCAGAGTTAACCACCTCGTTGGCTATGGCTCTGCCACCCAGCAGGCCAACAACCGTGTCTGCTAGCGGGATCACCTGGTTCAGGGTTCCGTCAACCAGGTTGGTCAGGTCGATTCCGAGCAAGGTAACGCCGGCGAGCTGGGAGCCGGCCACTATGACTGCGCTGCCGTTCACGCAGGATACAAGCGCTTCGGATTGAACTGCGTCAGCCGACAAAACCGTACCCAAGCCGAACAATGCGGCCACGTCAGGTGGCAGCCCGACAGTGTCTGAGGCCGCGATAACTGCTCCGGCGACCCTTGCGTAGGCCTGACCGTTGAAGGTGCCGGGCAGGGGTGCTCCACCCGGTGAGAATACCCGCAGATTGCCAGTCGGAATTTCTGGGGTGATCTCGCTGTTAAGCGTTGTCCGGGCTTTGGCCGATGCGGCGCCGGCGGAGACCAAGGTGCCGAGCGGCACGGTCAACAAGTTGTTGCTACCGGTGTTCGGGCCCGGTCCCGCGGTTACGTTCGGAGTCGGAGGAAGAAGTCCAGCACCAAGCAGGTCGATCGATGCGCCGAACGCCCGCGCCGTGGTGGCCCGCAGCGGAGACCCGAATGCAGGTCCAGAAAGCAAGCCCAACAAAAGTACTAGAGGAACAACGATCAAAATCCTGAGGCGTCTGGTCCGCACTATCTCTCTCCTTCGTCTACCTACTCTCCCTGTTGGGACTATATGTGTACGCTCGTGCACGGTCTACCTTTAATGCCAGTTTGTGACCGGGAAATCAAGCTTGGGAGAAAGGATGGCTGCACAAGTTGCCCGCCCAGCTCCCCGCGTTGTGTTGACTCTATAAGATTTCTTCCCCTCCGCGCATAACTGTCCCGAAGTTTGCGCTGTTTCGGGAGGTCGGTCCCTTCAAAGTTGAGCGGGCACAGACCTCGGCCCGCAGAGTTGCGATCATGATCAGCGTAAGCGTCGGTTTCGAAGTAGTTGCCATTACCGAACCAATCGTCCGGCTTGATCACCCACCAACATCGAGCTGTTCTTTGTCCGTCCCCTCCACCACCGCGCCGGGCCGCCGTCACTCCTTCTCGAGGTCACGATGTACCACCGTTGAGTGGAAGCCCTCGTCGGCCAGGATCCCGGAAATCTCCTCGGAGAGCGCAACCGAACGATGGTGGCCGCCCGTGCACCCCACGGCAATCGTCAGGTAGTGACGACCTTCTTCAACGAAGCCCGGGAGGGTAACTCTGATCAGGCAGCGCACCTGCTCCAGGAAACCCACCGTCTTGGGTGAGCCCATCAAGTAGTTCTTGACCTTCGGATCGTTGCCCGGCAAGGGGCGAAGGCTCTCCACCCAGTGCGGGTTGGGCAGGAACCGGCAGTCCAGGACGAAATCGGCGTCCAGCGGCAGCCCGTGCTTGTAGCCAAACGAGATTACGTTCACCACCATGGCGGAGGCGGCCTCCGGGCCGGAGAACAACAACTTGATCTTGTCCCGCAACTCGTGAACATTGAAGCTGGTTGTGTCGACGATTATGTCCGCCCGATCACGCAGCGGCTGCATCAGTCGGCGCTCTTCAGCGATCCCGTCGATCACCCGTTCCCCTTCCGCCAGCGGATGAGGTCGCCGGGTCTCGTCGAACCGGCGGACCAGGGCTGGATCGGCCGCCTCCAAGAACAAGATGCGATGTTCGATCCCTCTAGCTTGTAGCTGCTTAAGCGACTTCTCCAACTCGGTGGTAAGTTCCTCCCCCACCCGGGCGTCCACCACCAAGACCACCTGGCGAAACTTGCTACCGGGTACCGAAACCAACTCCGCCATCTTGTCGATGAGTTCCGGCGGCAGGTTGTCGATCACGAAGTAGCCCAGATCCTCGAAGCATTTGGCCGCCTCGGACCGGCCGGCGCCGGACAGACCGGTGATGATCGTGAAGCGGGGCACCGCTCCCTCGGGCAGCATCACGCCCATCCGTCAGACCGCCGAGCGCAGCTGGTTGTGAATCCTGGCAGCCAATGCCGGCCCGATTCCAGGCACCTCACAGATCTGCTCTGCGGTCGCCCGCTGTACCCCCGCAGGCGAGCCGAAGTGGCGCAGCAGCGCCTTGCGGCGGGCGGGACCCACGCCCGGCAACGCGTCCAGGGCGCTCAGCGTCATCCGTTGCCGGCGGGTATCACGCTGGAAGGTTATCGCGAAGCGGTGGGCCTCATCACGCATTCGTTGCATCAGGTAGAGCGCCTCGGAGCCCCGGGGCAGGATCACCGGATCGCTGCGGCCGGGCAGGTACACCTCCTCCAGGCGCTTTGCCAGCGAGACCACTGCAACATCGGTGATCCCCAGCTCCCGCATGGTCAGTACCGC
This sequence comes from Actinomycetota bacterium, assembly GCA_052389675.1. Lineage (GTDB taxonomy): Bacteria > Actinomycetota > CADDZG01 > JAHWKV01 > JAHWKV01 > JBBDRH01. The sequence goes on from JBQTHR010000039.1 coordinate 7,967, forward strand.
TCGATTCAGTTGACCCTTCCCTCCGTCGACCACCACCAGACCGGGCCGGTAGGCGAATCTGGCCCCCTTTTCCGGCGGCTGATCCTGCTCCTTCAGCAGGCGGGCGAACCGTCGCCCGATCACCTCACCAATTGACGCGAAGTCATCCTGGCCTTCCACGCCACCCACCCGGAACTTCCGGTATTCCGACTTCTTGGGCAGGCCATCCTCGAAGACCACCATGGACCCGACCACGTCGGTCGGACCCAGATTGGAAATGTCGAAGCACTCGATCCGCAGTGGCGCCTCGGGCAGTCCTAGTTGCTCTTGAAGATCGTTCAGCGCCCGGGCGCGGGAAGCGAAGTCGGTGGCGCGTTTTAACCGGTGACGCTCGAACGCCTCCTGAGCGTTGCGCTGGACGGTCTCCATCAGGCGGCGCTTGGCTCCCCGTTGAGGCACCGCGATGCGCACCAGGCTCCCTCGCTTTTGCGATAGCCACTGCTGGAGAACTTCAGGTGAGGCCGGGTTTCGGCCGACCAGTATCACCTTGGGAATCTGCGGCTCCTCGGCGTAGGTGCTCTCGATGAACGAGTGGACCAGTTCCGGATCGTCAAGTGGCTCTACCTTGTCCACGATGAACCCCTTCCGCCCGACCACCCGTCCTCCCCGCACGAAAAAGGTCTGGAATGCCGCCTCCAACACGTCGCCATGGAAAGCGATCATGTCGTAATCCTCCCGGTGCTCCCCCACCATCTGTTGCTTCTCGACCACCTTTTTAACCGCCGATAGCTGGTCCCGCCAGCGCGCCGCCGCCTCGTACTCCATCGACTCCGACGCTCCGGTCATCCGGGCTTGCAGGTCGGCGATTACCTTGTCGTGATTGCCGTCCATGAACGCGCAGAAGTCGTGAACGATCTGAAGATGCTGTTGGGGTGACACGATCCCGGAGCACGGGGCGGAACACCGGCCGATGTGGTAGAGCAGGCAGGGCCGGTTGGAGCGGGCCGCCCGGTCGAAGACTCCCTTGCTGCACGAACGCAGCGGGAATACCCGGAGCAAAAGGTCGAGCGTCTCCCGGATTGCGTAAGCGTGGGCGTAGGGCCCGTAGTAGCGGTCCTGCCGGTTGCGCTTACCCCGCGTGACTTTAGCCCGCGGGATCTGTTCACTGAAGCTTACCGAAAGGTATGGGTAGGACTTGTCGTCCCTGTACTTGACGTTGAATCTGGTCTGGTGTTGCTTGATCAGGGTGACTTCCAGCTGGAGCGCCTCCACCTCGTTTCGGGTAACAATCCACTCCACCTCTGCTGCCGCCCCGGTCATCGAGAGGGTGCGCGGGTGCAGACCCGTCCCGAAATAGCTAGGGATCCGTTGCTTCAGGCTCTTGGCCTTGCCGACATAGATCACCCGCCCAGCGCCGTCCCTGAACAGGTAGACGCCGGGGCTGTCGGGGATGGCGGAGGTGGCCGGCTGCCAGTTCTGCGACATTCTCATCGGTTAGATGGTAAGCGTCTGACCGGCAAGCGATCTATTCTGTCTCAAGTCCCCGAGGCGTTTCGAGGATGCCCGGGGCGCTCCGGGAGGGAGGGCGATGAGAGGCATCAGCTGGTCGGCCCTGGGACTGGCCGCCTTGGTAACGGTCGGAGGGTGCAGCCCGGAGAGCGCATCCGGCCCGGTGGAAAACCTGGCTGGACAGATTTCCGTTGCGGCTATTGTTGACGGTGCTGGCACCATCGACGCTGTACCTTCGCCGGACGGGACCACCACGTACTTTACGGTGAGCGGCCCGGCCGGCATCTTCCGAACAACAGGCAACCCGGACGGTCCGGTAAGGATAGACAGCGGAACCGGGATCACTTCCCCCCGGGGCCTGACCGTCAGCAGCGACGGTAAACTCTTGTTCGTGGCCGACGCCGGGTCGATAGTGTCGGTACCGGTGGAGGGTGGCCAGCCTACCCAGATCGCAGGAACCCGGGGCACCTCCGCTCGGGGAATCGACGTGATTGGGTTCCAAGGCGCTGACGCCCTCTACTTCACCGGAAAGGATCCGGCCGACGGATTGCCGGCGGTCATGCGAATCCCGGCCGAAGGCGGGACCCGGACGGTGGTGGCCAAGGGCGGCCCCCTGGCCGAGCCAGACGGGTTGGTGGTGAGCAGCACCGGTGTGATTTACCTAACCGACCGGGGCGATGCGGGGGCCGGCGCAGCGGTCTACCGGATTGAAAGCGGGGTTGCCGAGAGGCTGGCCAGGTTGAGGCTGGGTGACCCCGCCGGGGTGGCCCTCACCTTGGACGGTTCGAAATTGCTGGTGTCCTCTCTGGCCGAAGCGGGCACCGCCCAGCTGTTCGTGATCGATCTGGCAAACCTGCGCACCGGGGTGGTCGACCGGGTGATCGGCCTGAACAGATCAGCCGGCGGGCTGCACCGGGCACGTGATGCCGCAACTTTTGCCTGGGCGGATGTCCAGCGCCCGGGGCGGATCTACCGGATTGACCCCTAACCGGTCAGGCGGTCAGGCGCTCAGCGCCCGGCGGCCAGGATGGGCTTGAGAAAGCGGCCGGTATGGGATGCCTCTATTTCGGCCACCTCCTCCGGAGTCCCCTCCGCCACCACGTTCCCGCCTCCCGATCCTCCTTCCGGGCCCAGATCGATGATCCAGTCGGCAGTCTTGATTACGTCCAGGTTGTGTTCGATCACCACAACTGAATTGCCTTTGTCCACCAAACCGTGAAGCACCTTCAAAAGCTTGGCGATGTCCTCGAAGTGCAGTCCCGTGGTGGGCTCGTCCAGGATGTATAGCGTCCGCCCGGTGGCCTTCTTCGCCAGTTCGGTTGCCAGCTTCACCCTCTGCGCTTCCCCACCGGACAACGTGGGCGCGGGCTGGCCCAGCTTTACGTAACCCAGCCCTACATCGGACAGCGTCTGCAGATGGCGGGCGATCCGCGGGATCGGACGGAAGACCTCCCACGCCTCTTCGATACTCATCTGGAGCACCTCGGCGATGTTCTTACCCTTGTAATGGACATCCAGCGTCTCCCGGTTGTACCGGCGGCCCTTGCAAACCTCACAGGTCACATACATGTCGGGCAGGAAGTACATCTCGATCTTGATCTGGCCATCACCCTGGCAGTGCTCGCACCGGCCCCCCTTGACGTTGAAAGAAAAGCGGCCGGGTAGGTAGCCCCTCACTCGCGCCTGCTCGGTCTGAGAGAACAGCGTGCGGATCTGGTCGAAAACCCCGGTGTAGGTGGCCGGATTGGAGCGGGGTGTCCGCCCGATTGGCGACTGGTCTATATCGATTACCTTGTCCACATAATTCAGCCCCTCAACTCGCCGGTGGCGGCCGGGCAGATGTTTGGCCTCCCTGAACAGGTGGCGGTGCACCGCTCGGTAGAGGATCTCGTTGACCAAGGTGGACTTGCCCGACCCGGACACCCCGGAAACTACGGTGAAGATGCCCAGCGGGAACTCGACCTGCAGGTCCTTGAGGTTGTGCTCCACCGCCCCGACTACAGTGAGGCTCGCGCCGGCCGGCTTTCGCCGCTGCCCGGGTACTTCGATCTTCAGCCGTCCGCTAAGGTATCCGCCTGTGAGCGATGACCGTTTGCTGAGCAGGCCCTTGACCGGCCCGGCGTAAACCACGTGGCCTCCGTGCTCTCCCGCCCCCGGTCCGATGTCCACCACATAGTCGGCTACAGCGATGGTTTCCTGGTCATGCTCAACAACAATTAGGGTATTTCCCAAATCTCTTAGCCGGATCAACGTGTCTATCAACCGGCGGTTGTCCCGCTGGTGCAGCCCGATCGACGGCTCGTCCAGGATGTACAGCACGCCCACCAACCCGCTGCCGATCTGGGTGGCCAGGCGGATACGTTGAGCCTCTCCGCCGGCCAGCGTCGCTGCCGAGCGCTCCACCGACAGATAGTCGAGGCCCACGTCGATAAGAAAGCCCAGCCGCTCGTTGATCTCTTTGAGCACCCGGTCTGCGATCGAGTGCTCCCGCTCGGTGAGTTCCAGCGACCCGAGGAGCTTTTCCGACTCCAGGATTGACATCCGGCTCATCTCCCAGATATTCAAGCCGCCCACCTTCACCGCCAGTGAGGCCGGATTCAAGCGGGCGCCACCGCACGCCGGGCAGGGCACGTCCCGGAAAAACTGCTCGATCCGTTCCCGGGCCAGGTCCGACTCCGCTTCGGTGCGCCGGCGTTCCAGCCACGGCACCACTCCCTCAAAGGTAGTGTGGTACTGGCGTACCCGTCCGTAGCGATTCTTATACTGGATGAATACCTGCTGGGCACCGGTTCCGAACAGCATCTTGCTCTGCTGGTCGGCGGTCAACTCCCCCCAGGGCGTGTCCACGGAGAAGCCGAATTCCTGCGCCACTGCCTCCATCATCCGGATGAAGTACTCCAGGCGGGCGTTCGACCACGGGCGAATCGCCCCGCCTCTGATTGAGCGTTCGGGATCGGAAACGATCAACTCTGCGTCGACCTCCAGATGAGTGCCCAGACCGTCGCAACGCGGGCAGGCGCCGTAGGGGGTGTTGAAGCTGAAGTTGCGGGGTGCCGGCTCATCGAAGGACAAGCCGCAACTAAAGCAAGCGGCCGCCTCGGAGAAAAGCAGGATCTCGTCGCTGTCAACCATCTGGATGGACACGATCCCCTCCCCGACCTTGAGCGCCGTCTCGATAGAGTCGGTCAGCCGGCGCTGAATGTCGCCCTTGAGCACTAGCCGGTCGACCACCGCCTCAATGTCATGTTTGTAGTAGCGGTCCAGCCGATGCTTTTCGCTGAGATCGAGAATTTTCCCATCCACGCGGGCCCGGGCGAACCCCTTACGCGCCAGGTCTTCCAGCAGTGCTTCGTACTCCCCCTTCTTCCCCTGCACCACCGGTGCGAGCACCTGGAACCGGGTGCCCTCAGGTAGTTGGAGCACCTGATCGACGATCTGTTCCGGGGTCTGCCGGGCAATCGGCCGGCCGCATTCCGGGCAATGGGGCTTGCCGATCCGGGCAAAGAGCAGGCGCAGGTAATCATAGATCTCAGTAATAGTCCCCACGGTCGAGCGAGGGTTGCGGGAAGCCGACTTCTGGTCTATTGAGATCGCCGGCGATAGTCCTTCTATGAAATCGACGTCGGGTTTTTGCATCTGGCCGAGGAACTGGCGGGCGTAGGAAGAGAGGCTTTCCACATAGCGCCGCTGGCCCTCTGCGTAGATGGTGTCGAATGCCAGCGACGACTTGCCCGATCCGGAGATCCCGGTGAACACGATGAGCGCATCCCGCGGAAGCTCCAGATGGACGTCCTTGAGATTATGTTCCCGAGCACCTCGGATCACCAGGTGGCTGGCCGTCGAGGCCTTGTTCTTACCGGTCATTCGTCCGCCATTGTCCCACGGCTACCGAGCCGCCGGAATCCGGTCCTACCCTCAACTGCTGTGATGCTCTGATGCCTTGCCTTGAACCGGGATCCGCCCAGCCAGCCGGTCACCCAACCAGGCACCCAAGCCGGGCAGCAGGACGGCTAGGACAGGCCCGAAGGGAAAGTTCCGGACGCTGGACACCGCTACCGCACCCACCAAGCCCAGTATTCCTCCGGCCACCCCCCAGTTGCGGGCCTGTGTTCCACCGGCGGCTGCTCCGAACCGGTGCGCCACACTCACGCCGAAGACCACACCGAGCGCACCTCCCAGCGCCGCCAAGAGGGCGATCGAAATCCCGATAGCCGGAGCCTTCAGCCCCAACGGCACCCCGAACAACATGCCCAGACCGGCGCCCAGCATCAGGTTCAAGCCGGTCAGGGCGCACACGCTGGCCACCATGACCACCCCCCTACCGCTGGAGACAGCCGGCCTGTCCGCCGGGGCGGCTTTGTGGCCATTGGCCGAGGGATCGAAACGCGCCTCAGGCAAGCGCCTTCAACTCCCGCTTGAGATCAGCCACCTCGTCCCGCAGCCGGGCGGCGTACTCGAAGCGCAGCGACTTCGCCGCCTCATGCATCTCCACTTCAAGAGTCTGGACCAAACGCACAAGTTCGTCCTTGGGCAAGCTAAGCTCCTTGCGATCTCGGGAACGCCGGCTTTTGCCTTTGGGCAGCATTGCTGCGTCCTGTTCCGCTCCCAGCAAAATGTCCGAAATGTTGCGGCGAATAGTCTGCGGGTCGATCCCGTGTTCGGCATTGTAGGCAAGCTGGATCTCTCGCCGGCGAGTGGCCTCGGAGATGGCCACCCGCATTGATTCGGTAACGACGTCTGCGTACATGATCACCTGACCCTCGACGTTGCGTGCCGCCCGCCCCATCGTCTGAATCAATGAGGTCTGCGAACGCAAGAAGCCCTCCTTATCGGCATCCAGGATGGCCACTAGAGCCACTTCCGGCAAGTCAAGGCCCTCCCGGAGCAGGTTGATGCCCACCAGGACATCAAACTCCCCCAGCCGCAACTCCCGCAAAATCTGGATTCGGGTGATGGTGTCCACGTCCGAGTGGAGGTAGCGCACCTTGACGCCGGCCTCCAGCAGGTAGTCGGTGAGGTCTTCGGACATCCGCTTGGTCAGCGTGGTAACGAGCACCCGCTGGTCCTTTGCCACCCGCTTGTTAATCTCCGTCATCAGGTCGTCGATCTGGCCTTTGGTGGGGCGCACCATGACTTCGGGGTCGGCCAGACCGGTCGGCCGGACAATTTGCTCCACCACCCGGGTGGACACCTTCCGTTCGTAGGGCCCGGGGGTGGCCGACATGAACACCACATCACCCACCCGCTCGACGAACTCATCGAAGCGCAGGGGCCGGTTGTCCTGGGCCGAGGGCAGACGGAAGCCGTGCTCAACCAGCACCTCCTTGCGGCTGCGATCCCCCTCATACATCCCGTGCAGTTGGGGGACGGTGACGTGCGATTCGTCGATAACAGTCAAAAAGTCGTCCGGGAAGTAGTCCAGAAGGGTGAAGGGGGCCGATCCGGGAGTACGCCCGTCGATATGACGAGAGTAGTTCTCAATGCCGTTGCAAAAGCCGATCTGCTCCAGCATTTCCAGGTCGTACTCGGTGCGCATGCGCAACCGCTGCGCCTCCAACAGCTTGTTCTGGCCCTCCAGTTCGGCCAGCCGCCTGGCCAACTCCTGCTTGATCTGCCCCACCGCCCGCTCCATCCGGGCCCCCGACGCCACGTAATGTGAAGCCGGGAAGACTGTCAAGGCCTGCTGTTCGCCCAGGTACTCACCCGTTACCGTGTCCAGCCGGACCAGCCGCTCAATGGTGTCCCCGAACAGCTCCACCCGCACCGCAGTTTGCTCGTAAGCAGGGAAGATGTCGATGGTGTCCCCGCGCACCCGAAACTTTCCCCGGACGAAGTTGAGTTCGTTGCGTTCGTAGGCCATGTCCACCAGCCGGCGCAGGATTCCCTCGTGCGGGTACTCGGCGCCGGCGGTCAACCGCAGAAGTTGCGTCTCGTATTCTTCAGGGGACCCCAGCCCGTAAATGCAAGATACGCTGGCCACGATGATCACGTCCCGCCGGCTTAGGAGTGCAGAAGTGGCGGAGTGGCGCAGCCGGTCAATTTCGTCGTTGAGTGAGGAGTCCTTTTCTATGTAGACGTCGCTGGAGGGGATGTAGGCTTCGGGCTGGTAATAGTCGTAGTAGGAGACGAAGTATTCCACCGCGTTGTGCGGAAAGAACTCCTTCAACTCGTTCGTCAGCTGGGCGGCCAGGCTCTTGTTGGGTGCGATGACCAGCGTGGGCCGCTGAGCGTTTTCGATCACTCCGGAGATTGTGAAACCTTTGCCCGAACCGGTTATCCCCAGCAGCGTCTGCCGGGCGATTCCCTGGTTCAGCCCCTCGGTTAACTGAGCGATTGCCCCAGGCTGGTCTCCACTCGGGGCCCACTCGGAAACGATCTTGAACGCCGGCACGATCAGCCTTCGAGGAGCGGTAGGAGCTTTGCGAGCGAGCTGATCCGATCTCCTTCGAACCCGGCGTGGCGGCCCCGCCGGTCGATCAGAACCGCACTCATCCCCACTGCGCGTGCCCCCTGAACGTCGATCCGTGGGTGATCTCCCACGTAGATAGCGTTGGCAGCATCGAAGCCGGACCGGTCCAGCGCCAGTTCAAAGATGGCCGGATCCGGCTTCTCGATTCCCTCCTTGCCCGAGATCACCATCAGATCGAACAGGCTGGCCACCTCCATCTCGATAAGCATCCCCTCCAACCATTCTTCGAAGTTGGATATCAGCCCAACAAAGTAGCCCGCCTCCTTCACCGCCTCCAAAGCGGGCAGAGCATCGGGAAATAACCGGTAGGACCCGTACTCGGTAAATTTGGCAAACAGCGCATGTGTGATGTCGCCCCGGGGATCTGCCACTTCCAGCCGGTGCAGGGCGGCTCCATAAAGTTGGCCCCAGAACTGGCGGGAGGCCTCCGGCGTGACCGACCAGCCGCTCACTGCCAACCTGTCCATCACCTCTGAAAAGCTGGGGGCCATGTTGAACAGCGCCCTTTCTACTTGCTCCGGCGCGACCAGGTGACCCCTGTTCGAAAGAACCAGCGAGAACAACTCGTGAAATGAAGGATGCGGGGAGAGCAAAGTTTCCCCTGCGTCGAAAAAAACTGCTTTGAATCTCACTGAATCAGACTAATACGCCCCCATTAAAGAACCACGTCCCAGGTTGATCGACCCTTACCTAGACCGCCGACCCCGAAACCAAAGGTGGCGTGGCCGCCAAATGTTCTTTACCGGCGAGCATTCAGGACCGTCGATCGGATGGTGCAATGACGTTCAATAAACGGCATCTCCACCGAGGGGGGCGGAGAATCCCGGTGACCACCCGGTTCGAGCGGACAGTTCATCCCAAACTTCCTGGAACCTGGCGTAGAGTTCTTCCGGAGAGCCTGAGTTATCAATGAGGTAGTCGGCGGCGGCTCGCCGCTCGTTTCTCGGTATCTGTGCGCCGATCCGGGCTCGGGCTTCGGCTTCGCCTATGCCCCTGCCGGCTACTGCACGGGCCACCTGGAGTTCGGTTGGGCAGTCCACCACAACCAGGGCATCCAGCGCCAGTTCGCCGCTGTTCCAAGGGGCGGACTCAACCAGCAGCGCCGCTTCCACGACGTTTAAGGACTTCGGAGGAGCCTCGGCGATCAGTCGACGCAGTTCGGCAAAGATCAGCGGATGAAGGATGGCGTTCAGGTCTGCTCGCGCCTGGGGGTCGGAGAACACCACCTGCGCCAACTCGCTACGGTTCAGGGACCCGCCGATAAGGAAGACGCTTTCGCCGAAACGCTGCCTGATCCGGGCAAGCGCCGGGGTCCCCGGGACAACTGCGGCCCTCGCCACATCGTCGGCGTCAAGGACTGCGGCACCTTTGGTTCGGAACATTTCGGCCACAGTTGACTTACCGGAGGCAAACCCGCCAGCCAGCCCAATCGTCGGCATCAGTTACCGGTAGAGCGAGTGCATCAGGCTCGATCGCGCCTCATGCCCTCCAGTATCGACTCCAACGACTCGTCCGAATCATCCCCAATTTCGTCAAGCAGTTCGCCTTCGAGTTCCGGCAGCTTGGTCGCGGCCAACGGTGCCAGGGCAATGGCCGGGGCCTCCACTATCGGTGCCGGTGCCGGGGCTTGCGCCACGGGGGCCGGGGCTAGCGCCACGGAAGCAATGGCAGGGGCATCCGGCGCCGGGACGGGGGCCGGGGCTTGCGCCACGGAAGCAATGGCAGGGGCCTCCGGCGCCGGGGCGGGGACTTGGGCTTCCAGCACTGGGTCCTTCGCTACAGGGGCAATGGCAGGGGCATCCGCTGAGGCATCGGGCGGTGTTGGAACGCCTCCGGCTTGCTTGAGCGACAGGCTGATCCGCCGGCGTTCTAGCTCAACGTCAATCACCCTAACCAGAACTTCCTGGCCCAGCTGGACAATTTGCTCAGGTAGCTCGATGTGCGACTCGGACAGCTCAGAGATGTGTGCCAGGCCCTCGATACCGTCGGCTACCTTGATAAATGCGCCGAACGGCACCAGCTTGGTGATGACCCCGGTTACCGAATCACCGGTCTTGTGAGCACGGGCGAATGCCTGCCACGGATCCTCCTGAGTGTTCTTGAGCGACAGAGACACCCGATCCCGCTCGGGCTCGACCGAAAGAACTTCCACCTCGATCTCTTGGCCCACCTGGACCACTTCGCTGGGATGGTCGACATGCCGCCAGGAAAGCTCCGAGACGTGCACCAAGCCATCCACACCACCCAGATCTACGAACGCTCCGAAGTTCACCACGGAAGAGACGGTGCCCTTGCGCCGCTCCCCCACCGCCAAATTGGCCAGGAAGTCCTTGCGCTGCTCGAAGTGCGCCTCCTCCAGGTAGGCCCGGCGGGACAGCACCACGTTGTTGCGATTCTTGTCGAGCTCGATGATCTTGCACTCAAGTTCCTTGCCTACGAACTGCTGAAGATCCCGGACCCGGCGCAATTCCACCAGAGAGGCGGGCAAGAATCCCCGCAGCCCCACGTCGACGATCAGGCCGCCCTTGACCACCTCGATAACCGTCCCTTTGACCACCTTGCCGGCACGCTTGAACTCCTCGATCCGCCCCCAAGCGCGCTCGTAGGAAGCGCGCTTCTTGGAGAGAATCAGCCGCCCTTCCTTGTCCTCCTTCTGCAGGACCAGAGCCTCGATCTGCTCGCCTAAAGTCACGATCTCCGAAGGATCAACGTCGTGGCGTAAAGATAGCTCCCGTGCGGGAATGACGCCCTCGGACTTGTAGCCGATGTCGACGAGCACTTCTTCCTTGTCGATCTTCACAATGGTGCCGCTCACCAGGTCACCGTCGGAGAACGGCTTGATGGTCGCGTCGATTGCTGCGATCAGGTCTTCGATGGAGGGGCCGACATCGTTGGTGGTGATGTCGTTGCTGTTGGGCATTACCCGGCTGGATGAGCCAATGCCAGAAACTGTAGACATCTAAACTCCTTGTTGCCCGGTTACGGGCGGGGATACTCCACGGCCAAGGTGGCCAACCGCGGGCCTGTAGAGTCTAGCACTCAACCATCCCGCTGCTATCCGCTCGCACGCCGGTCCCAAAGCCCGGCTGAGGGGGAGTAACATCTTTCAAGCTCGACCGGCAGGAGGTTCACAGGCCATGGATGGGAGGAGAACGGACCCGGTCTCCCGCTTCGAGCTGGAAAGACCCGATCCGCGGCCGCAGTTCGTCAGTCCGAGCATCCCGCCCGACCCCTCCCATCGCCAAGCCCACGAAGCGCAGCCCCCGCCGACCGCCGGCTTCGCGCAGCCCATCCCAGTGGCACGCTTCGCGGCCCAAAATCCGCAATCCGCATCCGCCACAAGGTCCGCCCAGCCTTTGCCCGCAGGCGTCTCCACGCCCGCCGGCACCAACCCGACTGGCTCAGACCCAGGCCTGGAAGCCGCCGACCACGAACTGGGCACCGGTGGCATCGAGATGATCCAGGAGCGCCTCGACGATCTGTCACACAAGCTGCGGGCGCTGGAGACCCGGGTGTGGGACACCAGGGAGGCAGGTGAGCGGACCAAAGAGCGGTTTATCGACGCTCTGGAGACTCTCGACAGCCGATTCAACGTTCAACAGCGGGCCACCGTGGAACGGATCGAGCAGCTGATCTTCGGTCTTTCCGCAACGCTGGACGAACTTAGGATCCAGATGAAGGCAGAGGGCGAGATCGCCGAGGTGGCGGTGTTCAAGGGCTTCGCCAAGCTGGATGCCCGGGTGAATCTGGTAGAGCAAAGTGGCCGTGACATCCAGGACCGGATCGCACGGGCGGTTGCCACCCTCAGCGTGGCCACCGACGAGTGGCGGGCGGTAGCCCCAGTGCTGGCCGAGGGGCCGACTCAGGAGGTGATCGAGTCGATCCTCAACCTGGACGCCGCGGTCGGAAAAACCCAGGAGGAACTGGCCGCCCGGCTGGAGCGATCCATGGTGGCTCTTGCGGACTCGGTTCAGGCCTGGAAGGACGAGATTGTTTATACCGCCGGGCGCAGCGAGGAAAAAATCTGGGTGGCGCTGTCCGCCCTGGAGGCCAAGCTGAAGGCGGGAAATGAAGAGCAGGTAGCTTCCGGACTATCGCTCATCTCAGATCACCTAACCGCCCGGATGAAGACCCTGGAGAAGCAGATCCACGAACGCCAAGCGGCCATGATCACCCTAATCGTCGGTGGCGGAGCCGGCGGCGGCCTGGATCTTTCGGATCTGAACGACGAATCGATAACCAGGAGCCGGCCGGGAACTTGACCCTGCCTCCACTTCAGGTCTTGGCCCGGCTGAAACGACCGACCCAAAGATCGAGAGGGCCCTTTTTTGGACGTCAACATGAACTCGTGGATGGCGCTGGACAGCGCCATGAACGGCAAGAAGCGGCAGAAGGTCAGCCGTCAGACCATCCGGCGGGTGGCGGCGTTCGCCGGACCGCACCGGAGCAAACTGATCGCCTTCGTGATTCTCAGCACAGTGGGCGCCACTCTTACCGTAGCCACCCCGGTGCTGGCCGGCCGGGTGGTGGATGAGATTGTCGACGGGGGCGATGCAAACCGGGTCCTCCAGTTGGCCGTACTGATCGCGGTGCTGGCGGTCATCGACGCGTTCATCGGAATGGCCGAGCGCTGGCAGTCCTCACGCATTGGTGAAGGCATCATCCTGGATCTTCGCCGGGCGGTCTTCAACCACGTACAGCGCATGCCGCTGGCCTTTTTTACCCGTACCCGGACCGGTGCGCTGGTTAGCCGGTTGAACAACGATGTGGTCGGTGCCCAGCAGGCGTTCACATGGACACTGTCCGCAGTGGTGAGCAACTTTATCGCCCTGATCCTCACCCTGGTGGTCATGATCCGGCTGTCCTGGTTCATCACCAGCATCGCCCTGATCATGCTCCCGATGTTTGTGTTACCCGCCCGGCGTATGGGCAACCGGCTGGCCAGCCTGACCCGGGAGGCGGCCGAACACAACTCGGCGATCACCACCCAGATGACCGAGCGTTTTTCCGCCCCCGGGGCCACCCTGGTCAAACTGTTCGGCCGACCAGACGCCGAGGCGGCCGAGTTCAGCAAGCGGGCGGAGCGGGTGCGTGATATCGGAGTACGGGAGGCGATGGCCCAATGGCTGTTCCTCACCGCCTTGTCCCTTGTGTCGGCCTTGGCGCTTGCCCTGGTCTATGGCTTGGGCGGAACCCTGGCCTTGCAGGGGACGCTTGAAGCGGGAACCGTGGTGACGTTGGCACTTCTCTTGACCCGTCTCTACGGGCCGCTCACCGGACTGGCAAGCGCCCGTGCCGACGTGATGACCGCCCTGGTCAGCTTCGAGCGGGTTTTCGAAGTTCTCGACGTAAAGCCCATGATCACCGAGAAGCCTTCAGCGATAACCGTGCCGGATGGCCCGGCATCGCTGGAATTCGACGAGGTCCGCTTCGCTTACCCCTCGGCCGACAAGGTCTCACTGGCATCGCTGGAAGAGGTGGCAGTGCTGGACCACCGAGCGGGTGAGCAGGTTCTGAAGGGCGTTTCGTTCAAGCTGGAGCCGGGGCAGGTTGTGGCTGTAGTGGGGTCGTCCGGTGCGGGCAAGTCGACCATTGCTTCGCTGGTACCTCGCCTCTACGACGTGGATGCGGGATCGGTGCGCATCTCTGGTGTAGACGTGAGGGATCTGTCGTTCAAGTCCCTTCAGCAAACGATCGGTATGGTCACCCAGGACGGACACCTGTTTCACGAGACAATCAAGCAGAACCTGCTGTTCGCCCGGCCGGGCGCCGGCGACGAAGAACTCCGGGAGGCGCTACGGGTGGCCCGGCTGGAAGAGTTGATCGATGCGCTTCCAGACGGGCTGGATACTGTGGTCGGCGAGCGGGGATATCGCCTGTCGGGCGGAGAGCGCCAGCGCCTGACAATCGCCCGGCTGCTGCTGGCCCGGCCGCGCATCATGCTCCTGGACGAGGCCACTGCTCATTTGGACTCCACGTCAGAGTTGGCTGTGCAGGAGGCGCTGGCCGGAGCGCTGGCCGGGCGGACCGCGCTGATCATCGCCCACCGCCTTTCCACCATCCGCAACGCAGACCTGATCCTGGTGCTGGAGGACGGCAAGATCGTAGAGCGGGGCCGTCACGATCAGCTTCTGGCCGCCCGGGGACGCTACCACGAGCTCTACGAAACTCAGTTCGCACCAGGGTCCGGCTCACCGACCCCGGCGGCGCCGGACGGAGCAACTGCACCTCCGCCGGCCCCTGTTGAAGGAAGCCCGGCCAAGGCGGAGGTTGCCTGAGGGCCAGCTGGCCGGGCGGGTCGCGTAACGCGACCTACAAAGGACCCAGGACGATGGCCTTGTGCACTACGGTTGCGCTACCATAGCCTACAAACCTCTTTGGGGAGAACTATGGCTAGCGCCAGCACATCGTTTCGTCTCAGTGACCGGGCCAAGCGTAGGCTAACCGAGCGCGCTAAACACGACCGGGTGAGCTCCACGGCACTGCTCGAGCGTTTAATTGTCGAAGGGGTGGATACTCTCGACCATCCCGGAATTGTCTACCAGGGACCCGTTCACGACCGAAGAGCCGCGTTGGCCGGAGGACCCGATGTTTGGGAAATTGTGGCCCGCCTGCGCCAGCTTCAGGGGAGCGAGGAACACCGGATCGAGACCCTGGCTGCGGAAACCGATCTCCATTGCAAGCAGATCAGGATAGCGCTCGAGTTCGCCGCCAGACACCCCGATGAGAGCGAGACCCGAATCGCCCGTAACGAACAGAAGATCGAATCCGGCCGGGAAGCCTTCACACAACGCCGAGCGCTCCTTGGGTGAGGTTCCTCCTCGATGAGATGTTTCCCGCTGCTGCCGGACTAATTCTGCGCGAAGAGTTCGGCCATGAGGCTGTGCACGTGGCCGAGTTGGGGTTGTCCGGCGCACCTGATGGGGAGGTTGCCGGCGCAGCCCGGGGCGATGGCCGCGCCCTGGTCACTGAGAATATTGCCGATTTCTCACTTGAGCCGGATCTGCTCCTGGTCTGTGTTCTGAAACGGAATCTGCCCTCAGGTGGAGGTCAGGCCCACGCCGTTGCCGTCCTGCTCAACGGGTGGGCTCAGGCCAATCCCCGTCCTTACCTGGGCCAGCACTGGCCGGAAGCCTGACAGCTGATTGCGAGCTTGACCGGCTCTTGGGCGGGAAGTTAACAGGCAGACATTTCGTCCCGCAACATGGCGGGCTAGCATGTGGAGGTGGAGTATCGCGAGCTTCCAGGCGGCGAATTGGTGGAGGAAGGCCTGGCCGATCTGCGCAGGGGCCTGATGACCACCAGCGCCCTTGTTGTTTTGATTGGCAAACCGCGGCTTCTCACGCTGGGGATTCCGGTACCTGAACTACCCGAGATTGACGCCGAGAAGGACCTCTACCGGATGCTCGCCTCGCAGAATGAGGCTTCAGCCCACTCCCGGTACGGCGCCCTGATTCGCCGCCTTGTGAGTTTCGAGCGAGCCGCACAGTGCGCGAACTGACCAAAGTTGAGGTGGTTGAAGAGCTCATGAAATCCATCGGCCAAGCAGTCACGGAACCAACCAACGTCTATTTCACCGGTGGCGTGACCGCCATTTTCCACGGATGGCGGGAAACAACAATCGATGTTGATTTCACGATGATCCCCGAGTCAGATGCGCTGCTAAAAGCCCTCCCGGAATTAAAGGAGCGGTTGAGAGTAAACATCGAGCTCGCTGCGCCACACCACTTCATTCCGGCACTACCCGGATGGCGGGAGCGGAGCCTGTTTATTGCTCAGCATGGCACCGCAACATTTCTTCACTACGACCTCTACGCACAGGCATTGTCCAAAATCGAGCGTTGGCATAGGCAAGACGCTCTGGACGTTCACCGGATGTTGGACTCAGGGTTAATCGAACCACAGCGTCTCCAGGGGCTCTTCAGTGCTATTGAGCCGGAGTTATATCGGTATCCAGCAATCGATGCGGCGCAACTGCGCTCGGCTGTGAAAGCAGTCCTTTCGGGAGCCTAGGCTTTGGCGTCTGCCCAGTTAGCGCCCCAGGCAAGGTCCACCGTCAGCGGGACGTCCAGTTCGATCGCGCTCTGCATCTGCTCCCGGACGATCTCGGCCGCTCCTTGAACCTCGGCTTCGGGGACTTCGAAGACCAGTTCGTCGTGGACAGTCAAAACCATGCGGCAGGCGCTACCCGCTAGGGCCCGGTCTACCCTGACCATCGCAAGCTTCATGATGTCGGCGGCCGAACCTTGGAGCGGAGCGTTCAGCGCCTGCCGCTCCCCCAGCCCCCGGGTCCTAGGATTGCGGGATTGCAGTTCGGGCAGGTAGCGCCGGCGGCCGAGCATGGTGGTGGTGAAGCCGTCGGCACCTGCTCGAGCCACCACGTCGTCCAGATAGATCCGGATCCTCGGGTACGCGGCAAAGAACCCTTCGATGTAGGCCCTTGCCTGATCCAATGGGATGCGCAGGCGCTGGCTGAGACCAAACGGCCCCATGCCGTAGGTAACTCCGTAGGAAACCATCTTGCCGATGCTGCGTTGCGCCGGGGTTACCTGGTCGTAAGGGATGCCCAGCGCCTTTCCGATGGACAGCCGGTGGATATCGTCGCCCCGGGCAAAGGCTCCCACCAACTCCTCGTCGCCCGACAGGTGGGCTAGCAGGCGCAACTCGATCTGTGAGTAGTCCGCTACCAGCAGGTGGTTGCCGTCCTCCGGGATGAACGCCCGGCGGATCTGCTTGCCTTCCTCGGTTCGGATCGGGATGTTCTGCAGGTTGGGACGGTCAGAGCTCAACCGGCCGGTGGTAGCTACCGTCTGGTTGAACCGGGCGTGCACCCGGCCGGTTGCCGGATCTACCAGGCGGGGCAAAGCGTCGATGTAGGTGGACTTCAGTTTGGAGATCTCCCGGTGACGAAGGATGCTCTGGATAATCGGGTGCTCCTGTTCCAAAGACTCCAGCACCGCCGCATCGGTGGAGTAACCGGTCTTGGTCTTCTTCGACGGCTTCAGGCCCAGCTTGCCGTAGAGCACATCCCGCAACTGAGGTGGCGAGTTGATGTTGAACGGGGCGCCGGCCAGCTCAAAGATCCGAGACTCCGCTGCGCTCAACTGTTTCGCCAGCGTTATCGACATGTCATCCAGGTAAGCAGAGTCCAGCTTGATGCCGGTGGTCTCCAGGCGGGCCAGCACGCCGGCCAGCGGGATCTCAAGCTCAGTCAGCAGTTCCCATGCCCCCCGGATCTTAAGCTCGCCGGTCAACACATCGACCAGTTCTGCAACGGCCATCGCCTCCAGCCCGAAGTTGGTTGCCCGATCCTCGACCATTGCGTCTTCCAGCAGCAGCCGGCCTTGTCCGCCAGCGTCCTCTACAGCTGCCCCGCCGGACACGTCCAGTTTCAGCTCCCGGTCCAAGTAGTGGCGAGCAAGCTCGCCCAGTTTGTAGCTCCCTCGGGCGGGGTCGATCAGGTAGGCGGCCAACTCGGTGTCCATGCTCACCTCAGCTGGAGCCACGCCGACGGCGGCCAGGCGCTGCAATGCCTCCTTGGACCCGTGGGTGGCCAGCTTGGCCCTCCGGATTGCCGGACCAAGACGTTCCCACACCAGCGCCGCTGGTAGCCCGTCGCCGCCCAAGCGGATTACCCGGGCCCCCTCCGCAGTGGCGATCGACAGCAGATCGGGCGGGTGGCGCTCTGCCCCCTCTTCGCCGGCCACCCGTATCGCCACGGTGTCGCCCGCCTTCAGAGAATGGGCGAGTTCCTCCAGCGCCTTACGGTCGGTTACCTGCTCGGTCGAACCTTCGAACCCGGCGGCCACCGCCAGGGCTTCCGGCGAGCCAGTAGCCAAACGGTCGTAAAGGATCCGGAATTCAAGCGAATCGAACAACTGCCGGATATTCGCAAAGTCCCAAGCTCCCATGTCCAGGTCGGAGGCCGACACCTCCAAGGAGGGCAACACCGCCCCCTCAGCGGCCAGTTCTTCAGTGGTGCGGAAGCGGAAAAACTCCTTGTTCACCAGCAACCGTGAGGATGCCTCGCCCAGGTTGGTCCGGATCCGGGGGGTCAGCTGGTCAAGGTTGGCCAGCACGCTCTCCAGGGTGCCGTAGGTCTGGATCAGCTTGCCGGCGGTCTTCTCGCCGATCCCGGCCACGCCATCGATATTGTCCGAAGGGTCGCCCCGCAGGGCGGCGTAATCCAGATAAAGTTCGGGTCCGAAGCCGTACCGCTCCTTAACTGCGGCGACGTCGTAAGACACCGTCTCCGATATCCCTCTGCGGTTCATCATCAAGGTGATCCGGGGCCCGACAATCTGAAAGAAGTCCCGGTCGGCAGTAAGGACCACCACCTCGGCTCCGGTGGCGGCCAGCCTCCGGGCAAGGATGGCCAAAATGTCATCGGCCTCCACGCCGGGCACCTCGAACATCTTGACGTTCAGAGCGCCCAGCACCTCGTGAATCAGGCCGATCTGCTGGCGAAACTCGTCCGGAGCCGAGGTGCGCTGGGCCTTGTACTCCGGACGGATGGCCAGCCGGTAGGCCGGAAGGCCCTTGTCGAAAGCGGCAGCAATCGAGCGCGTGCCCAGCGTCTGTATCGCCTTGATCAGCATCCCCGTAAACCCGTAAACCGCGTTGGTAAGAGTGCCACTGGAAGTTTTCAGGTCGGGCGGAAGAGCATAGAAAGCGCGATAGGCTAGGGAGTGCCCGTCAAGGAGGAGCACTTTCTGCTTGTTCTGGACCCGGCTCACAACCCAGCGACTATAGTACGGGGGAGCAATGACAGTACACGTGCCGCAAGGAGCCCAGGAATATCTCGAATGTATCTTCGAGATGGAGGAAGAGGGCGCAATCATTCTCCAAGCCCGGCTTTCCGAAAGATTAGGAGTTACTCCGGCTACCGTATCCCAGGCAGTGCGCCGGCTGGTTACGGACGGGTTGATCGACATGGACGGGCGGCGGATCCATCTCTCCGAACAGGGTTTGGAAGTTGCCACTCCGCTGGTGCGCCGGCACCGGCTGGCCGAGCGCCTGCTCACCGACATTTTGGAGATCCCCTGGTTTCGCGCCCATGAAGAAGCGCACGCCTGGGAACATGTGATTTCGCCCGAAGTCGAGCAGCGCATCCTTGAGAAGACCGGCGCCTCCACTTGCCCCCACGGCAACCCGATTCCCGGCGTGGCGCAGGCCCATAGTCGCTCGGATCTGGTCCCGCTCACCGAACTGGCTGAAGGTGAGTCAGGCGTGCTCAGCCTGTTGACCGAGGACGTGGAGTTGGTCACCGACATCCTCAAGTACTTCCAGGACCAGGGTTTGATGCCCGGGGCCACCGTGGAGGTCACCAAGGTGGGCCCGGATGGAACCAGGACATTGTCGGTTGATGGGAAGATGTCTTCGCTCGGCCCCAACCTGGCCGACAACCTGTGGATGCTGCCCAGCCGCGAGTAAAAGCGCCTTCAAAGGGCAGCAGATCGGGAAAAAGTCGACCGCTCCGGTTCAGGGGAGTAGCATTTGGGCTGAAACGGCGTGGATAGCTCTCGAGCCCCGCAGGCCATCCCGGCTTGCTCCGGCGTGACTTCGTTAACCCAGGGAGCGGGCTGCGTCCGAGTCCAAGGAGGAGTCGGAGCTTGATGGATCAACTGGACGAGAACCCGGCAGCCGCGTGGCCCCCAGCGGCCCCAGCGGCCCCAGCGGCCCCAGCGGCCCCAGCGTCGGGCGGTGGCCCCACCCAGGCCGATCTGGAGGCCTCCATCGCCATGCTGTTCTCCTCCATCGAATCCTGGAAGGCCAGTTACGGTTTGGAGTCCTCTCGCTCCGAAGAGCGCCTGGTCCGGGCGCTCGAGTCGCTGGAAGAGCAGATCGTGAACAGCCGAGCGGCAACCGACGAGATCCGGGAACTGGTGACCCAAGCGGACCCTCCCCCGGCGAGCGACCTGCGGGGACTAGCCGCCGGGATCCACGAAGCACTCGACAGCTCTGCAGCCTGGCTGAGCACAACTCTTCAGGAATGGAAGGCGGAGAGCGCCCAAGGCGGAGGGATCGCAGAGCAGCGGGTGCTGGCGGCCATAGCCACAGTGAACAGCGGACTCAACGATGTCCTGGAAGGCGGACGCTCCCAGTTGAGGGAATCTGCCTTGGAAGTAGGTCGTACCATCGAGAGCGAGTTGGGCGCCCTGCGGGCAGCCGAGGAGCGCACCCGCAGCTGGCTGGAGGGTGCGGTAACTGCTTTGGGGACCAACCTCCAGGATTCGCTCGACACCTTCGGCGGGTCGATCACCGCCCTCGGACGGCGGCTGGCGGAAGCTCAGGACGAGCGTTCGGCCAATCGATCCTGGGCCGAGCAGGCGCTTGTCTCACTGCGCTCTACCGTCGAGGACTGGAGCAGCGGGGTAGCCGGCTCGGCCAAGGCAACCGAGGGCCGCATGCTGCGTGCCTTGGAGGTCCTGGAGGAGGGAATCTCGCGGGCACAAGTCACCGGGTCTGAGTTACAGGGCCAGGTAAGTTTGATATCGGCGTCGATCGCCCAGGAACTCGGAGAGGCACTGCAGGCGTTCGATGACGCCTCCACCCATCACGAGGAAGCCATCGCCGCCGGGCTGGAGGAGATGCAGGGCCGTGTGGGCGCTTCCGGGGACCTGGTGATTGCTTCGGTACAGGACTCCTCGGCTGAACTCCAGCGCAGTCTCAAAGAAGATCTGGCAACGATCAAGGCCGTGGAGGATGAGACCCGCCATTGGCTGGAAGCGGCGGCCACCGCGCTGGCCAGTGACGTCCAGGGCGGGCTGGCGCGGCTGCGCGAAGTCGGCGGATCGATCGATCAGGTGGCGAGCTCCATCGGTGGGCTCAAAGGCGAAGCGCGGCAAATTGCCGCCGAGTTCCAGGCAATGGTCAACGCTCGCCTGGAGCGGATGGATCGAGGGATCGCCGAAGCGACTCGGGCGCGCGCGGAGCTCGAAGGCGGCGTCGAGTCCTCTATGGAAGGTCTCAGGCGGGCCGTGGAGGAATGGAAGTCGGGCATCGCCGAGACATCCTGGCAAACCGAGAGCCGGCTGATCCGGGCGCTGGAGGGGATCGAGGAGCGGATAGGCACAGTGTCGGGTGCCGGTCCCGAGGTAACGGCCGAGCTCGCCCGGCTTCTGGATGAGACCCGCCGGGCCTTGGTAGACGCCGCCGGGCGCCAGGAGCAGGCGGTAGCCGTTGCGATGGCCGAGCTGCAAACCCGGTTGATCGGCACACTCGACGCCCGTCTCTCAGCGGTGACCGGCTCGATCGAGCAGTCCCTGCGCACCGGGGATGCCACCGTTGCCGAATCGGCGCGCCGGCTGGAAAGCGCACGGGTGGAGACCGAGTCTTCCCGACGGGATATGGAGCAGCGCATCCTGCGGTCGCTGGAGGCACTGGAGCGGCGGATCGGTGAGGTCCAGCTGACCGGCGGCGGGCTGCACAACCGGCTGGAGTCTGCACTGGCCGACCTGGCCCGGAAATTCACCGGCCAGGAACGAGTTGAAGCGGCGCTGGCCGACCTGGCAACCGGACAGCGGCGGCAGGAGTCGGTTGAGGCTTATCTGCGGGAATTGGTTGCCGGGCAGAACCGGACCGAAGCCCTGGAAGCGGCACTGGCCGACCTGGCAGCCGCCCAACGGAACAACCAGACGCTGGAAGCAACGATCGCCGAGCTGGCCCAAAACTCGGGCCGCCAAGAGCAGATCGAGCGGATGATGGCCGAGCTGGCGGCCGGTACTCACAGGCAGGAGCACTTCGAGGAAATCGCCAACGAACTGGCCGCCAACTTCGGCCGCCAGGAAAAGCTCGAGGGAGCGCTCTCCGAACTCCTGGGGCAGGCCCCCCGCCAGGAAAGGATCGAAGCGTCCGTTGCCGATCTGGTGGAAACAATCGACAAGTGGCGTGCCCAGGGTCGGGAGTCGGCCGGGCGAACCAAGGAGCGCATAGCCTCCAGCATGGATACGCTGGAAGCCCGAATCCTGGAGGCCCAAGATGCCGGCGCCGCCAGTTCGGAGGATCTTCGGATCGAGTTGGCCGGTTTGGCCGAGGCAATCGACAACCTGAAGGCTCCCGGGGAACCCAGCCCCAAGATGATTATGCGGGGACTTGAGGAACTCGACGAGGGGATCTCGGAGGCCCGGGACAGCCTTTATGAGGCGAAGGCCGGCCTGTTCGAGACCAAAGAAAGCCTCATGAGCATGACCAATCATTTCGAATCAAAGTTGGAGTTGCTGGAGGCCAAGGTGGTAGACCGGATAGTCGACTCGGTAGGCAAGCGCCTGCGGGACCTGGAGATTGCAATCCGAGAGCGGGATCGGGCGCTGCTGCGTCTCATGCTCGGCCCCCAGGTGGAGACGGAGCGGGCCTTGCCGGCCACTCGGATGCCCGCCTCGTCCTCGTCAGCGCCCCCGCCGGCCGCTGCTGCGCCCCCACCCGCCCCCACTGCGGTTTCCCCACCGTTTCAGCAGGGCAGAAAGCCCCGGGCGCAGCTTCTAAAGAAACCTCCGAACCGCTAATCGCTTTGACACCACGATGAGCGCGCGGCAATATTGACGAATAGGTAACGCAGCAGCAACGAGCAACGGCGCTCGCCCCACTTGGGGTGAGCGCTTTTTTGTCTCCGTAACGAGCCGACAAAGAGAGGAGCTGGGATTGAGCCTCGCGCACGCAGCCGGCCGGGCAAGAAAAGTCGGTCTATACGATCCTCGTTTTGAACGGGACGCATGCGGCATCGGCTTCGTAGCCGACGTTACCGGCCGCTCCAGCCGGTCGATCGTCGAGTCTGCGGTGTACTCGTTGTGCCGGGTCCGCCACCGCGGAGCGGTAGCGGCAGATAGCAAGAGTGGCGACGGCGCGGGTCTGCTCGTCCCTCTTCCCAGGGCGTTTTTCGCCGACCTGCCTGGGATCGACGCCAGCCCGGAGTTCCTCGGTGTGGCGATGATCTTCGCCTGGCCTCCGGGCGAAGAGCACCACCGGGAAATCGTCGAGCAAGCCTGCCGGCATGAGGGCATCGGTTTGATCGGCTGGCGGGAAGTGCCGGTAGACGACAGCGTCATCGGCGAGCAGGCCAAGCAGATCTCGCCGGGAATCGAACAGGCGATCCTGCTCAAGCCGGTCGGTGCCGACTCGGCCGAGGTGGAGAAGCGCTGCGTGCGCGCCCGCAAGCGGGCTGAGAAGGGTTGCGCCGAGGAGGGCATCCGGATCTACTTCCCCTCGTTCTCTTTCCAAACCGTTACCTACAAGGGCTTGGTGGTGGCCGACCATCTGGCCGACTTTTATCCCGATCTGGCCCAGGACAGCTTCCAGGCGCCGTTTGCGATCTTCCACCAGCGCTTTTCCACCAACACCGCTCCGGCATGGGAGCGGGCGCAGCCGTTTCGTCAGAGTTGCCACAACGGCGAGATCAACACCATCGCCGGCAACATCAACCGTATGAGTGCCCGGGAAGGTCGTTTGGGCCGGCGCAATCTGTTGGACGAGGAGTTGCTGCGCCCGGTCATCGACCCGGAAGGCTCGGACTCGGCAATGCTCGACAACGTCTTGGAACTGCTCAACCGGGAGGGGCGGGGAATCTCCCATGCCGCCGCCATGCTTATCCCGGCGGCCTGGGAGAACATGCAGGACATCGACGACGACGTACGCGACTTCTACCGCTACCACGCATGCCTGATGGAGGCGTGGGACGGCCCGGCCGGCCTGATCTTCACCGACGGCCAAGCCGTGGGCGCCTGCCTGGACCGCAACGGCCTGCGGCCGCTGCGCTATTCGGTGTGCGAGGACGGCTTCGTCGCCTGCTCCTCGGAGGCCGGGTCCATCTACACCCGTGGCCACGGCATGGTAAAGCGTGGCAAGCTTGGCCCAGGCCAGATGATTTGTATCGACCCGGCCGCCGGCGGCTTCCAGCAGAACCCGGTCCGGGACCATCTTGCCCGGGCCAAGCCCTACGGCAGTTGGGTGGCGGGGCACCTGACTCACGCTGCGCTGGTGGCTCCAGAGCCGGTGGTCCCCGACGACCTGACCGCCCGCCAAATCACCTTCGGATTCACCCGGGAGGAGTTCACAACGGTCATGCGTCCAATGGCCACCACCGGCCATGAACCTACCTCTTCCATGGGCGACGACACCGCCCCAGCCGTGCTGTCCGAGTACGCACGCAATCTTTACAACTACTTCAAACAACGCTTTGCCCAGGTCACCAACCCGGCTATCGACCACGTGCGCGAGCGCTCGGTGATGAGCATCCGCACGCTGATCGGCCCGCACGATCCGATCCTGTGGGAACGTCCAGAGGGGGCATCGCTTCTGGAGTTGAACTCTTTTTTCCTGTTCAAGCCGTTAGGGGGGTTCCCACTCGACGCCACCTTCGCCATAAATGACGGCCCCGGAGCCATGAAGGCCGCCCTGGAAAAGATGTGTGAAGCTGCCGGCCAAGCCGCCCGCATCGGTAGCGGGATCCTGCTCATATCCGACCGCAATATTGGGCCCAAGAGGGCACCTATCCCGATGCTGCTGGCGGTCGGAGCGGTGCACCAGCATCTTATGGAAAGCGGGCAGCGTACCCGTACCAGCATCGTGGTGGAGACCGACGAAGCCCGGGAGGTGCACCATTTCGCCTGCCTGCTCGGCTACGGGGCGGAGGCCATCTGCCCGCGGTTGTCGCTCGAATCACTGGCTGAGATCACTGAGAAGGGCCGGCTTGGAGAAGATATCCCGGTTACCGAAGCACTTATCCGCTACCGCTCAGCGGTTGAGGAAGGGGTGCTCAAGATCATGTCCAAGATGGGCATCTCCACCACCGACTCCTACCGGGGAGCGCAGATTTTCGACGCTGTCGGCATCGGGCAGCAGGTCATAGATCTGGCGTTCACCGGCACCCCGTCGCCCATGCAGGGCATCGGCTTGGCCGAAATTGAACGAGACGTCTTGCGCCGGCACTCGCAGGGCTACGGCAGCCCCAAGGCCAAGTTGGCCAACCCGGGCTACTACAAGCACCACGCTACCGGGGAGTTCCACGCCACCAACCCGGAGGTTGTCGAGAGTCTTCATATAGCCATAAAGACCGACGACTGGGCCCCCTACGGGCGCTTCGCCGAGTTGGTGGCCCAGCGCCCGCAGACCGAGCCCAGGGATCTGTTCAAATTCGTCCCCGCCGCCGCCGGCCCGGTTCCGCTGGAAGAAGTGGAGCCGGTGGAGGCAATCTGCCGGCGCTTCTCCTCTGGAGCGATCAGCCATGGAGCAATCGGCGCCGAGGCCCACGAAGCCATTGCCATCGCCCTGAACATGGTGGGCGGATCGGCCAACAGCGGGGAGGGGGGCGAGGATCCCAGCCGTTACCGCACTGAGAAGCGCTGCAAAATCAAGCAGGTGGCCTCCGGACGCTTCGGCGTAACCCCGGAGTACGCATCTTTTGCCGAGGAGCTGCAGATCAAAGTCGCCCAGGGCTCCAAGCCGGGAGAAGGGGGCCAGATTCCCGGTCATAAGGTGAGCGAGGAAATAGCCAAGCTGCGCCACACTCAGCCCGGGGTGGCGCTGATCTCTCCCCCTCCCCACCACGACATTTACTCGATCGAAGACCTTGCCCAACTGATCTTCGACCTCAAACAGGTGAACCCCAAAGCAACCGTGTCCGTGAAGCTGGTGGCCGAGGTGGGGGTTGGCACCATCGCCGCCGGTGTGGCCAAAGCGCTCGCCGACGTGGTCCACATCTCAGGATGGGACGGGGGCACCGGCGCGAGCGCTTTGTCGAGCATTAAGAACGCCGGCCTTCCTTGGGAGATCGGTGTTGCCGAGACCCACCAGACCCTCATGCTCAACAATTTGCGAGACCGGGTGAAGATCCGTATGGACGGCGGGATGAAGAGCGGCAAGGACGTGGTCATGGCGGCCATCCTGGGGGCGGACGAGTACTCCTTCGGCACTTCATTGCTTCTGGCGGAGGGATGCATCATGGTACGAGCCTGCCACCGCAACACCTGCCCGGTAGGCATCGCCACCCAACGCAAGGATCTGCGGGAGAAGTTCACCGGTGACCCTGCGGAGGTGGCCCGCTATTTGCGCTTTGTGGCCGAGGAAACCCGGCGGATCCTGGCGTCACTGGGCGTGCGTTCAATCGACGAAGTCATCGGGCGAACCGACCTGGTCACTCCCGATCTACGCAGTGAGCGGGCTCAGAGCCTGTCTCTGGCAGACCTGCTCTACCGGCCCGAGGGTATTCGCCACTTCGTCGCCCACCACCCGATCCAACGTCCGATGTCAGAGTTGGGCGACAAGGTTTTCGAAGCAGCCATAGGCACGGCACTGGGAGGTGGCGAGGTTGAACTCGGCTATCCGATCCACAACTCGGACCGCTCCGTTGGCGCACGCTTGGGCGGAGCCATCGCCCACGAGCACGCCGACCGGACCCCCCCGGGAAAGGTGCGGGCGATCTTTTCCGGAGAGGCCGGGCAGAGCTTCGGCGCGTTCCTGAGCGCCGGTGTGGAGTTCGTGCTGGTCGGCGAAGCCAACGACTATGTGGGTAAGGGCATGGGTGGGGGCAGCATTGTGGTC
Source organism: Actinomycetota bacterium (assembly GCA_052389675.1). Classification (GTDB taxonomy): domain Bacteria; phylum Actinomycetota; class CADDZG01; order JAHWKV01; family JAHWKV01; genus JBBDRH01. Next base: position 34,458 of record JBQTHR010000039.1, read on the forward strand.
AAAGCACCGGACAACGACGCCGGCGAGCCGTACCTGATCGGCAATACCGTCCTCTACGGGGCAACCGGGGGCAGGCTTTTCGTGGAGGGCCGGGCGGGCGAGCGCTTTTGCGTCCGCAACTCCGGGGCCAGCGCAGTGGTGGAGGGAGTGGGCGACCATGCCTGCGAGTACATGACCGGCGGCACCGTGGTGGTCTTGGGGCCCACCGGATGCAACATGGGCGCTGGCATGAGCGGCGGGCAGGCGTTCGTCTGGGACCCCGAGGCTCGTCTGAGGGCCCGGGTCAACCCGGAACTGGTAGATCTGCACCGGCCGCCCAGAGCCCAGATGGCCCAGTTGCTGGAACTAATCGCCGATCACGCCGAGCTCACCGGGTCAGCCAGAGCATTCGAGATCCTGGAGAACTGGGATTGCCAGTCCGGGCACTTCTGGAGGCTGGCTCCCAAGGCGGACGTTGCCAAGCTGGAGGCTGCCCACGAAGGCTCGGTTGCCAGCAAGGCGTAGGCTTGCCGGATGGAGCAAGTTGCCGGGCGCCGGCTGAAGGATTACAACGCCAAGCGGGGGCCATTGCTGGACAAAGTCGGGCTCGAATGGCTGGAGGCGGGGGCAGACCGGGTGGTAGGGCGTATGCCGGTCGAATCCAACTCTCAAGCTTGGGGCATCCTGCATGGAGGAGCCTCCGCGATCCTGGTGGAGAGCGTGGCATCGTTTGGCGCCTGGCTGGCCGACACCGGCCGGATCGCCTTGGGCGTGGAACTGAAGGTCAACCATCTGCGGCCGGCGCAGAGGGGCTTCATCACCGGGACCGGCACCCCGCTCATGAGCGGCAAGAGCCTGAGCGTGTGGGAGGTACGCGTCGTGGATGACAGCGGAACCATGATCGCCTTCGGAACCTGCACGGTTGCCCTGCGCGACCGGGAGCCCGACCTAGCGTGACCCAGGTTTCGAACCGGCCTTATTGGGCCCAGCCCCGCAGCGTAGAAGCGTAGAGGGGACCGGGGTCGACTAGTATCGAATGATCGTGAAGATCTTCGTGCGGGGCGGGGGCGGTAAGCCGGAGCCGGTTCCGGACCCGCAGGTCCCGCCCGACATGAGCCTCATGGAGCACCTCACAGAGTTGCGCTCCCGGCTCTTCAAGATCGTCATAGCCTATGCGCTGGCGTGCACCGCAGCCTGGTTCCTGTATTCCCGGGTTCTGGCGCTGTTGATCGAACCGCTGGCCAAGCTGCCCATTGCGGATCAGATCCTTGAAGAAGGGCAGCTTATTTACACTGCGCCCACCGAAGCATTCTTCATCCGGTTGAAGGTCACTGCTTTCACCGGTATGGTGTTCGCCCTTCCGGTGATCCTGTTCCAACTCTGGCGCTTCGTGACCCCTGGTCTGTACCGGCACGAGCGCCGGTACGCGCTGCCCTTTGTGTTCACGTCGCTGGCACTGTTCGCCGGCGGGGTGATGATCGCCTTCTTGTCCCTCCCCAAAGCGCTGGAGGTCCTGGCGGGCTTCGCCGGTTCGGAACTGGTGCTGCTGCCCAAGGCCTCCGACTACCTCTCGTTCGTGATGCTGCTGATCGCCGCGTTCGGATTCTCGTTCGAGTTCCCGATAGTTCTACTCGGACTGACTCTGGTTGGGGTGCTGAGCAGCCAGAAGCTGCGCAAGGCCCGCCGGATTGCCTGGGTGGTTATCCTGGTGGTGGCTGCACTGATCACCCCCACCCAGGACCCGATCACTTTGATGATCATGGCGGTGCCGCTGGGCTTACTCTACGAAGCAACCATCCTGATGGCCCGCCTCATTAAGAAGTAGCAGTGGGGTTATCCTGCAGTTAAGACACTTGGAGAGGAGAACAGCATGGCCGGTTTGGGACCTGGAGAGCTGATGCTGGTGATTGGAGCGGTGGTCTTGCTTTTCGGCGCGAAGAAGCTACCCGAGTTTGCTCGTTCTCTAGGCAAGGCCAAGGGCGAGTTCAAGCGAGGCCTGGATGAACAGGAAGCCGCTGAGGCCAAGAAAGACGAAACACCCGCTTAACGCTGTCGGCACTGCTTAGCTCCGCCTTCCCGGAAGCGGACTCCCGTTTGGATAGAATGCGCGTGTTTGCGCCGGAGTCCGATGAAGGGAGTTGTAATGAGGAAGGTTCGAGGCACCGCCTGGTTGGCCCTGCTACTATCGCTGACGTTGGTGGCCGCGGCATGCGGTGACGGCGGTGAATCCACCGATGAAGCCGTCGACGGCCAAGCGGCCGGAGCCTGCTCGTCGGACTCGTTGACCCCGCTTGCCGGCGGCGCCTCCGGTGACGCTGCTCCCGCTGCGGCCGACAGCCCCTCCGCGGGCTTCTCTGTTGCCCAGACCAATCCCACGTTAACCATCGGCGCTTTCGGGGACCGTACCGGCGGAAATTCGCAAATCGTTGTTCCGGCCCACAAGGCCATGGAGCTGGCAATCAAGCAAGCAAATGAGGCAGGCGATTTGCCGGTGACCCTGCAGTTCCAGGCAATCGACAACCGTGAGGGCGGAGGGGACCCCGCAATACCGATCGCCCAGCGCTTCATCGACGACGACAGTGTGATCGCGGTCCTGGGTGGCGCCTTCTCCGGCGAGGTGGCCTCCACCGCAGGGCTGTTCAGCGAAGCCGGCCTGCTGTTTTTCACACCGCTGGCCACCCGCCCATCGCTGACCGATTCGGGCTTCACCACCTTCTTCCGAGGTGTGGCCAATGACAACGCCCAGGGTGCGGCAATCATCGAGGCGTTCGGGTTCCTCGGCTGCACCCGAGTTGCCCTGGTGGACGACAAATCCACCTACGGCCAAGGCCTGGGCGACGTGGCCGAAGCGGAGGCCGCTCAGGCAGGTATGGAGGTGGTCCTGAACGAGGGCATCGAGCCCACCGAGGATTACACTTCTTTGGTCGACTCGGTCATTGCCGCCGACCCTCAGGCCCTGTTCTACGCCGGCTATGGAACCGAGTTCGCTCCGCTGGCCCGCCAGCTGCGCGAGAAGGGCTATGAAGGACTGATTGCCTCGGGGGACGGCAGCAAGCTTGACGACATCGGTCAGAACATCGGCCCGGCCGAGGCCGAAGGCGTGGTTCTCACCTGTCCCTGCCCGGACATCAACCTGTCCGCCGACCCGCGGGCACAGCAGTTCGTCACCGACTTCAAGGCACTGCACAACGAAGCCCCGGGACCTTACTCGGTGGAGGGTTACGACATCACCAATGTCGTGATAGAAGCGATCAAGGTATGCGGCGCCGATGGCGCCGCGGGAGTCACCCGCACCTGCGTGCTGGACAAGGTGCGGGCCACCAGCTTCGACGGCATCGGCAAGGACTTCGAGTTCGAGGCGAACGGCGAGGTCAAAGAGGGCGCTGTCTCGGTTTTCGTCGTGCGCGGCGGCGTGGTCCGCGAGGTGGGCACGGTAGACACCCTGGTTTAGCCCGCATGTAACCTTGTTTTTCAACAGGAGGGCCTTCACGGCCCTCCTGTTCCACTTCCGGAGACCCTAGTGCCCGAATGCCTGAGTTCCGAGTTGCCCTTCCGACTGGCGGGGGGCCTGTCCACCGGCGCAGTTTACGCGCTGGTAGCACTTGGGTACACGCTGGTCTACGGCGTACTACATCTGATCAACTTCGCCCATTCCGAGGTCTTCATGGTCGGAAGCCTGGCCGGGTTCCTAACCATCTCCGCGCTGGTTCCGGCCGGCGGCGTCACCGGCCAAGCCCAGGGGGCGTTGATCCTTGCAGCCGCCTTCGTACCGGCCGCTCTGGCGGGCGGGGTCACCGCATTAGCGGTGGAGCGCGTGGCCTACCGGCCGCTGCGCAAACGGGGAGCGGCGCCGCTGGCCTATTTGATCAGTGCGATCGGAGCCTCGCTGTTCCTCTCCGAACTGGTGCGCATCTGGCGCGGCCCCAACAACGAGACCTTTCCGCCCAGCCTGCGCTCCCGAATTGTGCTGGATCTGGGCGACACATTCTTCACATCGATCCTGCCTGAATCGTTCCACCGGGTGAGGATCCAGAACCGGGACATCATCGTGTTCGTGGTGGCGATGACCATGATGGTGGCGGTCGACCAGTTCATCAACCGCTCCCGCACCGGCCGGGGCATCCGGGCGGTGGCCGAGGATCCTGCGACGGCCGGGTTGATGGGCGTGGACATTAACAAGGTAATCACCGTGACCTTCCTGATCGGCGGGATGCTGGGCGGCGTGGGCGGACTGCTGTTCGGCTGGTCGTTCGGAGTAACTCGCTTCGCCATTGGCTTCACCCAGGGCATCAAAGCTTTTACCGCCGCGGTGCTGGGCGGCATCGGAAGCATCCGGGGCGCACTGGTGGGTGGCCTTTCCCTTGGGGTGTTCGAAAACGTTGCCGCCGGATGCTTTGGCACCCAGTGGCGGGACGTCGTGGCGTTCGGAATTTTGGTACTGGTGCTGATGTTCAAGCCCACCGGCATCTTCGGCGAAAAGGCCCGGGCGTGAAGGCCCGGCTGACCCCGGCCAACCTGGCGCTGGCGGCCGTGGCCGGGGCGGTCATCTTGGCCGTCCCCCAGATGCCCACCGCGGTCCAAACGATCGCAGTGATCACGGCGAGTTTCGGGCTGATGACGCTCGGCGCCAACGTGGTTGTGGGCTTTGCCGGACTCCTGGATCTCGGCTACGTTGCCTTCCTGGCTACCGGGGCATACGCCTGGGGCATCTTGTCGGGGGCCGGGCCGGTGACTCTGGGATTTGCCGGAACCCCGTTTTGGGACGACTGGGGCTTTTGGATAGTGCTGCTTTTGATCATCGCGATCAATATGGTGATTGGTGTGGCGCTGGGCTCCCCCACACTGCGCCTACGGGGCGACTACCTGGCCATCGTCACCCTGGGTTTCGGCGAGATAGTCCGAGTGATCGCCAGCAATCTAGACTCGGTCACCGGAGCGTCGCTGGGAATCGCCCAGATCCCCCGGCCCCGCATCCCGATAGTCGACTACGAGTTCGGCTCCAGCCCGGTCCCCTATTTCTACCTGCTGTTGATCATTCTGGCCGTAGCAATGATTGCGATCTCCCGGCTCAACCGGTCCTGGGTGGGCCGGGCGTGGATCGCCATCCGGGAGGACGAGGTGGCCGCCGAAGCCAACGGCGTTCCTACGCTGCGGATGAAACTTTTGGCCTTTGCAATCGGCGCGACAACCGCCGGGATGGCCGGAGTGGTCTTCGCTGCCCGGACCACCTTTGTGGACCCCACCCGTTTCGACATCCTCACCTCCTTTTTGGTGGTCGCTGCGGTGGTGATCGGCGGGATGGGCAGTATCAAGGGCAGCCTGGCCGGGGCGTTTGTCATTGTGGGGATACCGCCGTTGGTGCAGTTGCGTTTCGACTATCTGGACAACTACCGCTACCTGGCCTACGGCGCTTTGCTCGTGGCGATGATGATCTTCCGCCCACAGGGTTTGTTTCCCTCCAAACGCAGGGCGGCCGAACTCGCTGCCAACGAGCCGCCTTTAGTCTCCCAGGCGATGCCGTGAGCGTGCTGCTCAAGGCCGACGGGCTCACCAAACGGTTCGGGGGCCTTACCGCAGTGCGCAACGTATCGCTGGAGGTGTCCGCCGGCGAGATCCGGGGCCTGATCGGCCCCAACGGTGCCGGGAAAACTACCTTCTTCAACTGCCTGACCGGTGTGGCTGAACCGGACGAAGGAGACCTGATCATCGGCGGCCGGCGCCTCAACTGCAAACGCCCCCACCGGATCACCCGGGCAGGCGTGGCGCGGACCTTCCAGCAGATCCGGCTGTTCGCCGAGATGACCGCCCTGGAGAACGTCCAGGTAGGCGCCGACGTTCACAACAAGGCCAGCGTACTCAGCGCAGTGCTCCGGATGCCCGGGTTCCGGGCAGAGGACCGGGCCGGGGTGAGCGAGAGCCTACGCTTGCTGAAATTGGTAGGTATTGAGGCCTACGCCGGAGAAGCGGCCCGCACCCTGTCCTACGGAGACCAGCGCCGGCTGGAGATCGCCCGGGCGCTGGCCACCAAACCTCGATTGCTGCTGCTTGACGAGCCGGCCGCCGGCATGAACCCCAGGGAGAAGGAAGACCTGATGGTGCTCATCCGTCAGATCCGGGATCTGGGCGTCACGATCCTTCTCATTGAACACGACATGAAAGTGGTCATGGGCGTTTGCGAACAGGTGGCCGTTTTGGATCATGGCGAAAAGATCGCCGAAGGGCCACCTGAGCAGTTGCAGCGCGACCCCTTGGTGATCGAAGCCTACCTGGGTAAAGGAGCCGCCGATGCTGCTGGAGCTTGAGGATCTTCAGGTCCACTACGGCAATATCGAAGCAGTAAAGGGATTAACGTTGGAGATTGACGAGGGCGAGATAGTGGCCCTGATTGGGGGCAACGGAGCGGGTAAGTCCACCACGCTCAAGACCATCTCCGGGCTCACCAAGCCTTCCGGTGGCCGGATCTTGTTCCGAGGTGAGCCGATCAGCGGCCTGCCTGCTCACGACGTGGTCTCCCGCGGGGTCTCTCAGGTACCCGAAGGGAGGCGGATCTTCCCCCGGATGTCGGTAAAGGACAACCTGGACATGGGCGCCTACCAGCGAAAGGACGCCCAGACTATCAAGCAGGACCTAGAGCGGATTTTCGCGTTGTTTCCGGTCCTCAAGGAACGGGTCAAGCAGGCGGGCGGAACGCTTTCGGGCGGCGAACAACAGATGCTCGCGATCGGCCGCGCGATGATGAGCCGGCCCCGGCTGCTCATGCTCGACGAACCGTCGATGGGCCTGGCGCCGCTTATGGTCGAAAAGATCTTCCAGGCAATCATCCGGATCAACCAGGAGGGGACAACGATTCTTTTGGTGGAACAAAACGCCCAGGTCGCCCTATCCATGTCCGCCAGGGGGTACGTCTTGGAGTCGGGCGAAGTGGTACTGTCCGACCGGTCATCTGCCCTGATCAACAATGATCGGGTGCGCAAGGCCTACCTGGGCGAAGAGTAGGGACGGCCACAGGCCCCGGAGGCCTCCTATTTGCCGCCCACGCCATCTACTATTGGGCCGCGCAGATCAAGTGCACATTTCAAAGCTAAAATTGCTCGCGCCTGTCGAAGCCTCAAATTGCGCGGCTTGAATCGGGCGGACCTCCGCGTGGCGCCAACACCTCCGACCAGACTCCATCCACTGCAACCCAGACGCTCCCCCGTGAGTTTGGCACCTTCGAGATCCCGGCCAACCCACAAAGAGTCGTCGGGACTGAGGGCAGCCGGGACCTGGAGACCGCCATCGCACTTGGCCTGGGTATCGTCGGGATTGGTAGCAACGGCTTATCGATGGTGACCAGCTCGCCCCGTCCAATCCGCGCCAATCAAGGATCTTTCGCCCACACGTTGGCCGCCATCCAATTTGGCCACGTAGGCACCACTCCCGATGACCATGGATTTGTTAGGCGTACGCGCCGAAAACTGCCGGCTCGATTTTAGCTCTAGATCTAGGAGAACTTACCGCGGTACGCGGCCATGGCGAAGACGTACGCAACGACGAGGATGCCGGCGCACCAGGCGAGGGCGATCCAGATGTCGTTGCCGACCGGTTGCTCGGTGAGCAGGTCGCGGATGGCGTTGACGATGGACGTCACCGGCTGGTGCTCGGCGAAGGCGCGCACCGGGCCCGGCATGGTGCCGGTGGGCACGAACGCCGAGCTGATAAACGGCAGGAAAATGAGCGGATAGGAGAACGCGCTCGCGCCGTCCGCGGACTTGGCGGTGAGACCGGGGATGACGGCGATCCAGGTCAAAGCCAGGGTAAACAGGATCAGCATGCCGGCGACCGCGAGCCACGCCGGTACTCCCGCTCCCGAGCGGAAGCCCATCAGGAGGGCGACGAGTACTACGACCGCCACGGAGATCGCGTTGGCGATCAGCGAGGTCAGCACGTGCGCCCACAGCACGGACGAGCGTGCGATCGGCATGGACTGAAATCGCTCGAAGATGCCACTTTTCATGTCCAGGAAGAGCCGGAACGCGGTGTAGGAGATGCCTGAGGAGATCGTGATGAGCAGGATGCCGGGCAGCAAGTAGGTCACGTAGCTGCCCGATCCGTGTTCGATCGCGCCGCCGAACACATAGACGAACAGCAGCATGAAGGCGATCGGCATGATCGCGGTGGTGATGATGGTGTCCAGGCTGCGCGTGATGTGGCGCAGGGATCGTCCCAGTAGGACCGCGCTGTCGCCGGCGAAATGCTTGGTCATCTCTTTTCCTTCCTCGTCCGTGCCGGCGTCCCGGCCATGCCGTTCTTCTCGTCGCTGCCGTCTGTGCCGACGATGGCGAAGTAGACGTCTTCAAGGCTCGGCTGCTTCTCGACGTATTCGACCTTGGCCGGCGGGAGCAGTTGCTTGAGTTCGGCGAGGGTGCCGTTCACGATGATCCGTCCTTCGTGGAGGATCGCGATCCGGTCGGCGAGTTGTTCTGCCTCGTCCAGATCCTGCGTGGTAAGCAGCACCGTCGTGCCCCGGCCGGCGAGTGTCTTGATGGCTTGCCACACTTCGATTCGCGCCTGGGGGTCAAGCCCGGTCGTCGGCTCGTCCAGGAAGATCACCGGCGGAATCCCGATAAGGCTCATTGCGATGTCCAGGCGCCGGCGCATGCCACCCGAGTACTCCGACACCTTTCGTGGCCCGGCGTCGGTCAGCGAGAAACGCGCCAGCAAGTCGTCCACCATCTCACCGGGCCCACTCAGGTGCCGCAACCGGGCGACGAGCATGAGGTTCTCCCGCCCGCTGAGGATCTCGTCGACCGCCGCGAACTGTCCGGTGAGGCTGATGGACTCCCGAACGTTTGCCGGTTGCGTGGCGACGTCGAAATCGTCGACGCTCACCGTGCCCGCGTCCGCCTTGAGCAGCGTGGACAGGATTTTCACGACCGTTGTCTTTCCCGCCCCATTGGAGCCGAGCAGAGCGAAAATGCTGCCCCGCGCCACGTCGAAGTCCACGCCCCGCAGCACGCGCAGCTCCTTGTACGACTTCTCCAGTCCCCGAACCTGGATGGCTGTATCCGTGGTCACTTCTGCTCTCCCCGCTCCGCGTCCTCGATCACCTTGGTCAGGCGGGCACGTTCCTTGTCTATCCACTGCTTGCCGGTGTAGGCCTGTGCGAAGATCTCGGCGAACTCGACCGGGGCATCTCCGACAATGGCCCTCACCGGCGTGCCATCAGCGGCCGCGCGCTCCCAGAGGTCAACGAGGTCGCTCATCATCTTGAGGCTGGTCTCGCCATCGACGATGCCCCCGTAGCACATGCAGTACCGCTGGATCGCCGTGGCGACGGTGCCGTATGGCTCGGGAAGACCCTCGATGCGGGCCTTGTACCGCTTGTAATGCTTCTTGTGTTCGAGCGACCCGATGACCAGCTCGATCCACTTCTCTGCCATTTCACTCGCCTCCTTCGTGGAGCTGCTCCAGTCGCTCTGCGAGGAAGCTCCACGTCCTCCAGAACTCATCGAGGTATTCGCGACCCTGAGCATTGAGGGAATACACCTTGCGCGGCGGCCCCTTCTCCGACGGGACCTTCTCCACGTCGACGAAGCCACGCTGCTCGATCCTGACCAACAGCGCATAGACGGTGCCCTCGGCGATGTCGGAGAACCCCTGGTCCCGCAGCCACGCTGTGATCTCGTAACCGTACGCGGCCCGGCCGGACAGGATCGCCAGGACGATGCCCTCCAAGACACCCTTGAGCATCTCCGTCGTCTGCTTGCCCAGGACCGCCACCTCTGTCGCTATTCAGCACTACTGAGTACTAGTAGATAGTATCACTGAATACTGGCGGGGGCGCAAGTACCGGCGTGGAAACCAGCCGGTCTCCAACCTGCCGCTAGCGTTGCCAGTTCGTCCATTCGATTTGCCAGGCAGCAGCGCGTTGAAGCATGGTCGGTTGGATTCTAGGAGGCTAACGATGGTCGAGGAAGCCGCCTGACAGGTCCAGACTGCCTCAGGTTCGTCAGGATCCCTCACAGAGGTCGCCAGAGCCACAATCTCAAGTCTGTCCTCAGCACGGTAGGTGGGTGGTTTTCCCGGACGCTTGGCATCTTTCAATCCCTCAAGTCCGTGGGCCAAGAACCGCTGGCGCCACATGGTGGTGTGTGACTCATGGACGCTGACGCGCTTGGAAGATCTGCCGGGTGGAGGTACCGTCGGCTGCCAACAAAGTGATCCGGGGCGTCATGAGCCTGGCCGAGGATTTAAGATAAGGCGTCGAGGAACAAACACCGTGACAAGGCTACTGGCGGGCTTGCGTCACACTTTGCGACCTCATGATGTAGGGATATAGGTTGCGGGTTCGAGTACCGCCCCCCCAAGCAACGAATTGTGCGTAGAATCCGCCGTGTGGGGTGCACAAATTCGATCTTGCCGCTCTTTCCGCTTCTCTCCCCATCCCTTAGGGTCTTGACCTCCCGCGATTCAGGAGGGCTCGTTGATCGTCTCGTTCCTTTACATAGCGCTTCGCCGTCTGTTCGAGCTTGCTGTCCTGCGAGTGCGCTCTGAGCATGCAAGGATCTCGAGCTGGTCGTACTCCGGCACCAGCTCGATGTGCTCGTAAGGAACTCTCGATACACAAGAAGGAGGAGCTGGGATGACTACTGCTTACAGTGGGGTTTTTCGTGCCGGAAGTGGTGGCCATCACCTCTGGGTCGCTCAGTGGCCAAGCTTCGAGGCGAAGTGGAAGGAGCTCAGTAACCAGGGATTCCGCCTGAAGAGCATCTCGGCAAATGCAGACGAAGGCCAGCCGCAGTTTGCCGGCGTCTTCAGCGAGGGCAGCGGAGGACATCACCTCTGGGTCGCCCAGTGGCCAAGCTTCGAGGCGAAGTGGAGGGAGCTCAGCAACCAGGGATTTCGGCTCGTCAGCCTGAGCACCTATGTCCATGGCGGCCAACCGCACTACGCCGGCGTCTTCCGCGAGGGCCGCGCAGGACATCACCTCTGGGTCGCTCAGTGGCCAAGCTTCGAGGCGAAGTGGAAGGAACTCAGCAACCAGGGATTTCGCCTGATCGGCCTGGACAGCTTCGTCCACTCCGGGCAGCGTAGCTTCGCAGGTGTCTTCGGGCCCGGTACCGACGGACATCATCTGTGGGTGGGAGTCGACTGGGAGAACTTCGTGGCCAAGTGGCACCAGCTCTCAAACCAGGGATTCCGGCTGGTCGACATGGCCCTTTATCCCCATGGTTGCGGGAGCAATTGTCTCAACCAGGTGGTCATGCCCACCGGCTCCTATAACTACGGGATTACCCGGACGGCAACCCACTGTCCAGGGCTTCCGGGAACATGCGGCGCTCCGGGAGCAGACAGCGTCGTCTTCTACCGCTGGCCGGTGGACGTCGACGGCGGTTCCCGGTATGCGCGGCTGTCTGCGCTGCAGCATGGAGACCGGTTCATGACCCTTCCGTTTTCAGGCTCTGCGGTAGAAAGACGCGGGGTATGGCGATATGGCAATGGAGGGTGGCATCACGCTGCCGACTACAGCCGGGACGATGACGCCGCTTTCCAAGTCCTCGCTTGCGCTGCGGGCAGGGTGATTCACGTCGGGTGGGACAACTGGTGCGGCAACACCGTAATCGTGAGCCACGACGTGAGCGGGGTTCAGGATGCCTACCGGACCATTTACATGCATCTGCGCAACGGGGCAGACAATGATTGCGAGGCTTCGTGGTCGCAGACAGTTCCCACCCTGTCGGACCCTGAACGGGAGGAGTTCATCACCCATCTCAACGACACCGGCTGTCCGGAGAACCCACCGCGCAACCCCGATGCGGCGCACTGGGGCACCAATCAGCAGACCATCCCGGTCGCGGTTAACCAGCAGGTTGCCCGAGGTGCGTTCTTGGGTATGGCCGGCAATACCGGGCCCGGGGGCAAGAGAGGGCCCGGTGGGCCGAACACCCATCTCCATATATTTTACTGTCGCCGGGATCCAACCAACAACGAGTGGTACTTCATCGATCCCTACGGGGTCTACGCCTTGCCGGACTGTTATGCCGCTGGAGTCACCGACCCTACGACCGGTGCCTGTGCCCGATATCCGATCGCTTGGAAAGACGGCAGGCCTCAATACCCGTCGTAAACGGCGAGCCCTACTGCGAACCGAGCAACAGAAGCGCTGGAGGGCGATCTAGTGAACCGCAAAGGAACTGGGCCCTAGGAAATGCGCATCATGACGCTAGTGGATGATGCTAAGGTGCGGGAATGAGGACGACGGTAGACCTCGACGAGCACTTGCTCGCTGAGGCCAAGTCGCTTGCGGCCAGAACCAAACGAACCCTCGGACAGGTTGTGAACGACGCTCTCAGGACTGCTCTGGTCGACGCGCGCCCGGCTAAGGCTCAGCGGGTCGTGTTGAAGACCTACGGGGGTTCAGGATTCCAGCCCGGCGTTGACCTGGACGACAAGGAAGCTTTGGCCGAGATTCTCGGTGAAAATCAGTTTCCCAATGCTGCTGATTGACGTAAACGTCTACGTTTATGCCCACCGGCGGGAGAGCTTTCGCCATCAGGAGTACCTTGACTGGTTGGAAGACCGGCTGAGCGGAGAAGAACCGGTTGGCGTCAGCGAGATGGTGCTTAGCTCATTCCTTCGCATCGTCACCAATCACCGCATCTTCCGGGACCCGACCCCACTGAACGAGGCTATTGAGTTTTGCGAATCAGTTTTGCAGACGCTGACCGCGACTCCGGTTCGCCCGGGGCCCCGGCATTGGCCGATCTTCACCGGGCTGTGCCGCACGGTTTCTGCCCGGGCAAACGTTGTCCCCGATGCCTACCTGGGTGCTCTTGCCATAGAGCACGGTGCCACCCTGGTTACGGTTGACCGTGGTTTCGCCCGGTTTCCCGGCCTTCGCTTAGAAGCTCCGCTTCAGGCATAGTGGACCACTAACGCCCGCTACCGAATGGTGAAGGACCAGGCCGGATGGATCAGGCAGTGCGGCTTTTCGGCTACCTGCTGTTTGTTCGCCCCGTCCGCGCAGTGCTAGAGTTACCTAATAACTGGCTTTAGAAAGGTAAGCGGCGTGAATGATGCTCGGATTCGCAAGGCCACCCGTCCGGAGCTACCTGCCGTCTGCGCGGTCTTGGCCGATGCATTTTTCGACGATCCGGTGATGAATTGGTGGATACCCGACGGCCAGCGAAGAAAGCAACTACTCCCAGGCGCCATGGAGCTTTTGGCCGGCATGAGCTTGGAGCACAATGCGATCTACACCACCGATGACCTGATCGCAGGTGCAGTATGGGTGCCTCCGGGCAAGCAGCCCACCGAACAGGAGAAGGAGCAGATGGGTCCGCTTTTTGCAGAGATGGCCCAAGAGCATGCGCCACGTGCGTTCCAGCTCATGGCTTTGACGGACGAAAAGCATCCCAAAGACAACCACCATTATCTGTTCATCCTGGGTACCGCACCGGCACATCAGGGAAAGGGCATCGGCTCCGCGCTGATGGAGCCGGTTCTGCGAATGTGTGACCGGGATCAGTTGCCTGCTTACCTGGAGGCATCCAGTGAGCGCAACGTGAGGCTTTACCTGCGCCACAACTTCAAAATAGTCGATGAAGTACATCTACCCGACGGACCCACCATGTGGTGCATGTGGCGGGACCCGGTTGCCCTGCACGAGTAGTCAACGCAGGTCGTCGGGACCCTGTGTGTCGGGGATGAGATTAGACACTCGCTTTTTGGCACCCGGGTCAGGAAATTGCGGGCGAAGTGGGTACGGCATCTTCCCGAAGGGCGGCGAAGAAAGCAACTATTCCCAGGCGCCATGGAGCTTTGGCCGGCATGAGCTTGGAACACAATGCGCTTTACACCACCGATGACCTGATCGCAGGTGCAATATGAATGGTGGACCTGCGCTCACCAGCCCGGCGCCGCGAACAAAGCTGATGGGGGACTTACCCGGTAGTCAGGTTCAAGGCGGCGAACAGATCGGGCGTGCCGTTGCGAGCGTAGTCATGGGTGCGTCGCACAAACTGGCCAGGGCACCTCGGCAGGGTGGGCTGAGCGCGGCTTTTTGGTGCAGGACCCTAGCGCCTTGATACCTGATCGAGTCACAAGACGGAAGGCTCGTAGCGGTGGCGGGCGCCTGCGATGTGGACGCTTTAGGCACCGAACTCTCGGTCATTCTTCCCTGAATCACGGTTTGGTTCGCAAGGACCGGTGGAGAAATGATGGCGGTAAACAGCACCAAGAGGACCGGAAGATGGAGCCAATGCCATTTGAGCCACCTGGGCGAAGACTGATTTTGCCGGCCCGGCGCCGGTGCGATATGGTAGCTGCCCATACGTCAACATATGTCAAGCGCCGGAGCTCTCCGAGTGAAGCCCGAACAAGATCCTGTGATGACGGCGCAGGCAGGAGACGTCCTGCTGGTCGCGCGCACCATCAACCCTCCCTTGATCTCCCGGGTGATCCAGCAGGGGATTCGCTCCTGGTACTCCCACGCAATGATCGCTTTGGGCAACGGGAGATACGCCCACGCCCGGGCGGCGCTCGGCCGCCCGGCGGTGGAGATCTTAGGAAGCGATCAGGAACTCGGCGATTACCTCGAAACAGGGATGATCGTCGACCTGTTCCGTCCGGAACCCGAACCCGATTCCCGCAAACTGTCCGAACTGGTGGAGTGCTATCACCGCAGGGCGGCATTAGATCGCCCCCATAGGATGCCCTTCTCCGATCTCAATCTGTTCTACATCGGAGTGATCTTGCTCACCCAGCGCTATGGGCTGGCCAAGGACCGTTGGGGTGAACAGCTGCGGACTCGGTTGATCGCTGCGGCGGGCGACGGGGACGAGAAAATGATCTGCAGCGAGTTTGTCCATCGCTGCCTGGACTATTCCTCCAGCCGGCCGGTAACCCCGCCGCCCCAACACGTTGCAGTTGTGCTTGAAGGATTTCTCACCGACGAGCCGGAGGCCAGCCGAGGAGCCCTGGAGGAAATGATTGAGGCAATCCCCGAGGTCGCCGTCAACTGTGCCGAGTGGGAAGAGCTGGACGAGATCGACCGGGCGCTGGCTGAGCTCGAGGTTCCGGTGCAGGTGGTCCAATTGGCCGACTTCTTCACGCCTTTAGACCTGGCGCTCTCCCCGTCCTTGAGCAAGATCGCAAGCCGATTTATTCGGCGGGACGGCTCGGACAGCTACTGGGTTGCCCCCCGGGAACTGCCTGCGTTCGTCCGGGAAGGGCCGGGCATGATCGGGCTGAAGGTATTGAACCCGATGTCCCTGCTCAACTTCTTGAGGGAGGGAGCGAAACCGGGCCGGAGGTCTTGACCAACTAGAAGTTGAGCCCGTTCACCAGCCGGGCGGCGATAGGTGCCGCAACCTCGCCCCCCACCCCGCCGTCCTCCACCAGCACGGCGAACGCTAAAGTCCGGGAGTATCCGACGAACCAGGCGTGGGTCCGGGGCGGCGAGTCACTCCCGAACTCAGCCGTGCCGGTCTTGCCGCGTACCTCCACACCCGCCACTTGCGCCCGGGTGCCGGACCCCTGCGCCACCACCGCCAGCATCATCTCCCGGAGTTGCTGCCCAATCTCTGGATCGATATGTTCGACCACCGGCGCGCGGCCGTCGGCAAGCAGCTTGGGCGGTTTCCAGCCGGCGCCCGCGGCAGCCCCGGCCACGGTGGCCATGTGAAGCGGGCTGGCCAGCACCCGGCCCTGGCCGATCAACTGGGCCGCCCGCTCGGTAGAATCCTCAGGCTCCGGGTAGACGCCGCCCGCCGCGCCCAGCGGTAGTTCGTAATCACGGTTAAAGCCGAAGCTGGCAGCTGCCCGGGCTATCGTTGCCGGATCCGCCTTGATTCCCCGCCCGATGATCGCGGTATTGCACGACTGGACGAAAGCTTGCTTGAAACTGACCTCGCCTAACTGCCTGGATTCGAAGTTCTTGAAGCTCCGCCCACCGACCTTGACCTGCGCCGGGCAACTCACCTTCTCACCCAACGAGACCCCTGAGGCAAGCAGCCCGGCGCCGGAGACGATCTTGAACGCCGAACCCGGCGGGTAGCGCCCGGACATCGCCCGGTTGAACTGGTTGAGCGGCCGGCTCACCACTGCTTGGATCTGCGAGGTAGCGATGTCAACCACCACTATCGCCGCCGGCTTTTCGACGCCGGACAACGCCGCCTCCGCCGCTGCCTGAGTGGGCAGCGACAAGGTGGTAGCCACATCGAGCCCCGGCTCACCCTCCACCCGGTGCAGTACGCCGGCCTTCTCGTTGCCGGCAATCGATATCTCTAGCGTCGGCCTTCCGGCGAGGCGCTTTTCCAACGCACCCTCCAGGCCGGTCAGGCCCACCTGATCGTTTCCCTCGTAAGGCTCCCCCAGCTGCTCCAGCAGTTCTGCAGTTACCGGACCCATCGTTCCCAGAACGTGGCGGGCGAAGTCCGGGCTGGGCGGCAGGCGGGTGCTCCGCTCCTGGAATACCAAACCGGGTACAGGGTGGATAGCTGGCTTGACCTGCTCGTAGCGCTCAGCAGGCAGCTCGACCACCGGCAGGAACCAGTCCGGCCTGAGATCCGGCTGTTCCAGGTCGGCGACAATTCTGGCAGGATCCACGCCAAGGTTGTCGACCAGCGCCTGGATCATCGTTTCCCGGTCGGCCACCCGGCGTGGCTCTATACCCACAACCACCACCGGGCGCTGCTCGGTAATCGGCTTGCCGTCGCCCGCCAGGATCTTGCCCCGGGGTGGCCAGGTGCGGGTCCGGCGCAGCTCGGTGCCGCCTCCGGCCAGTTCCGGGTGAATCACGGCCGGCGACCACACCACCAGCCACCGGCCCTCCCGCTCCTCCAGCTCCACGGCGCCTTCGTACGACCACTCCCCTGCGCCCCGCAACCTCCAGGTCAGCGCAAAGCTCGCCCGGGCGATGGGACCGTCCTGCTCAACCTCGCCGGGCTCGAGCGTGAGATCTGTGGCACCTAGGGTTTCCCAGATTTGTTCGTGAACCGCTCGGAGGTCCTTAACCTCCCGGAACAGCTCGCCGGCCATCGCGTCGTAATCGGCCTTGGCCCAAGCCGAAAGATATGTACCGAGTGCCTGCTCGGGAGTTTGCTCCGCTCGGGAGAACAGCCAGAAAGTGATGCCGGCCAAAGTGGCGGCGGCTGCCGCGAACGAAGCGACCGCTCGGCGGCTCATCTACCCCTTGGAGAGAACCGACGCCATTGTGATCCCCA
The DNA here is from genome assembly GCA_052389675.1 of Actinomycetota bacterium. Classification (GTDB taxonomy): domain Bacteria; phylum Actinomycetota; class CADDZG01; order JAHWKV01; family JAHWKV01; genus JBBDRH01. The sequence goes on from JBQTHR010000039.1 coordinate 51,644, forward strand.
GCTCGGCCGGGCTGGGGGCCACCGTAATACCGCACTCGCGCAGGATCTGCGCCTTCTCCGCTGCTGTGTCGCCGAATGCCGAGATGATCGCCCCGGCATGACCCATCCGGCGACCCGGCGGGGCGGTTACCCCGGCCACGAAGCCGACCACCGGCTTGGTCATATGATCACGCACATAGGCGGCGGCGTCGGCCTCCTGCGGCCCGCCGATCTCGCCGATCAGCATCACCGCATCGGTCTGCGGATCCTTCTCGAACAGTTTGAGCATCTCCACGAACGAACTACCGTTGATCGGATCCCCCCCGATCCCGGCGCTGGTGGAGACACCAATTCCATGAGCAGCCATCTGCGCCGCCGCCTCGTAGCCAAGCGTCCCTGAGCGGGCGACGATTCCCACCCGGCCCGCAGTGTAGATGTGGCCGGGCATGATGCCGAGCATCGCCTTACCAACGCTGATCACCCCGGCACAGTTCGGGCCGATCACCCGTAGCCGGCGCCCTTCCGGAAACCCCTCAAGGTAGCGTTTCACCCGGATCATGTCGCCCACCGGAACCCCTTCGGTGATCACCACGCTGAGCAGCAGGCCCGCCTCCGCCGCCTCCATAATCGCGTCGGAACAGAACGGGGCCGGCACGAAGATCATGCTGGCGGTGGCCCCAGTGCGCTGCGCCGCCTCCTTAACCGTATTGAACACCGGCAGGCCCAGGTGTTCGGTGCCCCCCTTGCCCGGCGTCACGCCACCGACAACGCGGGTGCCGTACTTGATGGCTTCCCCGGCATGAAAGGTGCCTTTGTCGCCGGTGAAGCCCTGGATGAGGACTTCGGTGGTCTGATCGATGAGGATGCTCACCGAGAGCCTCCTGCCGGCAGCGCGCCGACTGCAGTGGTGGCCGCGTCGCCCAACTCGTCGCAGCTTTCGATCTGCAAGCCGCTGTCCTGCAGGATCCGCCGGCCTTCCTCCACATGGGTTCCCGCCAAGCGGACCACCAGCGGCACGGTGAGTCCAACTTGCTTGACTGCCTGCACGATCCCGTCGGCCACCCAGTCACACCGGTTGATTCCGGCGAAGATGTTCACCAGGATGGCCTTGACCTGCGGGTCGGAGATCACCAGCCGGAAGGCATTGGCCACCCGCTCCGGCGAGGCCCCCCCGCCGATGTCCAGGAAGTTGGCCGGCTCTCCCCCGGCATGCTTGATCAGATCCATGGTGGCCATCGCCAACCCGGCACCGTTGACGATGCAGCCGATCTCGCCCTCCAGCCCGATGTAGCTAAGGCCATGCTGAGACGCCTCCACTTCCCGGGGGTCCTCCTGGGTCACGTCGCGCAGATCGTTGATGTGTGGGTGCCGGAACAAGGCGTTGTCGTCGAAGGACATCTTGCAGTCCAGAGCCAGAACCTTTCCCTCTTCTGTCACCACCAGGGGGTTGATCTCGAGAAGAGTGGCGTCCAGATCCCGGTAGGCGCGGTAGGCCCCCATGATCGCCGGTACCGCCTGGCGAACCTCTTGGGCGCTCAGCCCCAGCCGAAACGCCAGGCCCCGGGCCTGGAACGGCTGGATGCCCACCGCCGGATCCACGACCTCTTTAATCACCGCGCCGGCGTCTTTTTCAACCTCCATCCCGCCCGCCGCCGAGCCGATCACGCAGATCCGCTCCAGCGCCCGGTCCATCACCACGCCCAGGTAAAGTTCCTTGGCAATCGGCACTGCCGACTCCACGTAGACCCTGCTGACAAGTTTGCCTGCGGGCCCGGTCTGCTGGGTAACCAGCATCTTGCCCAGCAGGGCGTCGGCGGCTTCGCCTACCGCCTCGGTTGAGTCGCACAGTTTGATGCCCCCCGCCTTGCCCCGGGCACCCGAGTGAATCTGCGCCTTGACCGCCCAGCGGCTTCCTCCCAGCTCCCGGGCCACCTGGATAGCCTGGTCCTTGGTGAACGCTACCGTGCCCGGCGGTTTGGCCACGCCGAAGCCGGCCAAAAGGTCTTTTGCTTGGTGCTCGTGAATGTCCACCGCTACGACCTGTTCTTGATCTCGTCGTCCAGGTTGACCACGTTTTGTGCCATCCGAGCGGAGGCGATATCAATCATTTTGCCGTCCAGCTGCGCCGCCCCCTTGCCCTGTGCCGCCGCCTCCTGCAGCGCGATCAGGATCCGCCGCGCCTTGTCCGCCTCAGCCGGCGAAGGCGAGAATACCTCGTTGGCGGGAGCGATTTGTGAGGGGTGGATGGCCCATTTGCCGTCGAATCCGAGGGCTGCCACCCGCCTGCCCGCGGCCAAGAAGCCGTCGGGATCGCTGATGTCACCGAACGGACCGTCTATCGGCCGAAGACCGTAGGCCCGGCAGGCGGTGACCATGCGGGAGAGGTGGAAGTGCCACTGGTCACCCGGGTAGCCGGAATTGAGCCCGCCGATACTGGTGGTGCGTGCTTTCAAACTGGCCGCCAGGTCCGCCGGCCCGAAGTGCATGGCCTCCAGGCGCGGGCTGGCCTGAGCGATTGCCTCCACGTTGGCCAGCCCGAGTGCGGTCTCGATAAGTGCCTCGATGCCGATCCGGTGGGTAAGCTTGAATGCTTCCTCGATCTGGGTTAGCAGAGCATCCACCAGGTAGATGTCGGCGGCCACACCCACCTTGGGTACCAGCAGCACGTCGATTGCCGCACCCGCCTGCTCCACCAGATCCACAACGTCTCGATACATGTAATGGGTGTCGATACCGTTAATCCGCACCGAGGTAGTCTTGCTGTGGCCTTTCCAGTCCAATGTGGCGAGCCCCTCGATGGCGTTGAGCCGGGCCTGCTCCTTGTCGTCGGGGACCACGGAGTCCTCTAGGTCGATACAGACGCAGTCGGCCGCGCTGTCCAAGCCCTTGGCGAAGAATTTCATCTGAGATCCCGGCACCATCAACATGGAGCGCTGCAGGCGCGTCCGTACCGGTTCGTACCTGGTATGGCTCATCAATTTCCCTTCGGGTTGCCGGCGTAGTTGCCGCCGTAGACGCCGGCGGCGCTGGCGATCGGGTCCCCTCCCGCGATGCCTTGTTCGGCCAGCAGTGCCTTCAACGCTGCCAGGACCAGCAGCACATTGCGCTGGCTGCTGGAATAGCCCATCAGCCCGATCCGCCACGCCTTGCCCTTGAACGGGCCCAGCCCGGCACCGATCTCTATCCCGTATCGGGTGAGCAGGCCCTTGCGAACCGCTGCATCGTCAACCCCTTCAGGCACGTGGACCGCGTTCAGAGTGGTCAACGAGTGCTCCGGTATGTAGCTCAGCCCCAGCTCTTTCAGGCCTGCGCGAAGCGCCGCATGGTTAAGGGCGTGACGGGCAATGCGCGCCTGCAGGCCCTCTTCCAGGATGATCTTCAGGGCCTCGTGAAGGGCGTAGGTCATGTTGATGGGCGCGGTGTGGTGGTAGACCCGCTCATCGCCCCAGTACTGGCGCAGCAGGGAGACGTCCAGGTACCAGCTTTGCACCTTGGAAGTGCGCCGATCCATCACATCGAGCGCCGCCTGAGAGAAAGAGACCGGAGCGAGCCCGGGCGGGCAGGACAGGCACTTTTGGGTGCCGCTGTAGATCGCGTCAATGTTCCATTCGTCCACCAAGAGTTCCACGCCCCCCAGCGAGGTGACCGCATCCACCAGCAGCAGCGCGCCGGCATCGTGAACCATCTGGGAGATTCCGGCCAACGGTTGATGGGCGCCGGTGGAGGTCTCCGCATGAACTATCCCTAAAACCTTGGCACCGGGATGCTCCCGCAGGGCGGACGCAACCGCCTCCGGTTCGATGATCTTGCCCCAATCGGCCTCGATCGAGTGAACGGTTGCACCGCAGCGCTGTGCAACGTCGGCCATACGGGTGCCGAACACCCCGTTGACACACACGATCATCTCGTCGCCCGGCTCGATCAGGTTGACCACACACGCCTCCATCCCAGCGGAGCCCGTTCCGGAGATGGCCATGGTCATGGTATTGCCGGTGGAGAAGACCTGGCGAAGCATCGTCCGGGTCTCGTCCATGATGCTCAGGTACTCGGGATCCAGGTGGCCGATGGTCGGCGCGGCCAGCGCGCTCAGCACGCGCGCCGGAACGTCGCTCGGACCGGGGCCGAGGAGAACGCGCTGAGGCGGAGATATGGAATCAGGCATAGCTTCGATCCTATCTCACAACCTCCAGCGCAGTTCCCCGGTGAGTCCGGACCGCAGTTTTCAGTGGCCCTCAGGGGCCCTCAGGAATATAGATGGGTAGCGGGCGGGCGAGCTTGTGAACGGAGAACGCTGCCGAGCCCTGGAAGGTCTCACCGTCGCGGGCCAAGCGCATGGGTTTGCCATCGGCCGAGCGCACCTTCATCTCTTTAAGCAAAACGTGCTCGTACACCCGGCACTTGCCGAGCGTGCCGCTCAGAACTGCAAAGACCAGCCGGGTGCGGGCCCACGGGTGCTTGGCATCCACTATCCGTACGTCCAGCAGCCCATCGTCCAGGCGATCCCGCCAGCTGGGGGCGAACCCGCTGGGATGGTAGCGGCAGTTGCCGATGAAGATCATCCAAATGCTTCGGCTCGCTCCGTCGATTTCAACCTCCACAGGAGCAGAGCGGCGCAGCACCTCTGTAAGTGCCACCAATACCGATGGCCATTTGCCGATGCGCCCCTCAAGCTTCTCCCGGGCGTCCACCAGTTCCACGTAGCTGCCGAAGCTGGCGGTGTTGAGAAAGACCTTTCCATCGATGCTGGCAACGTCCACCGCTGCCGCCCGTCCCGAACTGACTGCCTCAATGGTGTCTGCCACTGAGTCGATACCCAGGTCCCGGGCCAGGTGGTTGAGCGTCCCGGCCGGCACCACAACCAGCGGCTTGCCTTTCTCCACCGCCACCTGGGCTGCGGCATTGACCGAGCCGTCGCCCCCGGCAATGCCGACCACCGCAGCACTCCCGGCCTCCTCCAGCGCCTGCTCGAACTCCTCGGCAGACTCGATGATCAGCAGCCGTGCCCGGGGCAGCCCTTTTTCCAGTTCGAGCAACGGGCTGCGGGAGAGCGCCGGACCGGCCCAGGGGTTTACGACGAAGGCGATCCCCTCCCCCTCCCGCGCCGCAGTGGTGGTAACTCGGGTGTGGATCGCCCGGGCCTGGGCAGGCTCCCGGCTGGCCACCGGCCAGAACCGGCGAAGCCACATCGCTATCGCCGTACCGGCAAGCGCCCCGGCAACGGCATCGCCCGGGTAGTGGACGCCTGCGTACACCCTGGAGGCACCCACTCCGGCTGCCAAGACCGCCAGCGGAGCACCGGCCGGCGGCAGCTCCAAGGCCACCCCGGTGGCGAACGCCGCCGCCGAGGCAGTGTGCCCGGATGGAAATGAGGATGACGTCGGTTGCCGGCCGAACCGGTAGCGCAGCAGTTCCCCAACCGGGCGCCGGCGCCTCAAGAGCGGCTTGAGCACGCTGTTGATAAGGGCGGAAGTCACAGCGACGCTAAGTAATCCCCGCAGCGCCGCCCTCCGGCTGCGCCTCCCTCCGGCCAGTGCCAACACCCCGGCAACGATCATCCAGAGCCGGGAGCTGTCTGCCGCCCGGCCCAACGGCACTATCGTGCGGTCCAATGCCGAGCTCTGGTTGGTCGAGAACTTCAGGAAAGCCTGCTCGTCCAACCGCTTTGCGCTTGCGGCGGCCCGTGCCGCCAGGTCATTGAAGCCCAAGTTGTCTCCTTCTGTAGCAGGTGGGCGAGTAAGCAGTTGGGCTGCTGAATACCCCTTGGGTGGTCTGGCCACACCACCAACTTGCTAGATACGGTCCAACTCGGCCGCCGGCGCCGGTCCGATCGCACGGTTCACTGCCCGGCCGGCCGGTCCGAACGGCCGGTGAACCGCCAGGATCCGCTCTGGGATTCGTAAATCCAAAGCGGAGGTTCGGTGAGTTCGCCCTCCGGGGTAAAGCGGTAAAGCTTGGAGTCTCCCCGGAAATCTGGATTCAGCTGGAGGAACCGGGTGATCTCCCGAGGCTTGCCCTCCACCTCCTCGATTGCATCGAGCAGCATGAAGGTCCCTTCGTACGCCTCGAGGGCAAACGGCTGGGGAGGGGCGTCGAACCTGGACCGAAAAGTTTCCACGAACGACGTGACAGAGGCGTCCCCGGAGTTTGCCTCAGGTGAACTGCTGATCACTCCTGGCCCGATTCCCTGAGGGTGGGCGTCACGCAACTGGTGGGAAGCCACCAGTACCCCTTTGAAGCTCGCCTTGCGCAGACCGTCCAGCAGCGCCGCCCCGGTCTGCGCTCCCCCGCCATAAAGAATCGCCTCGGCGCCGCCCTCCACCACGGATGCAGCCAGAGTGTCCATTACCTTCCCGGCCTCAATGGACTCGGTCCGGGCGGGCGGTCGACCGGCCTCATCCAAAACCTCTTTGGCTCCGGCGGCAAAAGCTTGCCCGGGAGCAGACTGTTCGGCCACGATCACGATCGACCCGTTTACCCGCCCGGCCGCCAGTTTCGCCAGCACCCCACCTTCTTGGCGATCATTGGCCACCAACCGGCGAAAGCTGCGCCAGCCTTCCTGCGGCACCGAATTGGCAGTGATGGGCGGGATTATGAACGGAACCCCCGCACCCTCGAACTGCGGGCCTAGCTCGGCAGCGTCCTGTTCGCTGAACGGGCCGATCACCCCGATCAGCCGCTCGGTCTTGGCGATGTTGCCCGAGGTGGAACCGCCCTCGCCGGGCGCTACTTTCGTGGCAAGCTGCTTGAGTTCAATCTCGTAACGGGAATCCTGGTTGCGGTTGTACTGGTCGACGGCAAGCCGGACTCCCTGCACCATGCCGGCAAAACCAGGGAGGTTCTCTTCGTCAGTTCCTACCACCCCCAGGACCAGCAACTCTCGTCCTGCCGGCAGCGCAGGTTCGCCACCACAGGCCCCGAGCAGAAGCGCCAGGCCAAAGACAAGGCCGACCCTGATGAACCCGGTGGCAAGGTTAACCCCCTTCGGCCCGGCAAACCCAGAGCCAGCCATCTATTGGTCCGAAGAAGGATGTCTTTGGGTCAAGTTTGGCCCCGCGCTACGGCGTGGCCGGACTACCCGAGAGGGCAGGCGGCTGCCGGCCCACAGGCTAGCTTTTAGCAATCAGTTCCCCGGCAAGCTTCGCCATGGTGACACGCTGCTCCATCGCCATCCTCTGAATCGTCCGGAAGGCCTCCTTTTCGGAGAGCTTGTGCTGCTCCATCAAAATTCCCTTGGCCTTCTCTACCAACTTGCGCGCCTCCAAGCGCTCCTGGAGGTCCTTGGACTCCCCGGCCAGCGCCCGCACTTCGCTCCATCGGGCCATCGCCAGTTCTACCGCGGGCATAAGGTCGTGCTTTTCGAACGGCTTGACCAGGTAGGCCATAGCACCGGTGCGGGTGGCCTTTTCCACAAGCTCCCGCTGGCTGAACGCGGTCAGAATCAGTACCGCCGACAGCTCCTTTTCGTTGATCTGGGCAGCTGCCGTAAGGCCGTCCATACCGGGCATCACGATGTCCAAAATGGCCAGGTCGGGCTTAAGTTTCTCGGCCAGCTTCAGGGCATCTGCGCCGTCCCCGGCCTCGCCGACAACCTCGTAACCCTCCTCCTCGAGCATCTCGCGCAGATCCAAGCGAATGATCGCCTCGTCTTCAGCTATGAGAATGCGCGCCCGCTCGGTCACTTAGGGAAAGATAACAGGTCACCAAGGCGCGCTCTCCCCAGTTACTTTGGGTTCGGATGCTTGCGACGCTTTCCTTGTGCCTCTCTTCGGCCCGAGTGGCCGGTTCCGGAGTCACTGAACCAGCCGGTCTATCGACCATTGATGGGCCGGCAGAGTGGTCAGATAGAGAAGGGCGGCAACCCCTGCGGCGTTGCGGACGATGTGTTTGACCTGGATTGGCTCCGAGTCACGCTTGCATCCACACGGGATCTGCCGGCCGCGGATCAGGTTGATTGCGATAGCCAATGCGAAGAGCACGAGCAGCACTGATCCGGCCACGCCCACCAAGGCCATCCCCGCACCCACCAAGAGCAGGGTCCCGAGCGCCGCTTCAACCGTCGCCACCAAACGGGCAACCGCCCCAGCACTTGCTCCGGGAAGCAGCCGGTAGTGCTTGACCGCCTCGGCGAAGTCGCCCAGATCGGATAGCTTGGAAGCGCCGGCCGCCAGGAACACGGTCCCGAAGACCAGCCGGATTAACAAGCCCAGTATGGCCGGATCCCTGCCCATACTATTGACCCAAGAAGGGGCGTTTTTGAGTCACATGATCCCTCGACGGAAAGGTTGACACAGGTCCGGCGCAGCCATCTAAACTCAATAGCAAGCCGGGATGGCGAAATCGGCAGACGCGATGGTCTCAAACACCATTGAGCGCAAGTTCATGCGGGTTCAAGTCCCGCTCCCGGCACCGGTCAACCCGTCGATCTCCCGGCGCATGCTCTGCACCAAGTTGAGCGCGCCTTTCACGTCCCCATCGAGCACCCGCCCAACCACCGCTGCGCCCACGATCACTCCGTCGGCAACCCGGCATGCCCGGTGGGCTATTTCGGGACTCGATATCCCCACACCCAGCAGAACCGGCAGGCCGGTATGCGGCTTGATCCGGCGGACCAACTCAGCCGCTCCCCCGGCCAAGGAGTCCCTGATCCCGGTAACCCCCATCCGGGAGACCGCATAGACCCAGCCCCGGGAGGCGGCAGCCAGCATCGATGCCCGCTCGCCCGGCGTGGTTGGGGCGACCAGCTGGATCAGCGCGATGTCCCGGGCCGCCAGCACCTCGTCCAATTCTGCGCACTCCTCGTAAGGCAGGTCGGGCACTATAACGCCCGCTACATTCGCCTGCGCCATCGCCTGAGCGAAGCCGGCCAGGCCGTAGGAGTGCACCGGGTTGAAGTAGGTCATGACCACCGCCGGAGCATCCCCACCGGAGGCGACTTGTTCGATCATGGCCAGACACCGTTCGACAGTTGCTCCCTCGGCCAGTGCCCGTACCGACGATTGCTGGATGACCGGCCCGTCCATCACCGGATCGGAGAACGGTATACCTACCTCGATGGCATCTGCGTCCTTGGCCAGACCGCAGTACAAATCGACGAACTCCGCCTCACCGGGCAGGCCGCAGGTGATGTAGGGCACCAGCAGCTTCCGGCCGGCGCCGACCCTGCTTTTGAGCCGTTCCCCGAGCGGGTCTGACCTCACAGCCCGAGGGCCTCTGCAACAATGTCCAGGTCCTTGTCCCCTCGGCCGGACAGACACACCAGCACGTCAATGTCTTTTCCCAACTCCCGAGCCAGATCCACCGCCCGAGCAAGCGCGTGCGACGACTCCAGCGCGGGCAAAATCCCCTCGCTCGTTGCCAGCAGGCGGAAGGCGGCGAGCGCCTCGGAGTCGAGTGCGCTCAGGTAACGCACCCGGCCGGTGTCTTTCAGGTATGAGTGCTCCGGCCCCACGCCGGGATAGTCCAAACCGGGCGCAATGGAATGCGCCGGAAGGACCTGCCCGTCGGGATCTTGCAGCAGGTAGGAGCGGGCGCCGTGCAGTACCCCCGGCCGGCCCAGACCGAGCGCGGCGCTGTGAGGCATCGACGGTTCACCGCTGCCTGCCGCCTCCACGCCGTACAACGCTACCGACCGATCCTCAACAAACCCCCGGAACATTCCCATGGCATTGGATCCGCCACCCACGCAGGCGACCACCGCGTCCGGTAAGCGCCCGGCCTGCTCGAGCATCTGCCGGCGCGCCTCGGTCCCGATGATACTTTGCAGATCCCCCACCAAGGCCGGGAACGGATGAGGTCCCACCACCGAACCGATAACGTAGTGGGTGGTCTCCACGTTGGTCACCCAATCCCGCAGTGCCTCGTTGATCGCGTCCTTCAGCGTTTGCGTCCCGGTGGATACCGCAACCACCTCGGCCCCCATCATCCTCATGCGGGCAACGTTGGCGCTTTGCCGCCGGGTGTCCATGGCCCCCATGTACACGACGCAGGGCAAGCCGAAGTAGGCGGCGGCGGCGGCGGTAGCCACCCCGTGCATACCGGCGCCGGTCTCCGCGATTACCCGCGATTTGCCCATGCGGGCGGTCAGCAGCAGTTGGCCGATTGTGTTGTTGATTTTGTGCGCCCCGGTGAATGCGGTGTCCTCACGTTTTAGCCAGATCCGTGCCCCGCCGATCTGCTTGCTCAGCCGGGCTGCCAGGTAGAGCATTGTCGGACGGCCGACCACCGTGCGCAGCAGCCGATGAAGGTCGGCCACGAAGGCCGGATCAGCGAACGCCTCGGTACGCGCCTGCTCCAACTGCGCAAGAGCAGCCATCAAGGACTCGGGAACGTACTGGCCACCGTACTCGCCGAACCGACCGGCCCGGTAAGGCCGGTCACGCCGGTCAGGCCGGCCAGGATCCGTCGTGGTCATACCGGCACGCCCAGCAGCGCCGAGACCGCCCGCGCCGGGTTGTCCGCTCGCATCAAAGTCTCGCCGACCAGGATGGCGTCGACCCCTGCATCCTCAAGTTCCTTCACCTGCAGCCGGCCGGAGATGCCGCTCTCTGCCACCATCGCCAACTCCCGCGGGATCTCTAAGCGCATCCGCAGAGCCAGGGTCAAGTCCATCTCAAAACTGGAAAGGTTGCGCTGGTTAACCCCGATCAGCCGGGGCGCAACCTCGAACGCAGCATCCAGCTCATGCAGGTCGTGTACCTCGATAAGCACAGCCATTCCATGGCGGCGGGCCATCTCCGCCAGGTCGGCGAACAGCGCCCGATCGGGTAGGGCGGCGACGATCAACAGTATCGCGTCGGCCCCCGCCGCTCTAGCCTGGAGGATCTGGTAGGGATGGATAAAAAAGTCTTTGCGCAGGACCGGAAGGTTGCATGCCATCCGAGCGTCCTTCAGGTCGTCGAGGGAACCGTCGAAGAAGCGAGGCTCGGTCAGCACCGACATCGCCCGGGCCCCCCCCTGCTGGTAGGACCAGGCAACGCCCGCTGGAAGCAGGCCCTCCCTGATTGCCCCCTTGGAGGGCGAGCGCCTCTTGAACTCGCCGATCAGTGAGATTCCTGGGGCATACATTGCTTTAAGGAAGTCCCTGGGGGCCGGTGCAGCCGCCGCCTGCTCTTCCAGCTCACCCATGAAGCGGCCCCGGAACTCACTCGCGATGCGCTCGCGGGTAGCGTCCAGGATTTTGTCGAGGTAAGTGGGCATGCTCAACATTAAAGCCCCTCGGCGGGGCTGGCTGCAGGTACGTGGGGTAAGATCCCGATCTCGATGGAACATGTCCTGATCCGCAAGCTCGAGCACCTTGCGGGAACACGGCTCACCCCGAAACTGGGTTTCGCAGTGGAAATCCGCGACCGCCCCGGACCGGTATTTAAGAGCGGGGCTTTCCAGGACGACGAGATCTGGGTTCAGTTGCACGGCGGTCTTTACGTGGCCAGGGCCAAAATCAAGCTCGCCTGGCTGGGCGAGTACTCGGCAATCTCCGAGGTGCGCGACCGGACGAAAGGATCGTCGCTCCACGACATGGCCAGCTTTTGGAGCAGCAGGCCGAAGTGGGGCTACGCCGCGGTAGCCTCGCTAAAATCTGAGGCGTGGCTCCCCCCGTTTTGGGCCGGGCCCAGGACCTACGGTTACGAGTGGGTTTTGTTGGCGGATGACGGCAAGCGCGCCTCGTGGCTGAACCAAAAGGACCCACCCCGCAGCAGCGATGACCTGCGGGGCCGGTTCGATAGCTGGCTGAAGACCCGGTAGCGGCGCCCGTCAACGGTGGGCCGGGCGCGCAAACTCATCCAGGCCACCAGCTTCAGCGGGGGCCCCAGAGAGTACCCGGTCAAGATACTGCTCGTCACGATTCCGAAAGGCTTCATCACACTTGAGGTAAACGTCGGGTTCGGACCATTTCAATCCGGAGAAACCTACCGGAACCAGGCGTCTACCGGGCCGGTCAATAATTTTGTCTTTGCCCCGGGCCTCACCAGGATGTAACATACGCCGCGCTCTACCGATTTTCCCAATCAATCGAACCTTGGTGAGGAGTGGCTCCGATGAGCAGTACCGTTCCCCCGAACCGTACCCGAACCGTCCGCGACCTGGTGTGGTCGTCGATCTTTTCCTACGCCCTAGCCATAGTTGTTTTCGTCCTGATTGTCGTCACCTTGGTCTCTATGGGCCAGCTCTGGCCCGTATTGGGCTACACCCGCGTGCTCGATTGGATGGTCCGCTCCGGGGTAGTGCAGTTGCATGATGGGCAACTCGGCTTCGTCACGGGTGGAGTTGACCTGCTCGGCTACTGGTTCGCTTCCCAGGACCCGGTAGACATGGGCCTTCTGTTGTTCGCTCTGGTGTTGTTAGTCGGCTCCTGGGTCGCCCGGGGCGTTCAGTTCCACGGAATCACCAGATTCTGCGGCATTGCTTCCACTATGGGAATGAGCCTGCGGGGCCATTTCTACGGGCGGGGCGTTGACCTGTTCCTACCTTATAGCGCAGGTAGGACTGCGACGGTTGCGTCGCTGCGCGGACAGGGCGCCCCCGGTGACCGGGCGGCGCTAGCCGCGTTCGTAAGCCAGTTGTTCTTGGGCATCGAGATTATCGGCTTCGGATTGATCGGAATTGTGGTTATGGGCTGGACCATTTGGTTTCAGTTGATGGCTTGGGCCGCGGTCCTCGTTTTTGCCGCCCACCTGCTCATCAACGGCCGTACCGGACTGCGGACGCCCTCCTCGGCCCGCGCTTGGTCTTCAACCAAGGCAATGACTCATTCCCTGCTCTCCCAACCCTGGACGGTCTTGCGCTTCGGGTCAATGTCGGCGCTGGCCTTCGGGCTCGAGGTTGCGGTTATTTACGCGCTTGGACACGCTTTCTCTGGGCCCAACGTGGTACTGCTGATCGAGCCGCCGCTGCTCATGATGGCGCTGGTGGCCGGGTATCTTGCCAGTTGGGTCAAAGTGACGCCCGGGGGCATCGGCCAGTTCGAGTTGGCGTTCGCCGCCGCACTTTACCTTGGTGGCACCGGGATTCCGGACACGGTCGCGGTCACCGTCCTTTACATGGCGTTTCGCTACCTGGTGGGGGGAATCATCCTCGCTACGGTCAATCTCGCCTACGGCGCCGGGACCAACCTGCGAGAGGTAACCGAACTCCAGCGAGACCCGGGACCCGTTTCCGATGGTGTCTGCCTGCCCGTACCGGCGCCGGTCTCTCCCAACAGCCCTCCGGGGCAACTACTGTGACCGGCGTAGCGGTACCCGGAACCGGCGTGGCCCTGGGTGCAGCCCCCGCTGCCCAGTTTCCTTCCGTGGCTCTTCCCCGGGTGCCGGAAGCAACCGCCATCTGGACCCGAGCCTTGGCGCTCGCTTGGGTCACCCTGGCCGTTTACTCCCTGCACCTGCTGTCCGGACTGCTGTTGGACTTCTGGTTCTTCGAAAGCCTGGGGTTCGAAAGCGTGTTCTGGACTAACTTCCGGATGGGGACAATCCTGTTCGTGGTCACCTTCGCCGGGATAGTTGCCACCACCGCACTTTCTACCTACATTCACGGGCTTTCCTCCGGATCAAGAACCCGGTTCCTCCAGTTCGCAGTAATGGCGGGCATCCTGGCCGGCTACCTGGCCGCTTCGAACTACTCGGTTTTTCTCCAGCCGGGGGCGGCAGTCTCGTTCGGAGAGGCGGACCCGGTCTTCGGCCACGACCTCAGCTTTTACCTTTTCGTCCTTCCGGCGATCGAGGTAGCGCTCTGGGGGCTCCTGCTGGTGCTGTTCTTCGCTCTGGTGATCTCCATGGCCTCCGCCTTCGCCGCTCCCCGGACGGGAAACCGTCCCGGGTCGATGCGAAAGACTTTCTACGTTATTGGGCTGGTCTGCACACCGCTCACCCGGATGCTGCTGTTCCTGGTCGTGCTGGTGATCGCAGTCCGGATATGGTTGCTCCGTTACCAGGTGCTCACCGCAGAGCACGAAGACTTCGCGATCCTTAATGGCGCCGACTACCTTGATGTCACCGGATTCTTCTCGACCATAAACGGTTACACGGTGAGCGCGCTCGCGGTCTTCTTCATGTCCGCACTGGCCCTTCGGCTCGGCGTCTTCCACCGCGCAGCCACCCGCTCCGACATCCATCTGGCCCGCCGGCTGAGCATCGGCATGCTCGCTATAGCCCTACTGCCGGGGATTACGGTAGACGTCGGCTTCAAAGCCATGACCGCCCTCCGGGACCAGCTGAAGGTAACTCCCAATGAACCGGTAATCCAACTCCCGTACCTGAAGCGACATATAGATGCAACCAACAAGGGCTTCGGTCTGGACGACGCTGAGATCATCCCGTTCACGCCCAACTCGAATGACGACCCACTGCCTGACATCGACCGGATCCTATCCAGCCCGACCATCCGCAACGCTCCCCTATGGCCGGGATACGTTTCCCACCTGGAGGAAATGCTGGACCTGCAGCACCGGGAGCGCCTGGCACTCACCGGCGGGGACACCTTGATCTACGGGCCGACGTTGGATGTCTTCCGCCAACAGGAAAAGCTACGTCCCTATTACGACTTCTTGAGCATCGACACGGTTCGCTACAACGTGGGCGGCGAGGACCGGCTCTTCGCCAGCGCCACCCGTGAGCTGCCGGTCACCTGGGACATGGCCGGACCCTGGCTGCTGTGGTGGGGCCAGCGCCAGTTGCTGTTCACGCACGGCCACGGCTTGGTGATCGCTCCCCTCAACGAGCAGACCGAGGTGGGCGGCAACACCTTCGTCTCCCGCTCTATCCCGACGCAAACCACCTACCCCGAACTTCAGGTGGATCAGCCGGCAATCTACTACGGAGAGGGTGGCCGCGAGTTCGCTTTCAGCAACGTCAATGGTATTGAGGAGTTCGACTTTCCAACCGATCAAGGGCGTGCCACGGTGGAATTCCCCCAGGACGTCAAGGCGGGCGTGTACATGGATTCGTTGCTCAAGCGTCTGGTCTTCGGCTGGCGCGGGCATTTGTCCATGGACTTGCTGTTCAGTGAGTTGATCAAGCCCAGCAGCAGGGTTCACTTCTACCGCACGCCGCTCGAGCGAGTGGAACGTCTGGCCCCGTTCCTCTACTTCGACACCAACCCCTACGCAGTGGCGGCCGACGGCAAGATCCAGTGGATGCTCAACGGGATGACCTACACCGACCGCTATCCCTACAGCTGGATCCGGGACCTGGGCGATAAGGCCGACGTCCGTACTCCCACCCCTCGGCCCACCCGCTTGGCCAACTACGTCCGCGACTCGGTCAAGGCAACCATCGACGCCCACACCGGCAAGGTCACCATCTACAAGTGGGCCGACGAGCCGGTGGTTAACACCTGGGCAGGTATTTATCCCGATCTTTTCACCAGCCGGGACGCAATGTCCGAGCAGACCCGCAACCACGTTTATTACCCGGTTCAGCTCTTCCACACCCAGTTCGACGATGTCAACGTCTTCTACCACATGAGAGATCCGGTGGAGTTCTTCAATCGCGAGGACCTGTGGGACGACGCCGACGAGGTAAAGGGTGGCCTGATCAGCGAGGGCGAGTCAATGAACTTCTCCATCGAGCCGTACTTCTGGATGGCCGAGCCGGGCAAGGCCCTGCCCGCCGCCGGAAAGCCGACCCAGTTCGCGATGTCTAAGGTTTACACGCCCGAGGCGGCGGTGAACCTTCGGAGCATCGTCACCGTCTACATGGACGGGGAGGACTACGGGAAGATCAGCGTGCTGCAGATCCCCAAGGGCCAGTTCTTCCAAAGCCCGGAGCAGGCCGACGCAGCGATCGACCAGGACGCCCTGATCTCGTCCCAGATCACCCTTTGGAACCGGCTGGGCACCGAGGTCATTCGCGGACATACCTCTGCCCTGGTAATCGATAACGAACTGATCTACATCGAGCCGATGTTCATCAAGTCAAAGCAGAATCCGGCCCCCCAGATGAAGCGGGTTATCGTGGTCTTCCGGGGCCAGGCCTTCATGGGAGCAACTCTGGAGGATGCGCTGCGCAGCGCCATCCTCGGGGTGCCCGAGGCGGGTCTGGAAGGTGCCGGCGGCACGAGCTCCCAGCTCGAGCCGCCGACGGTTGCCGCAACGCTCACCCAGGACGGTTCCTGAGTACCGGGTTGACGCCGGAACGAAGTTGACCGGGGAGCAGCCGCCACCGGACGCTGCCCGGGTTTTCCTAGAACCCCTGAGCCAGGGAGGCGATGCCGTGCCGGGCCACTCCGATCTGCGCTTCCGGGTAACCCTGGTCGCTCTTCCGCTGGCCGGCATCGTGGCAATGATCGCCTTCGGAGTCCTGCGACAAGACGATGTTACCGGCGCCGCGGCCACCATGTGGCGGCCGGTAGTGACGATTGCCTCGATCATGGTGATCACCGCCGGCGCGGGACGCCTGGGACTGCTTAAACGCGTGGCGGCGATTCTATTCTCGCGAGCGGAGGGCTCAACCGTACGGCTGTTCACCATCACCTTCGCACTCAGCGCGCTAACTGCCGCGACCCTCAACAACGACTCGGCGATCCTTCTGCTCACACCGATAGTGATTCCGCTGGTCCGGCAGCTCTACCCGGGTAACCAGGAGATGCTCTATCCGTTTGCGTTCGCGGTCTTCATGGCGGCCGGCGTGGCCCCCCTGGTGGTTTCCAACCCGATGAACCTGATCGTCGCCGACTACGCCGGTCTGGGCTTCAACGCCTATCTGGTGCGCATGCTGCCGGTGGCCCTAGCCGGCTGGGTGGTCACGATCTTGTTCCTGCGCCTAGCCTTCCGCCGCACCCTAGATTCGTCACCAGCAAGCATACGGCTGGTGGAACCGGACCGAGCGTGGACCGGGTCGGAGATCAGCAGCTTGTTGCTGGTGCTCGGCGTCTTGGCCGCCTATCCCGTGGCCTCCTACCTGGGTGGACCGCTGTGGGCCGTCGCCTCAGCCGGGGCGCTGGCCACTTTCGCCCTTTGCGCCGTACGGTGCGCAGGAAGCCCGGCGGACATCGCAAGGCGCGATGTCTCATGGGACATCCTGGTGTTCTTGACTCTGCTTGCCGTCTTCGCCGTGGGCGCACAGAAGGCTGGGATTTCGGACTTGCTGGCGGATATCTACGACCGGGGCGGGATCATCTCAGTCGGCACGATATCGGCGATCGGCTCCGCGCTGATCAACAACCACCCCATGTCACTTATCAACATCAGCGCGCTGGATCCCACTCCCACCTCAGAGATCAAGCCGGTACTGGCAGCTCTGATCGGAGGGGACCTCGGCCCCCGGATGCTTCCCGCCGGCTCCCTTGCAGGACTACTCTGGTTAGCCACACTGCGCCGGCTCGGGGTTCAAGTGTCGCTTGCAATGTTCGTACGGGTCGGCCTTCTACTCACCGTACCTTCGATGGTTGTATCGCTTCTCGTTCTGTCACTATTAGGATAAGGAGGCAGCATGAATGATGATCCGGAGCAGGTAGGAGCGGCGAACGCCGGCGACGAGCCCGCCGAACGGCAGTCTTGGCGCCATGTTTACATGGACCGCCGGGCCCAGATAATTGCCGCCCTGTTCGTGTTGGCTACCGGGCTAACTTTTTTGGTCTCGGTGGCGTTCGCTGCGCTGTTGGTGGTCCCGGTGGCGCTGTCGCTCGCCGGAGCACGACGGGCCGGGGACGGAGCAGACCGGCTGCGCACCACCGGTGAGGTAATGGTGTTCAACGGCGTGGTTTTGATGGTGTCGCTGTTGCTAGTGGGGTTCATACGTGACTTCCTTCTGGCCAGTCCGGCGGTGCTGGACAACACGGTTGCCTTCGCCTACACGACAGTCCACGTCATGCTCGGCTTGGGTCTGTTCTTCTTCGACTTCCGTACCTTGAACAGCGCCGGCAAGACAGCGGATTGAGCCGGGCTCAACCTGGCTTCGGCTCAGGCCGGGAGCGGGAGGCTGCCCACCACATTGCCGCAGCCGTAGGGACGTAGAACACACCGACCGAGAAGCCGGACAACGGGCACAGGCCGGTCAGTAGTGCGGCGCACCCTCTGCGCCAGCGCCGCTGGCGGCCGGTGTTCCCGGTAGCCAGCGGAGCGGCACTGATGGCCACGGGTGTGATCAGGATCGGCAGCGATCCTATCCCTTCCTGGCCGGCCAATGTGGTGAACCGGACCTCGCTGACCTCCACCCGCTCCGACCCGTCCAGGTTAACCGATCGAGCTTTCTCGGTCCCCAGCGGTACCAGGATGAGCACGAAGGCGGTAGCTACCGCCAGCGCCACCGCCAGCAGGTTCAACCGGCGGCCGGAATCATCCACCACAGGGTGCCGCCTTCATAGGCTGCCCAATAACAGCTCAGGTTCCGGGTCAAGCTTCCGGCAGCTCCACAGTGAAAACCGCGCCACCCCCGTCGCCGGCTGAGGCGAAAACCCGGCCACCCATCGCTTCGGCCAGCTCTTTGGTGATGGCCAGTCCCAGGCCGGTTCCGACATCTCTCACTCCCCGGTATCTGTTCCAAAGGTACTGCCGGTCGAATGCTCTCGCAAAGTCCTGCGTGGCGAACCCCGGGCCGGTGTCCTCGATCTGTACCCTCACCCACTCGCCGGCGGCCGGTGTAGACAGCTTTACCTTTCCACCGGAAGGTGTGTAGCGCAGCGCGTTCTCCACGAGATTCGAGAGCACCTGCACCAGCCGGTCCGGGTCTGCCCGTACCCACCCAGGCCCTGCGTCAAGAACAATCTCCACTCCTCCTTCCTGCGCCTTGGGGGCAAAGTTGCGGCAGATCCGCTCCAGCAACGCCGTAAGGTCTACCGTCTCCGAGCGCACCTCGAAACGCCGGGCATCGATTCGGGCCAGATCGAGCAGGTCGTTTACCAGCCGTGTCAACCGCTTCGACTCCCCCACAATGACGCCCGCCGCCTGCTTGAGACTCTCGTTGGACGCGGTCCCGTCCTCTATTGCCTCCCCGTAGCCCTGAATGGCGGTCAGGGGCGTTCTGAGCTCGTGGGAGATCGAAAGGAAGAAATCCCGCTGGCGGCGGTCGGCGTTGCCCAACTCGGCTGCCATGGAATTGAACGATTCGGCCACCACGCCGATCTCATCATCGCTGCGCACAGGAACCCGGCGGGAAAAGTTGCCTCGGGCAACGTCCCGAGCGGCACCGGCAAGCTCGCCCAGCGGCTCGGCCACCCGATTGGACACGAAGATCGCCACCAACGCCGCCGCTCCGGCCGCCAGCGTAGTGGCGATCAGAATGCTGGTGCCCACCGGCAGTTCGCCCACCGAGGAGTCGAGCGGTCGGGCGATCACCAGAATCCGGTTCCGGCCGGCCGGGCGACCCAGAGGCCGGGCAACGAACAACATCTCGCCCTCCGGAGCGGGACGCCGGCCCTCCACGGTGGAGCCGGCAGCCAGCGCCCCAGCATCCCCGGCGGTCAGCGTCACGGTGGACTCCCCGTCGATCAGTCCGGGAACGCCTCCCGGTCCTATCCGGTAGACCGATGCTTGTGTCAGATCAAGGGCGATGCGAAGAAAGCGCAGCGTCTGCCGGGGCTGGGAACCCAGAAGCACCGCCTCGCCGGACACCGCGTCGGCCTGCCTGCGCAGCTCAGCCAGGGCCACCCGCTCTTCTGCCTGCCGGATCAACCGCATGCCGATCAGCGCGGAGAGCGCCACCGTAAGCAATGCGGTCAGCATAAGCGACGCAGCCACCCGGGTACGAAAGCTCCGGTGCGAGCGCCTCCCCGGCCCCGGTACCTTTGCCTGGCCGCCGCCTGCGGAAGACCGATCCCCTTCCGGCCCGACGCCCGGAGCCCAGTCCGGCGGCGGGCCGCCTGGGCGACCTCCGGTCATTGGGGAGATGGGGGGCGCCGCGCCGGCCTTGGCCCGCTCTCAATCTTGTAGCCCACTCCCCGGATGGTGACAAGCGGCAGAGCGTCGCCGAGGAGCTTGCGAATTGTGCGTATGTGGGCATCGATGGTGCGTTCGCCACCGTAGAAGTCGTATCCCCACACGCCCGACAGGATCTGGCTGCGGGCCAGCACCATCCCCCGGTTCTCTATCAGGAAGCGCAGCAGGTCGAACTGCTTTGCGGTCAGCTGGACCGGCCGATCACCGGCCGCGACCTCCCGGCGGTCCGGCCACAGCGTTACCTCCCCGGCACTCAGCGGAACGGTGCCGGCCGGAGCGGGCTCCACCCGGCGCAGGATCGCCTTAACTCGCGCCACCACCTCCCGGGGCGAGAAGGGTTTGGTGACATAGTCATCGGCGCCGATCTCCAGCCCAACCACCCGATCGATCTCCGAATCCCGGGCGGTGAGCATCATGATCGCCACCCCGCTCGATGCACGCAGACGCCGGCAGACCTCGATCCCGTCGATCCCGGGGAGCCCGATGTCCAGCAGCACCATGGTAGGGGGCCGAGAAGCCGCCAGCTCCAGAGCCTCCTCGCCGCTGGAGGCATGGACCACCCGGAAGCCCTCCCGTTCGAGATACATCTGCACCAGACCGGCGATGTTACGGTCATCCTCCACCAGCAGGATCTCGCCCTTGGTGTTCACGGGGCTGCACATGCCTCCAATTGTCCGGCTCCGGACGCCCAGAGCCGGGCCAGTACCGTGAAAAACCAGTGAAAAACTCAGTCGGCGGCTTCGGCCATGGCCCAAGCTGTGAGCAAAGCTTTGGCCTTATTGACCGTTTCCTGCCATTCGGACGCCGGATCTGAATCAGCGACGATACCTCCGCCCGCCTGGACGTAGATCTTCCCTCCGGCAACGTAAGCGGTCCGAAGAGCGATGCAGGTGTCCAGGTTCCCGGACAAATCGAAGTACCCGACCACCCCGGCGTAGGGCCCCCGGCGCGTGGGCTCCAGCTCGTCGATAATCTCCATCGCCCGGATCTTGGGGGCCCCGGAGACAGTGCCGGCAGGAAACGATGCGTAGAGTGCGTCCAATGCAGTCATGCCCTCGGCCAGCTCGCCCGCAACCTGAGAGGTCAGGTGCATGACGTGGGAGTAGCGCTCCACCACCATGAACTCCTCCACTTCCACCGAGCCGTAGGTGCTCACGCGGCCCACGTCGTTGCGGGCCAGATCCACCAGCATCACGTGCTCGGCCCGCTCCTTCTCGTCAGTAAGCAGACTCTGCTCATGCGCCAGGTCTTGTTCGTCGGTGGCGCCCCGGGGCCTGGTCCCGGCAATCGGCCGCTGGATCACCCGGCGGCCGGTTACTCGGATAAGCGGCTCGGGCGACGAGCCAACCAGTGTGATCTCGGGATGCTTCAAAAAGAACATGTAGGGACTGGGGTTGACCAGCCTGAGCATGCGATAAACGTCGAACGGGTCACCCGCCAGCGGAGCCGAGAAACGATGCGACGCAACGACCTGGAAGATGTCGCCGGCTCGGATGTACTCCTTGGCCCGATTGACCGCTTCGTGATATTCCTGCTCGCTCATGGTGCTGGGCGGCAGTTCGAAATCGACCTTGGCTAGCGCTTTGGGCGGGTAGGGCAGCGGGCGGCCCAACCGGGCGATGAGCTCATTGGTCCGGTCGATCGCGCCCTCGTACGTCTCGTCGCCCACCACGTTGGTCACCACGGTTATCTGCTGACGCAGATGGTCGAAGATGAACAGCGTCCGGGCGAAGATCAGCATCAGTTCGGGGACCGCCACATCGGCGAGCGTTGTTTGAGGCAGCTTCTCCAGGTAGCGCACAACGTCGTAGGAAAGGTAGCCCACCCCGCCGGCAATCAAAGGCGGCAGTTCGGGTAGGACCGGGGCCGAGAAGCTACCGAGCAGCCGGCGGACCGTCTCCAGCGGGGTAGCTGCGCGAACATCGCCCGGAACCTGCCCGGTAAGCTTCACCTCACCCTCATGCGACGTGGCCACCAAGAACGGGTCCACACCCACGAAGGAATAACGTCCCCAGCGCTGCCCGTGCTCCACCGACTCCAGCAGGTAGGAGATGCTGTCCGGCGCCGCCCCCTCCACCAGCTTCATGTAGGTTGACACCGGGGTTTCAAGGTCGGCGATCACCTCGGTCCACACCGGAACCACGTTAAATTGCGCCGCCAACTCAGCGAAGCGTTCGGGGCCGGGGGCGAACTGCAGTGTCACTTGAGCGTGCGATAAAAACAGGTGCGCTCGCCCGTATGGCAAGCCGGCCCTTCCGGACGCACCTTGACAACCAGGACGTCGGCGTCGCAGTCGACCAGCACCTCGCTCACGTGTTGCAGGTTGCCTGAGGTGGCGCCCTTGTTCCAGAACTCCTGGCGGGAGCGGCTCCAAAACCAGGTGGTCCCCCGTTCGAGTGTCCGCCTGACCGACTCCTCGTTCATCCAGGCAACCATCAGGACCTCATTGGTATGCTCGTCTTGGACCACTGCGGGGATAAGGCCCATGTCGTTGAACTTCAGTGCCGCCGGGCTCAGCCGCTCCAGTGTCACAGGTTGATCATCCTTTCCAGCGAAAGCTTTGCCCGCCGGGCGATGTCCTCCGGCACGGTCACCTCGTATCGCATGTTCTCCAAGCACTCCAGAAGATTGTTGGGAGTGATCATCTTCATGTACCGGCACTGTGCATCGTCGTTTGCCGGGACAAACTCGCGTTGCGGGTTCGCCTTTCGTAGCGAATGCAGTAGCCCGTTCTCAGTCGCGACAATAACCGGGCCGGTACCGCCCCGGCCCGATTGGGCGATCATCCCCGAAGTGCTGAGCAGGTGGGTCCTCTCGGCAGGCAGCGCTCCGGTAGAAGCAAGGTAGAGCGCCTGGGAGGCGCAGCCGCACTCCGGGTGGATATAGAAATCCGCCTCAGGGTATTCGGCCAGGCGCCGCTCGATGTCAGCCGGACTGATCCCGGCATGCACGTGGCACTCCCCCATCCACAGGTGCATCTTTCGCCCGGTCACCCGCTCCACGTGCGCACCCAGGAACATGTCAGGCAGGAACAGGATCGGGCAGCCCGGCGGGATGGCTTCGACCACTCGATGGGCATTGGAAGAGGTGCAGCAGTAGTCGGCCTCCGCCTTGACTTCGGCGGAAGTGTTCACGTAGGCCACCACCACCGCTCCGGGATACTGCGCCTTCCACTCCCGCAACTGCTCCGCGGTGACCGAAGCGGCCAGTGAACACCCAGCTCCGGGATCGGGGATAAGGACGGTCTTGTCGTGGGACAGAATCTTCGCTGTCTCCGCCATGAAATTGACGCCGCAGAAAACGATCACCTGGGCGCTGTTGTCGGCCGCCCGCCGGCTCAACTCCAGCGAGTCCCCAACCACGTCGGCCACATCTTGAATCCAGGGCACCTGGTAGTTGTGAGCCAGGATGATCGCGTTTCGGCTCCGGGCCAGTTCCCGGACGCGCGCCGACCAGGCCGGGTAGCCCTCCAGCACCGGATCCTTCGCGACGATTCCCATAGTCCTAGGGTACCGGCTAGCACCTACGCTGCACCTCCGGGCCGGTAGCATGTCCCGCGGGTTCACAAAACATCGAGGAGGCCCGAGATAGATCTGCCCACCATCAAGCGTTCGACCCTAGACCAGATGGTCCAGCGAGCCCTGGTCGAGGACCTCGAGGACGCCGGCGACGTCACCTCACAGCACATTCTCACCCCAGGGCAGCGGGCGCGCGCCCGAATTGTCGCCAAGTCTTCGGGAGTCCTGGCGGGCACCAACATCGCCG
Source organism: Actinomycetota bacterium (assembly GCA_052389675.1). GTDB lineage: Bacteria > Actinomycetota > CADDZG01 > JAHWKV01 > JAHWKV01 > JBBDRH01. The sequence goes on from JBQTHR010000039.1 coordinate 75,252, forward strand.
AGGCGGTGTTTTCGATGCTGGACGAGTCGACGCAGATCAACTGGCAGCAGCTCGAAGGAGCGGCCGTGGAGCCGGGAACCGTGGCCGGCTACGTTGAAGGGGCAGCCCGGTCCATCCTAGCCGCCGAGCGGGTGGCGCTCAACTTCATGCAGCACCTCTCCGGTGTCGCTACACTGACCGCCGCCTTCGCCGCCAGATGTTCGCCCTACGGCGTACAACTGCTGTGTACCCGCAAGACCGTCCCCGGGTTGCGGGCTGCTCAGCGCTACGCGGTGGCGGTGGGCGGTGGTTCGTTGCACCGGGCCGGCCTCTACGACGCCATCCTGATCAAGACCAACCACTGCCGCCTGGCCGGCGGGATCGCCGAGGCCGTCCGGCGAGCCAAAGCCCGCAGCCCTCAGGAGGTGGAGGTGGAGGTACGCTCCGTCGGAGAGCTTCTCGAAGCAGCGGGCGCCGGGGCGGAGCGGGTGCTGCTAGACAATGCCGGATTGGACCTGGTCGCCCGAGCGGTGGCGGAGAAACCGGATGGGCTGTTCTTAGAGATCTCCGGAGGAGTGACCATGGATACGGTGGAGGAAATAGCAAGGCTCAAGCCTGACGCGATCTCGGTCGGCCGTCTCACCCACTCGGTTAACGCGCTGGACCTGGCGTTGCACGTCCTGATCGACGGGTGAAGCTAGTGGTCCGACCCGTACGCCCACCCATCCCCAATCAACCCGTTGCTCCTGCGGCGCCTACGGAGTACGGTAGGCGTCTTGGACGTTCTCAGTGCACGTCCGATTTTCCGAGACGGACCACGAGCGGTCCAAGACGCTGCATCACTGGGTGTAGAGTTTCTTCGTGAGAAAATTCATCTGCCTGGCTCTACTGCTGGTGGTGTTATCCGCCTGCTCAGGCGGCGGGTCCTCCAGCGCGGCTGATTTACCAGACGCCCAAACGCTGCTGGAACAAAGCGCCGAGGTGATGGCCGGCGTCACCAGCGTGGCGTTCGAGCTCACAATAGACGGAGACATCGCAGGTCTGGGTGTGCGCAGCGCCCAGGGCAACATCACCGCCGACAGAAAGGTCAAAGCCACGGCGCTGGTAAGCGTAGGCGGGCGTACCGTTGAGTACCAGTACATCTCGGTGGACGACCGAAGCTTCCTGAAAGGCCCCACCGGCGGATTCCAGGACGTTCCAGAGCAGCTTGCGACCTCCTTCTTCAACCCGGGTGGCCTGCTTTCGGGCGACAAAAGCCTCTCCAAGGGCCTGACTCTCAGCACCGACGCAATTACCGAAGCCGAGGAAGAGGTGAACGGCGAACCCGCCTACCGGATCAAGGCCACGGTCAACCCGGCGGCAGTGGAAGGGCTCACTCTTTTGGCATCGAGCAGTTCCGACCAGCAAGCAACTCTGTGGATTTCCAAAGCAGACAAGTACCTGGTCAAAGCCTCCATGACCTCCGACATCGACACCGCCGAGGACAAACCGGTCCTTACCGTGACGTTCTCCGACTTCAACGAAAACGTCGAGATCACCGCTCCCGCCTGAGACCGTTGCCGGCCGCAGGCTGGCGGCCGGAGTCTCCTCCGCAGCAGTTCTTTTGGCCGCGCTCGACGCCTATGTCGTGGTCACTATCGTCTTCGAGATCATGGACGACATGGCCATCCCGTTCAACCGTCCGGAGCGGATCACGCCGGTGGTCACCGCCTACCTGCTGGGCTACGTGGCCGCTATGCCCCTTTTGGGCCAGCTGTCGGACCGTATAGGGCGGGTACCGGTGATCCAGGGTTGCCTGCTGGGATTCGCGCTGGGTTCGGTGGTTACCGCCGCCGCTCCCAACCTGCCGATCCTGGTGGGAGGCCGGCTTATTCAAGGGGCGGCGGGCGGCGCCTTGCTGCCAGTTACCTTTGCGGTGATCAGCGACCACTGGGCAGCCCGATCCCGGGCTGTGCCGCTGGGGTTGGTTGGCTCGGCCCAAGAGTTGGGCAGCGTTCTCGGGCCACTCTATGGTGCGGCGGTGGCCGCGCTGATCTCCTGGCGAGGCGTTTTCTGGATCAACGTTCCGCTGGCCGCCCTGGCGGCGATTGCAGTGCGGCGCAGCCTCCCCAGGACCGAGCTCAACCCGAATGTGAAGCTGGACGTCGGCGGCGGACTCATTCTGGCGGTCAGCCTGGGCGCCTTGATTATCGGGCTGTATAACGACGATCCAGCCAAGGCGATCCTGCCTTCCTGGGGACCGCCGTTCCTGGTGATCGGCGTGGTGGGCCTGATCGGCTTTTTCTTCTGGGAGAAGCGCTCGGATGCCCGGCTGCTCGATCCCGCCGGCCTGCAACTTCGGCCACTTACGGCCGCTTTGGTGTGCAGCTTCCTGACCGGGGTGGCGCTAATGGTGATGCTGGTGGACATCCCGCTGCTCGCCCAGACCCTGCTGAACAAAAACAGCTTCGAGGGCGCCCTGATCCTTTCCCGGTTCCTGGTGGCCTTGGCCATAGCCTCGTTCGCCGGGGGCGTGCTTACCAGCAAGTTCGGCGAACGCCCGGTGGCAGTGATCGGGCTGCTGATCACCTCGCTCGCCTACTGGTTGATCTCCGGCTGGCCGGAGGACATCCTGACCGCCCGCTATTCCTTCGGGGTGGGCCGGTTGGGATTCGACCTTGTACTTGCTGGACTGGGCTTGGGAGTGGTCATTGCCCCCCTTGCCTCGGCTGCGCTGCGCGCTGCGGTTCCTGACCAACACGGCGTGGTTTCCGCCAGCCTGGTGGTCGCCCGGATGGTTGGGATGCTGATCGGCATCGCCCTGCTGGGGGCGCTGGGGGTGTACCGGTTCCAGCAGCTCACCAAGGACCTGGTGCCTCCGCTGCCCTTCTCAGATGATTTCACCGAAGCACTCCAGGCGTACGAGGGGGCACTGCAGGCCGCACTGCGCACCGAGTACAGCGAGATATTCCTGATCACCTCGCTGGTGTCGCTGGTGGGGGCAGCCTTCGCCTTGCGGCTCAAGCCGGTCGACTCCGACCAGGGGCTTCAAGACCGTTGAGCTCCGCCGAACCCCCCGGACCCCCCGAATCCCACCTTCCGGACGCTGCTGCGCCGGGCGGCCCGGCGCCGGACGGGGCTGTTATGGGCGGCCCGGCACCGGACGCTTTGTCCAAACCGGACGCTGGCATGCCGGGGGGCCCGGCGCCGGACGGGGCTGTTATGGGCGGCCCGGCACCGGACGCTCAGGAAGTACTGCCGGGCGCCCCAACCCCGGTTGGGCAAGATCTCTCCTCTCGGGAGTCCATGTTCGCTTTGGTAGCCGGGATCCTCGGGGTCACGCTGGAGACCCTCGCCTTCGCCTCGTTCCTCCTTCGTTTAACACGATCTGCTGAGCGAGTTGATGCCTCGTTGATCGCCGCGGACGGGGCGGTGTTGTTCTTGGCCTTGCTGGGGGCGGGACTGCTGATCAGGACACCCAACCAGGCGGCCGGGGCGCTCGCCGGTGCGGGTATCGGAAGCATATTGTCCGACATCGCCGGCCTTTCCACCCCTCCCCGGATGATTCCCGGAGGCATGATGATCCTCGGCGCTACCCTCACTTACGCCATGCGCAAAGAGAACGGCGAAAGGCGATCCATCGATCTGCAGCGGCCGCAGCAGCCCTCGTGGCTGCCGATACTGGCGGGCATCTCAATAGGCTTGCACGTGGTGGGCGGAGGGTTTATCGGCATAGGCGCCGGTCTGGTGGCAACACCTATCGGCCTGCTGGCCGGTTGGCTCATCTGGGCCGCAATCCTGTTCGCCGCAGTGCGTGTGCGCCGCAGGCAACCCTGGCTGACGGTAGCCTCGCCGTTATTGGGGATCGGCGCCTGGGTACTCCTGGTGGTGATCGGCAGCCGATTCTTGGGATGGCAGGCTTGAAGCTGCGCGCTAACGTCTGACCGCTATCCCTCGGGCGGCCATGTGGTCTTTGACTTGGTGGATGCGCAACTGCCCGAAGTGGAAAAGCGATGCTGCTAAAACCGCGTCCGCTTTGCCTTCTGAAACCGCCTCCGAGAAGTGGTCCAGCTTGCCCGCTCCACCGGAGGCGATCAAAGGGATGTCCACCCTTTCTGACACCGCCCGGAGCAGCTCGTTATCGAAGCCCTCCAACGTGCCGTCCCGGTCCATCGAGGTAAGAAGGATCTCGCCAGCTCCCAACTGCGTCGCCCGCTCCGCCCAAGCCAGGACATCCAGCCCGGTCGGCCGACGGCCACCGTGGGTGTAAACCTCCCAACCGCCCTCCGGCCGGCGCCGGGCGTCGATGGCCACCACCATGCACTGTGATCCGTAGTCCAAAGCCCCTTCGCTGATCAACTCCGGCCGCTCGACGGCGGCCGTGTTGATTCCCACCTTGTCCGCTCCGGCCCTCAAGAGCTTGCGCACATCATCCGCAGTGCGCACTCCCCCGCCGATGGTCAACGGGATGAACACCTGTTCGGCGGTCCGGCGGGCAAGGTCGTAAATCGTTTCCCGCTGCTCGTGAGAGGCGGTGATATCCAGAAAGACCAACTCATCCGCCCCCTCCCGATTGTAGGTGGCGGCGAGTTCCACCGGGTCCCCGGCGTCAACCAGGTTGATGAAGTTGATCCCCTTAACAACCCGGCCGGCGTGAACGTCCAGGCACGGGATAACTCGCTTAGCGAGCATCCCGGAGCACCCGTTGCGCTTGCGCCAGATCGACCTTGCCTGAGTACAGGGCCTTGCCGATCACAATGCCCTCCAACCCGAGGCCTGCCAGATGTTCGACGTCGCCGATATCGGTTACGCCGCCCGCGGCGATCACCGGGATCTCAACCGCCGCAAGAACTTCCTCGATTGCCCCAAGGTTCGGGCCGGTGAGGGTGCCGTCCCGATCTATGTCGGTGAACATGATCCGGGCCACTCCGGATTCGCAAACCCTGCCGACCGCCTCCATGGTGGGCATCCCGCCGTCCTCCAACCAGCCGGACACTCGCACCCGGCCTCCTAAGGAATCGATGGTAGCCACCAAGCGGTCACCGAACTCCCTTACCGCTTCGGCAAGAAACACCTCGTCCATTGACTTCGTGCCGATCTGAACCCGGCTAACACCCGCCTCCAGCCACCGACGAATCGCGTCCAACGAGCGGATCCCACCCCCCAACTCCACCGGGATGCTCACCGCTTCTACGATCCGCCGGATCGGTTCAGCATTGCTGAACCCGCTGCCGGTTGCGCCGTCCAGGTCAACCAGATGGAGCCACTGCGCCCCCGCCGCCTGCCACGCCACCGCGGTGGCCACCGGGTCACTCCCGTAAACCGTTTTGAGCTCCATATCGCCCCTGGTCAACCTGACCACCTCGCCGCCGACCAGGTCGATAGCCACCAGAACCTGGGTCAAGAGGACTCAGCGGGTCGCGCTTTGTATGCCCCCGGGCGTCCGGCGCTCACGCTGACAGTTCTTTGAGCAGACGACGGTAGAGCGCCAAACCGTCGTCGCTCGACTTTTCCGGGTGGAATTGCACCCCCACCACGTTGCCGGCGTGCACTGCCGAGCAGAACTCGACGCCGTAGTCAGTGGTGGCGCCGATGAACCTGCCCGCCGGCCGGCAGTAGAACGAGTGGACGAAGTAGAAGTAGTGCCCGGCGAAATCCTCAAACACCGGCGAGTCGCCCACCGGAGTCAATGTGTTCCACCCCATGTGCGGCACCTTTAGATCAACCTCGAACCGCTCCACCCGGCCCGGAAGAATTCCCAGCCCGGCGGCCGGCCCTTCATCCGATTCATCGAAAAGTAGCTGCATCCCCATGCAAATCCCCAGCAGCGGCCGGCCCGACCGGGCCCACTGCCGGGTGAATTCGTCCAGGCCACACGAGCTCAGGTTCGCCATGCCGGCCGCGAAGTTCCCCACTCCTGGAAGCACAAGCAGGTCGGCCTCCGCCAGTTCCTGCGGCCTTTCAGAGATGACATAGTCCGCCCCCGCCGCCTCCAGCGCCTTGGAGACCGAGGCTAGATTGCCCATCCGGTAGTCGATGATCCCGGCTTTCACAGCACACCTTTGGTGGACGGAATCGCGTTGCCCCGGCGGGGGTCGACCGCAACCGCGCCGGCCAGCGCCTGCGCCACCCCCTTGAAAACCCCCTCGACAATGTGGTGCGAGTTCCTTCCCGCCAGCAACTTCACGTGCAGAGTCATGCCGGCGGTACGGGTGAGCGCCATGAAAAACTCCTCGGTAAGTTCCGGATCGTAGTTGCCGATGGCTTCTGCCGGCACGGGTGCCTCGTAAGCCAGCAACGGCCGGCCCGACAGATCCAACGCCACCATGACCAGCGCATCCTCCATAGGCACAATCGCCCAGCCGTAGCGCTTGATCCCCGACTTGTCTCCTAAGGCCTGGTTGAGCGCCGAACCCAGGCAGATCCCCACGTCCTCAACGGTGTGGTGCGAGTCCACCTGCAAATCGCCCTGCGCCTGAACGGACAGGTCGATGAGAGAGTGCCTGCCAAGCTGGTCGAGCATGTGGTCGAAGAAGCCCACCCCGGTGGCAATGCTGGTGGTGCCGGTGCCATCCAGGTCCAGCTGGAGCTTGATTGAGGTCTCCTGGGTTTCCCGGACGACCTCCCCCACCCTACTCATTGCTGTTCGCGAGGCACGGCCAGCAGGGAGATGGCCTCCAAGAACTTCTCGTTTTGCTCCCGGGTACCAACCGACACCCGCAGGCAACCCTCGCATCCTGGGGTGGCGGAGAAGTCCCGGATCAAGACACCCCGGTCAAGCAGGTCCTGCCACAGCTCTGAAGCCACTCGGGATTCGCAGCGAAACAGCACGAAATTGGCGTCGCTCGGGAACGCTAACAGACCCCGCATGGTGGACAGCTCCCGGAAAATCCGATCCCGTTCGTGAACCATAGTCTGCACCGCGCCCTTCATCTCCGCGGCGTTGGCCAGGCCCGCCAGCGCCGCCGCCTGGGTGAGCGACGAAAGGTGATAGGGCAACCGCACCTTTTGGATCTCCTCGATGATCTGTGGCTGAGCCACCAGATATCCGATGCGAGCCCCCGCCATCCGCCACGCTTTGGAGAAAGTGCGGACCACCACCAGATTGTCGAATTCTTCGATCATCCGCAGGTGGCTGCGCCCAGAAAACTCGACATAGGCTTCGTCCAGGATCACCAGAGCCGGAGTAACCTCGCAGATGGCCGCGACCTCCTCGGCAGTATTGGAGTTGCCGGTGGGGTTGTTAGGCGAACACAGGAAGACAATGTCCGGCCGGTGGACCTGGATGGCCTCCAGGGAGGCCTCCGGGTGCATGGTGTAGTTGGGGTTGCGGCGGGCGCGCAAATGGCGGGTCCCGCTCACCCGGGTGATGTGCCCGTGCATCTCATAGGTGGGCTCGAAGGTCATTATCTTGCGCTCAGAGCCGCCGTAGGCGAGCAGCAACTGCAAGATGATCTCGTTGGAGCCATTGGCAAGCCAGACCCGGTCGGTCAGCGTGCCCAGCTGGCTGGACAACGCCTCCCGCACCTCCAGGAAGTCCCGCAACGGATAGCGGTTGAGTGCCAGACGGGCCACCAGTTCCTGCAGTTGCCGGGTAAAGCTTTCCGGCGGAGGGAACGGGCTCTCGTTGGTGTTGAGCTTGACCGGGGCGTCCAGTTGCGGGGCGCGGTAGGGCTTGAGGTCGGCCAAATCGGACCGGCCCCGAACGCCAAGGCTGAGGCTCGGATCGTTCATCAGGGTTCCTACTTTACTTGCTGAGAGTGACGCTTCAGGTTAATCGTGCCCGAACCGCACGGCCGTGGTTGAGCAGGCCTTCGGCATGGCACAGAACGTCGATGTGTGCCGCCGCTGCCTCCAGCGACGCACGGCTATGCTTGACCAACGCGCTGGTCCTTTGGAAATGAGAAGTGCGCAGGCCCGAGGCCCATCTGGCCCCGCCACCGGTCGGCAACACATGGTTGGTGCCGGCCATATAGTCGCCCAGGCACACCGGTGAGTAGTGACCGACGAAGATCGCCCCGGCGGCCCGGAAGCGATGCACCTCGTTCTCGGCACCATCGAAGAGCAACTCCAAGTGCTCGGGCGACAGATCGTTGATGGTCTTGGCGGCGTGCTCCAGATCCCTTACCAGCGCTCCGGTGCAGCCCTTCTCAATCGCCTTTCGAAGGCTTTCCGAGGCGTCGATCTCGTCGAGCACCTGCGGAAGCGCCGCGGCCACCCGGTCCAGCACGTCCTGGTTCCAGCTCACAAGGGCGAAGGTACCGTTGGGTCCGTGCTCGGCTTGGGCGATCAAATCGAAGGCGGTGACATGGGGGTCAGAGCTGCCGTCGGCAACGATGGCAATCTCACTCGGACCGGCAATCGAGTCGATGCCTACTAGGCCGGAAACCTGCTGCTTGGCCAGCGCTACATAGATGTTGCCAGGACCGACGATAACCTCCACCCTTGAGATCGATTCTGTACCGTAGGCAAGCGCGGCGATGGCCTGAGCCCCTCCTACTTTATAGATCTCGGTAACTCCGGCAATCTCGGCAGCCGCCAGGGCGGCGGCGGGCAAACTCCCGTCCCGGGAGGGGGGAAGGCAAAGAGCTATCTCAGGCACGCCTGCGACACGGGCAGGAATGGCGGTCATCAATACGGTGGACGGGTAGGCGAACTTGCCGCCCGGCACGTAGCATCCCGCCCGAGCCACCGGGTAGACCGCCTCGCCGATGGTCCCACCGCCCACCTGTGCCTCCCAGGGGTGCAGCGCCTGGCGGGCGGCGAACTGGTAAATGCGCTTAGCGGATTCGTTCAGCGCATCTAACAGCGGGGCGGGAACGGCCCTGAGCGCCGCCGAGACCTCCTCCGGAGCCACCCGCAGGCTTGCCAGCCGCACGCCGTCGAAGCGCTCGGTGAGTTCAATCAGAGCGGCATCGCCTTCGGCAAGCACCCGGGCAATAATCGAGCGTACCGTCTCTTCAGGCTGGTCTGGAGCAGGGGGGCGGGCAATGACCGCGGCCGGATCGGCAACCAGATCGAGAAGACGCATACGGATCAGTGTAGAGCCGCCGGCGGCGCTGGGGAGTAGCGCCTCAGGCGAGCCGGTGCGCCAGCACAATCTTGGATGGCGGGCAAAGCCCCGGCCGGAGGTGCGCCGCAACTCGCTCCGGCGTCGGGAAATGGGTGGTCGTGGCCAGCCCGGTAGTCAGCGCTTTGAGATTCAGCTGCCTCCGAAAGAGGGCGTGCGTTCGAAGTCCCGGCCGCAGCCCCGGCATACCACCGAGCCCATCACCATGGTCAGCTTGGGGCTGTTGCAATAGGGACAGCGATCACCCAGCGAGGTCCAGTAGGCGTCGGCGTCCTGGCAATCCGGGCACAGCAACACCTGCTCGCCCCTAAGGACGAAGCGGGCCCAAGGCGACTTGCCCCGCGCCGGGTCGGTTTGGACCTTATTGCACCTGAAACAAGGCACGCCGCCATGTTACGCCCAGCCGAAACTCTGCTGCTCAGTCAACCAGTGATCCGGCCCCCAGGACCGATTGGAGCTCCGCGTACAGGCCGTTTCGCAACTCGACCGTAAAACCCCCGCCGAGTTGCAGGACCGTCTCACTGCTACCATTTGCCGAAAGGTGGAGCAGCACCGGAGAGGGTCCCGGGTGAGCGCTCAAAATCGACTTAAGATCTTCGATTCGCCGGCTGGTACACGATTCGGCGGGCATCCTGATGCGCAACAGCCTGGCCGCACCAGAGATGTCCGGCTTGCTCACCTTGAGGGCCATAAGTTTGACCTGCTCGTCCCGTAGTTCCACCCGCCCTTTGATCAAGACGATGGCATCGTCCTGGAGAAGTTCGGGTGAGGTCTCGCTAACCGTTTGGGGCCAGAAGGTCACCTCGACATTGCCTTTCAGATCCTCCAAGACGCCTGCATACCATGGGTCGCCCTTCTTGGTGAACTTTCGGGTCATCCGGGACAAGATTCCTCCCACGTTTTTCACTGCGCCGTCCGGGCTCTCGAGCAGCGCGCTGAGTTCACACTCCACCTGAGCCCGCATCGCCCCTTCGATTCCCGCCAGCGGATGCTCGGAAACGTAGAAGCCCAGCATCTCCTTTTCTGCCTTCAGCAGGTCGGAGCGGGGGATCTCCTGCCCGCCGCCAAGCGAGGGGGCTGGGCCGCCCGCGAAAGCCGGGGCGGCGGGCTCGTCCGCAAAAAAGGAGTACTGGCCGGCCTCCTCCGCTTTGCGCTCCGCCAGGATTGCCTCCACCAGACGGCCCGCCCCCCCTGACATGCATAGCCCGCCACTTTTCGGGTCCCGCTCCACCAGCGCCTCACGCCGTACTCCCAAGCAGTCGAACCCGCCCGCTTTGGCCAGTGACTCAACCACCTTCTTGTTGAGGCAACTGGGGTCCACCCGCCGGCAAAAATCGTCGAAGCTGGCAAACGGCCCACCCTTCGCCCGGGCCTGGATCAGCCGCTCGGCTACCGACTCTCCGACGTTGCGGATGGCCGACAGTCCAAACAGGATCTCGTCGCCCCGGGGAGTGAAGTCAAGGGCCGAATCGTTAACACTGGGTGGCAATACAGTGACCGTCATGGCCTTGGTCTCCACCAGATAGACCGGCATTTTGTCATTGCGGTCCTTGGCGGAGGTTAGCAGCGCTGCCATGTACTCCACCGGGTAGTTAGCCTTCAGCCAGATCGTCTGGTAGGCAACCAGCCCGTAGCCGTTGGCGTGCGCCCGGTTGAACGAATAGCCGGCGAACGGTTTGATCAAGTCCCACAGGCCCTGCGACTCCTTCGGTGTCAGGCCGGCTGCGGCACACCCCTCATGGAACTGGCTCTCCCACTTCACCAGTTCGGCCGACTTCTTCTTCCCGATCGCGTAGCGGATCATGTCGGCGTCCTGGGGGGAGAAACCTGCCACCACCTCCAGGATCTTGGTCACCTGCTCTTGGTAGACGATGACGCCGTTGGTGTCGGCGATGACCTCCTCCAACAGTGGATGGAAGTAGCTGACCGACTCCGGGTTGTGCTTGCCTTTGACGTAGCGGGGAATCTCCTCCATCGGCCCCGGGCGATACAAGGCGATGAGGGCGGCGATTTCTTCAAAGCGGTCCGGCCTCAACTGCCGGCACAGCCGGGTCATCCCACCCGACTCCATCTGGAACACCCCCGCGGTGCCCCCTTCGGCGAGGAGCTTGAACGCCTTGGGGTCATCCAGCGGCAGCCGGTCAGGGTCCAGGTCCAGTCCCCGGTTGTTACGCACATGATCGACCGTGTCCCCGATTACCGTGAGGTTGCGCAGACCCAGAAAGTCCATCTTGAGCAGGCCGATCCGCTCGATGGCCCCCATCTCGTACTGGGTTACCACCTCTCCGTCGGTGCGCTGAACCGGCACGATATTGGTCAGCGGCTCGCGCCCGATCACCACCCCGGCAGCGTGGACCGAGTGCTGCCGGCGCAGCCCCTCCAGTTTGCGGGCGGTGTCTATAACCTGCTTGCTGGTGTCCTCGGTTTCGTAGGCCTGGCGTAGTTCGGCGGCGCTGAGGAAGGCATCGTTGTGGCCGGTGTGGGCAGGCCACTCCACGCCGCTGTCGAAGCAAGCCTTGAACGGCGCCTCCTTGCCCAACACCAACGGCGGGTACATTTTGGCCAGCCGGTCACCCACCGAGTAGGGCATGCCGAGCACACGGGCGGCGTCCCGGATGGCTGCCTTGGCCTTGATGGTGGAGAAGGTGATGATCTGGGCTACCCGGTCATCGCCGTACTTTTGCGACACATAGCGGATCACCTCACCCCGCCGGCGGTCGTCCAGGTCGATGTCAATATCGGGCATGGACTTGCGGCCCGGGTTCAAGAACCGCTCGAAGCCGAGCTTCCAGCGCAACGGGTCCAACTCAGTAATGCTGAGCGCATAGGCTACGATCGACCCCCCCACCGACCCCCGGCCCGGACCCACCCGGATCCGGTTGCGCTTGGCCCAGCCGACAAAGTCGGCCACGATGAGGAAGTAGGCGGAGAAACCCATCTCCTCGATCACCTTAAGCTCCATATTCAGCCGCTCCTGAACCTCGGAAGTGACCGGCGAGTAGCGATTGAGGATCCCCTCCTCGCTCTGGGAGCGCAGGAAGCTTTGGATGGTATGCCCGGGCGGCACCTCGAAAGTGGGCAGCAACTCCTGGTGGAGCGCCAGTTCCACGTTGCACAGCTCAGCGACGCCCACGGTGTTGTCCAGCGCCTCCTGGTAGCCGGGAAAGGCGGCCATCATCTCTTCCCGGCTCTTCAGGTAGAACTCGTTGGTGTCGAACTTCATCCGGTTGGTGTCTGACAGCTCCTTGCCGGTTTGGATACACAGCAAGATGTCGTGAGCCCCAGCGTCTTCTTTCCGGGTGTAGTGGGAGTCATTGGTAGCCACCATCGGGATCTTCAGCTCAACGCTTAGGGCTTTGACCTGTTCGTTCAGCGGGCCCTGACCTTCCACCCCCTGTTGCTGGATCTCCAAAAAATAGCGGTCGCCGAAGATCTCCCGGTAAGCCTGGGCTACCTTGCGCCCTTCTTCAAAGCGGCCACCGGTCAAGTTCTTTGCTAGCTCCCCCGCCAAGCAGCCGGAGAGCACGATGATGCCTCCCGAATACTTGTCCAGCAGTTCCCGGTCCAGGCGGGGCCGCCGGGTCCGCTGGTCGTAGCCTTCGATGAACCCAAGCGACGACAGCTTCACCAGATTGGAGTAGCCGGCGTTGCTGGCGGCGATCATGGTCAGGTGGTGGTACGAATCCTTGTAGCTGGTGGAGCGGTCCAGCCGGGAGTTGGGTGCCACGTAGGCCTCCATGCCGAGGAGCGGCTTAATACCGGTAGCCTTGCCCTCCAGGTAGAACGGGAGCACCCCGTACATCACTCCGTGGTCCGTGAGGGCGATGGCCGGCATTTCCAGCTCTTTCGCCCGGGAAAACATCTCCTTGATCCGGCTGGCGCCGTCCAACATGGAGTACTCGGAGTGGGAGTGAAGGTGAACGAAGCTCATCTGCGAAAGGACCTCCCAATCCGTCATGGGCCGTGGCGGGTGATAACGGCAGTTTGCGTTCCGGGGAAGTGGAACTACAGATGTGTAACTAGGGCTGTTATCGTACCCCAAGCCGGTGGGGTGTGGTCAAGAGGAAGTGGGTACGCCGATCCTCCTCGAAGGCTTCTGGCGCTTGCGGTAGGAGGCGCAACCCGTTAACGCCGACCACCAAACTGCCTTGTGGCCCCGGTTGATGAGCATGATGCGATATAGTTGTCATCATGCGCACAACGATCGCCATCGACGATGAGGTGCTCGGGGCGGCCAAGCAGCGTGCTCGTGAGCGGGGGATTACGCTCGGGGAGTTGATTCAAGGAGCGCTACGACGTGAGCTCCTCGCCGACCCTTCGACTTCCGAGGCGCCTCCCGTGCCGGTCTTCACCGGGGGCACCGGACCGCGACCAGGCATCGATCTTTCGTCTAACCGGGCACTGAATGAGGCGCTCGATGAGGGCCTTGAGCTGGACCGACGCCGCTGACGTGCTGGTCATCGATGTGAACGTGGTGCTGGCTGCCCATCGCGCCGATCACCCCCACTACGCTGTTGTGCGCCCGTGGTTTGATGAGATCCTCGCAGCCAGACACGACTTTGCTGTCCCCCACATGGTCTGGGCCTCGTTCCTACGGCTGGCCACAAACCGGCGGATCTTCCCGGTGCCCACCCCCCTGGCCGAAGCTTTTGCCTTCGTCGAGGCCACCTCGGCCCAGCCTGCCCACCTGGCCATTGCTCCTGGTGCCCGCCACCTGAACCTGGTGCGTCGTTTGTGCGAGGAGGCCGACGCTACCGGCGATCTGGTCCCCGATGCAGTGCTGGGAGCACTAGCACTGGAGCACGCCGGAGAAATCGTCACCCTTGACCGGGACTTCGCCCGCTTCACCTCGGTTCGTCATTTCCGCCCCCCAACCGCCGGGCCGCGGCCAAACTTATCAGGCCCATAAGGACTGACAACGCCGCGCCCGTCCTTCAACTCCATCCCGAGTCAGTCAACGCGGGTGATGGCGGCTTCGGGCCTCGTCCTTCTTCTGCTTGAGCATGATGCGCCGACGGGAGCCCGAGCGGCTCACGTCGATTTTGACCCGCGCTTCTCCCTGGACGCGCCTCTGCTCAAAATGCCCAATTACTAACCTTTGAATTACCTAATCCTAATCAAGTATGTGCTGGTGGCGCAGCCCGGCTTCTAAATCAGGGCTCTCACGGAAGTCCTCTCCCGGGCCGCCAGCTCCTTGGCCTGCTGCAGCAACGAATCGGTGATCTCGACTGTGGTTTTCATACGTATAAGGGTATCCAACAAACCCATAGATATGTATCAGGCGGACATATCGCTCGGGCCTTGCCCTGCCACCATAGCCGCCAATTCGCGCAAGGTTTAGAAACAGTGTCCAACCTCCCCGGGCTATACCGACTGGGCCACCGAGGAGACCTCAAAATCCACCCGGCACAGACCAACCGTCCCGTTGGTCACGGTGCGATCTTTCACTTCCAGGTGCACCGTCGGAGCGAACCACGATGTGCGGATGATTGTGATATTCAACGTGCCCTGATCCGACTGGCCGGTGATCCGGCTGGATGTCGCAATGCGCTGCGCGGAGATCACCGCCCCCTGACCCAGGGTTACCGGTTCGTCCAGCGCCTCAACCGTGTAGGAGGTGTCGATCCTTACCCGGCCGTCCCGGGAGGTTAGCAAGAAGCCCCCGGTCTGGCCCACCGTAGGCTGACCGGGAATCACCAAGACCGGGGGATTGGCATCAAAATCGGTGGCGACGGTCTGGTTGGAGAAGCTTTGCCTCTGGTTGAGCACCACCAAGAAGGTGCCTTCGGCCCGGTACTCGAACAGGGCTTTGGTGCTGAATCCTGCACCGTTTCCAGTCTGATCGCGGTCGATCTGCTGGCGGTTTCCCACCGGAGAATTTACCGTCAGGCGCGAGGTCGGCGGCACCGGCTGATTGTTAGTAAAGCAGCCGAGGGTCCGGATCTGGCCGCTGTCGTTGAATGTGTAGGTGCCCGGTTGAGCCGCCCCGGCCCCCGGCGGGGGCGGCGGGGCGGCAGGGGCCGGGGCCGGGGGGGCCGGGGCCGGGGGTCGTGCGATGGGCGACGGGCTAGGGCCGGGCGGCGGAGATGGTGAAGCAGATAAGGAGGGCTCGGGCGAGGGCGAGGGCGACAGAGTCGGCGAAGCCTCGGGCGAGGGCGGCAAAGACTCAACTGGCGCCGGCGATGCGGCCGGCGATGCCTCAGGCGGCCGTTCGGGGTCCGCTGCCCCGCCGCACGACGCGAGCACCAGCAGCAGCACCAACGCCGCCGGGAACAGCCGGTTACTCATAGCGGCGCAATACCGCTTGCCTGCCATCCGGCGCCGCCGGGAAACAGCCGGTTACTCATAGCCGATCGCCTCCACCACACTTATCGATCCTGCCCTCCGGGCCGGTTCCAAGCCACCCAGCACCGCCATGAGGATGCCCAGCGGGAAGGCGATCATGGCCGGAATGATCACGAACGAATACTCCACCGGCATCCCGCCCTGGTGCCCTACGGCCACTATCGCCGCCCGGTGAGCCAGCAGCCCGAACGCCACACCGATCACCCCTCCGACCACGCCGAGAGCCCCGGCCTCCAGCGCCACCATGCTGCGCAGCTGCCGGCGGCTGGTTCCCAGCGCGCGCATGATCCCGAGTTCAGTCCGCCGCTCGATTACCGAGATGATCAGCGCGTTGATGATCGCCAGGACTGCTGCACCTACAACCACACCGACCATCGAATCGAACAGCGCGTTCACCTGGTTAACCGTTCCCTCGATCACACTCAGATACTCCGATCCACTGCTCAGATAAACCGGGACCGGCGAGTCCGTCACGAACTGCTCCACCTGAGCCCGCACCCGTTCGGCGTCGGCGTCCGGACCGTAGCTCAGTTGGTAGTCGCTCACCCCCTCCATCCCAAACCATTGCTGGAGGTTGCGGCGCCCCACCGTAACGTGGCCCCGCTCCCAGGTGAATGAGGGTACCGATGCAATCACCGGAATCGCCCGTTCGCCGCTGGGGGTGGGCAGCGCCAAGGTATCGCCAACTTCCACGCCGAACAGGTCAGTGAACCGGGGTGAAACCACGGCCCCCGCACCGGCTTCCACCTGCCTGCGCTGGGCCGGTGTGATGCCAGCCATTACCGGCTCGGCGCCGATTGAGTTGCTTGTGCCCTGAACCAGCACCTTCTGCCCTTCGTAATTGACGAAGGTGAAAGTATTACTTCCCACATTCTCGACCCCCGGAAGCGCCGCCAACTGCGCTTCCCACTCCGGTGGCAGCAAAACCTCAGTGGCCAGCGAAACGCCCGACGCCGCGGAAACATACAGGTCCACCATGCCCAGGGAGTTGACGCTGCGCTCCACCGACTCGTCGATGTTTTCAGTGGCGCTCGCTTGAGTGACGATCATCCCGACGCCGGCAACCACCGCCACGCTCGTCGCCCACGCCCTTCGGGGGGACCGCTCCACCGCCGAGGCGGCCAGCCTGCCGGCTACCCCGAACCTCGATGACAACCGGGCGGTGAGTGAGGCCAGCGGATGGGTCAGTCCGTAGGTAGTTATGATCGCCCCGGCGACCAGGCCGGACATCGAGGCGAAAGCAAGCCACCCCGGCCCCAAAACCGCCCCGGAGAACGAGGCGACGAGCAACAGGGTGCCCAACGCGGTGGGAACCGGCGAGATCCTGTGGATCTCCTCCAAGGACTCCAGCACGCCAACCGGACGCATGGAAGCAGCCGGCGCCACGGTAACCGCTTGAGCGGCAGGCAGCCATGCGGCGGCCACAGAGGAAACCACGCCGATCACCAGCGCCAGCGGGACTGCATAGCCCGGCATGTTCACCTGGATGGCCACTTCAACCTGAGTAACGTAGAAGTCGGGGATAGAGGCCACCAGCGTCCGGGCGAGAAAGCTGCCCACGAACGCGCCGAAGGCGGCGCCGATCAGCCCTAGGAGCGCCGCCTCGGCCAGCAGCATCGCCAGGAGCTTGCTTCGGCCTCCTCCCAGTGCCCGGATGGTGGCAAGCTCCCGCCGGCGCTCGAGTGCGGCCATGGACATGGTGTTGTAGACCAGGAATGCGCCCACCGTCACCGCGATCGCCACTCCCATCAGCATCCCAAAGCGCAGGCTGGCGGTTGACGACTGCGCTTGGCGCGCCCGGCCGGAGGGCGAGTCCACATAGGCGCCCGATCCCATCAGGGCCCCCAACTGCCGGCTGAGTTCCTCCACTCCGGTCCCCTGCTTGGCCACCACGAAGATCGAGTCCAGACGGGGACCCTTGCCGAGGACCCGCTGGGCGTAGGGAATGCTGCTGAGGGCGAACATCCCATCACTGAACCGGCCCGCCTCTCCGGTGACGACACCCAAAACGGGCACCTGGGAATCGGCTCCGGTGGCGAACACCCGAACGGTGGAACCCTGCTTGGCCCCGATCTTGCTTGCCAGCCCCTCGCCGATCAGGATTCCCGGGCCCGAGGCCAGCCGGTCCACCGACTGCTGCTCCTCCTGGCGGAGCAAGTCAGTGGACAGGACCTCCGCTCGCTGATCGATACCCAGGAAGATCACCGGCTCCCGGTTGATCAGTGCCCGTGAGCGGATCATCGGCACCGCTGCCTGCACACCCGGTGCCTCCTCCACCCCGAAGAAGCTGGTTTCCTCCAGCCCCTCCCCGGTCACCGCCGAGATCTCCAAATCAGCCCGCCCGGAGAGGTCCTGAATGAACCCCTCCACCGACCCCGTGAGCGACCCCAGCAGTCCGAGCACGGCCACCAACAGTGCCGCGCCGATCGAAACGCCGGAAACGGACAGCGCGGTACGCGCCCGGTGTTCTACGAACCGGCGCAAGTTGAGCAGCTTGAAGAGGTTTAACAGCCTCATGAGCCGGATAGGACTCCGTCTTTGAGCCTGATCTGCAGGTCGGCATAGGAGGCGGCCTTGGCATCGTGGGTGACGACCACCACGGTGCGCCCCTCGTCGGCCACAAATCCTCGGAGCAGGTCCAGCACCGCCTGTCCGGAAGCAGAGTCCAGGTTGCCGGTAGGCTCATCGGCCAGGACCAGCACAGGATCGCCCACCAACGCCCGAGCCACCGCGACCCGTTGCATCTCTCCGCCCGACAGCTGGGAGGGTTTGTGGTCAACCCGCTCTCCCAAACCCACCCGCTCCAACAACTCCACCGCCCTCGGACGGACATCTTTGAGGCGCGCACCGTCCAGAAGCCGGGGCAGGGCGACGTTCTCCCAGGCCGACATCGTCGGCAGCAAGTTGAAGAACTGGAAGATGAAGCCCAGGCTGCGCCGGCGGAACAGGGTCAGTGCTTCGTCGTCCAGTTTGGCCAGATCACTGCCGTCAACCACCACCGATCCGCTGCTCGGCGTGTCCAATCCGCCCATCAGGTGCAGCAGAGTGGACTTACCCGACCCCGAGGGGCCCATCACACAGACCATCTTGCCCGCTTCAATTTCGAATGAGACGCCCTTGAGCGCCGGAACCTCGGCACTGCCCAGCCGGTAGTGCTTTACCAGGTCGATGACCTCAACAAGAGCCCCCACCTCAGTTCGGCCGAAACATTTGAGCAGTCACTCAACCATGGTACGAGCGATCGAGAACCTGTTCACCGGGCGGTCGCCGTCACCGCTTCCTCGTCCTCTGGAATCAGTGCGGCGTAAGTTGAGTCTTCGGGGGTGGCGGTGGGATTGTCCGGCAGGTCAACGTAGCGCACCTGGGCCAAGCCAGCCGTCCGTGCAATCATGGCGTTCGTGCCCTTGACCACCACGGCAAAAACCGTGGTGGGATCGTCGCCTAGGTGGCCAAGAGCCTCGCGCTGCAGCTCGACCTGGCGCTGGTAGACCGCCCGGAAGCCAGCGTCGGTAGCTGCTGCGGCCACGCCCTGCAGGGTCTGCATGTCTCGGGTGACCGCCAAGGTCTCCTCGGCAGCCACCTCAACGATCGGCAGCCCGTTGAGCGCCAGACTTCTGGGCTGGAACGATGCCACCGGGATTCTGGTTTGAATCGCCAAGACCTCAAGGTCACGTGCTTGCATCAATTCGCCGACCTCGGAAGCCTTGCGATAGGAGTCGAACACCACAATGCCGTAAGCCAACTCGCCTCCGGCCAGGTTGCTGCGTTCGGCAGCCAGGTTCTTCTTGCGCTGAATGTAAGGGGCCACCGGCTCCCCGAGATCCGGCCCTATCCGGTGCGGCTTGGGCACGGGCGAGGCCTCCCGCTCACTGATCAGGCGAGAGCTTCCAGGGTCCGCCAACTGGGGGCCCAGCACCATGGCGAGCCCTCCGGCAAAGATCAGCGACCCAACCAAGAAGGTCAGAAGGTCCGGCCGCCTGCGAAGCGTTGTGACGATCGATCCGATCGAGACCCGTCGCCGGCCACCCGTGACGCTACCGGTCGATCGGATTCCGGCGGGGGGGCCGGCGGGGCCGGCTGCCGGAGCGGGGCCGGCGGGGCCGGCGGGGCCGGCTGCCGGAGCGGGGCCGGCGGGGCCGGCAAGGGGGGGGCCGGCGGCGGGGTCGGCGGGGCCGGCAAGGGGGGGGCCGGCGGCGGGGTCGGCGGGGCCGGCTGCCGGAGCGGGGCCGGCGGGGCCGGCGGGGCGGGCTGCCGGAGAGGGGACTTCCACGACGGGCGGAACTGGGGCGGAGAACCCTGGGCCGGCGGCAGGCAGGCGGGCCTCGGAACGCGGGTTAGGGGGGGCCTCGGGCAGCCCCTGGGGCCGATCGACGGGGGAGGCGGGGCCGGGGGCCGGTGGGTCCGGGGGCTCTGCCACGCTAGGCCCCCTGGAACTTTGCCAGCGCACCGGCCAGGTCTTCGGGCAGGGGCTGTTCAAAGTGGAGCAACTCAGCGGTGATCGGATGGGCGAAGCGCAGTTCGTGAGCATGCAGAAAAGGACGATCCAACCCCAACTTCAAAGACAGTTGCTCGGCCCCCGTGCCATACCGGCGGTCGCCCACCACCGGGTGCTTAATGTGCGCCAAGTGCACCCGGATCTGATGGGTGCGTCCGGTCAACAGGAACACTTTCAGGTAGGTCGCCTCCTCGGCTGCCTCGATCACCTCAAACTCGGTGACCGACGGGCGTCCTTCAGAACTTACCGCCATGGCCGTCGGCCGCTTGGTCGATCGACCCACCGGTGCCTCGATCCGCCCCCGGCCGAGCGCCAGCCTGCCGTGGACCAGCGCCAGGTAGCTCTTCTCGATGCGTCTATCCCTCATTGCCGCCGCCAGCAAGGCATAAGCGACGTCGGTCTTAGCAACAATCAACAGCCCCGAGGTGCCCTTGTCCAGCCGGTGGACGATGCCCGGCCGGTTTGGCGCAGATCCTTGGGCCAGCGGCATTCGCGTCGCCAGAACGTCCACCAGGGTGGGCATGCGCGTCCCCGGCGCCGGATGCACCACCAGACCTGCCGGCTTGTCTACGATCGCCAGGTGGCAGTCCTCGTAGCGGACTTCAACCGGGGGCAGCTTGCCGCCTGGAAGCTCGACAGGCAACTCGGACAACTCTACCGACTGCCCCGGGACCACCCGCATCGACTTCACCGCCGGCGACCCGTTCACGCTCACCCTGCCCGCGCCGATAAGTCTTTGAACCTCCGTACGCACCTTGCCGGACGCCTCGGACAACCAGACATCCAAACGGACGCCTGCGGCCGACTCGTCAACCACCAAAGTTGTCAGGACGCCTGCTCCCGCACCGACATCATCAGCAGCAGGCCCACCCCGACCACAATCGCCGAGTCCGCCAGGTTGAAGGTCGGCCAGAAGGACAGGTAGATGAAGTCGACAACCTCGCCCCGGCCCGGCCCGGGCGGGCGGACTACCCGGTCGACCAGATTACCCAGGCCCCCGCCGATGATCAGGCCGAGAACCGGGCTGGCCGCTGGGTCCCTAAGCGCCCAGCCCACCACCAGCGCAGTGATAAGCGAGCTGACGACGAAGATCGCCAGGGTCCACCCTTTGAACAGGCCGAAGGCGCTGCCCGGGTTCATCACCAGGCGGAAGTCAAGGACTGAACCGATGACCGGGATCCGGCGGCCACCAGACAGTGCCGCCACCGCCCACGCCTTGGTAGCCTGGTCGGCCAGCAAGACGGCCGCGGCGATGCCGAAGATGACGATCTTGCCGGTTCGGGCGGGAACTATCTGCGCTCTTCGGCCTTCTTGCATTCAATGCACATTAGAGCATGCGGAAGGGCGGCCAGACGGTCCGGATCGATCGGTTTGCCGCAGGACTCGCAGATCCCGTAGGAACCCTGCTCAATCTTCTCCAGAGCCTTAGTGCTCTTCTCCAGCAGGTCCTGGACGTTGTTAGCGATGGACAGATGCTTCTCTCGCTCGAAAGTGGCTGTTCCGGCTTCGGCGGGGTTCTCGTCGGAGCGGATCTCCGATGCAATCTCTGATTCGCTCGAACTGAAGGCCTGTGCCTCGGTCTGGAGCTGGCCCTCCAGTTCTCCCCGCTTTCCGAGCAGGGTGCTCTTTATAAGGTTGAGCGCCTCCGCGTCGAAGGCGTCCTGAGGGGTACCGGGCTTGCGTCGAGCGCTGCCAGCTTCGATGACGTTGTCGGTCATAAATATCCCGGGGCGCCTGTAGATGGATTAGAAGTGAGGCCGATTCTCAGGAGGGCTTGGTGACAGCCCTGAAGCGGCGAAAGCTAACAGATTTCCCGGTGCCAGTCAAAGACTCAAACTGCCTACCGGATGGCCAAGGCCGAGGTGGCCGTTTGCTCCAAGCCGTTTATAGCAGCGGAGATCGTCACGGAGTACTCCCCCGCCTGCCCGATGGGTTGCTCCAAAACAGTGTAGTGACCGGGCCCGGACTCAAACATCCGGGCTTGGAGCGAAATGCCGTTCCGGGAAAGGGTGAGCGAGGCATCGCTCACCACCTGTGGGCGCCCGGTGGCGTCCAGGAAGTACAGGTGCATGAGGTTATTGCCCACCTTTGCCGGCTCGACGGTCAGGTTGATTCCGCCCTCGCCGAACGGCGCAGTGATCGACTGGAGCGCGGCAGCGGCCTCGGCATCCGCTGGGATGGTCGACGCGAGCGCGGTGGCGGCAGCAAACGACAGGACCATGACGCCCAGTTCAACTACAGCCAGTTTCCGAAACGCCTTGCGCCCTCCCGGCTCCTCCCGGGCAATCGCCGGAAACATCCGGGTCCGGTTGCGGTAGCCGAGCATGACGATTGCCCCGAACAGCACCAGCTTGATCAGAACCAGCTTGCCCCACTCGGTGTCCAGCAATTCCTCCATGGTGCCAATCCTGCTCAGCGCGTTGATAGTGCCGGTGAGCAACACCACCGCAAGGGCAACGCCGGCAAGCTTGCTGAACCGCTTCGAAGGCTCGATCGGGTCGATCACGGAGCCGGGCCGCAGCACGGTGGCAGCCAGCACCGCCAGTCCGCCTACCCAAGCGGTGACCGAAACCAGGTGAGCCCAGTCGCTGGCAAGCGCGAACACCGGACCGGGCGCGGTGCTGGCATGGCCCCACAGACCGGGAGCAAGCAGGCCGATGGAGGCTGCAGCCAGCGCCGCAACCGGAACCTTGCTCGGCCCTTTGCGGGCGAATGCCGCCGTTGCGGCTACCGCCAAAGCCGCACCCACCTGCAGAGCCACCGCCTGCCCGAAGCGGGTGCCCAGGAGCCGGCCGGAGACGCCGATTGCCTCACCCAGCGGCAGCGCAGCGGCCACAGAGAAGCCGAACAGGAACAGCAGGCCCCCGGTTAACGCCCAGGCAATCGACAAACGAGCGGCCCAACCGAAGACTCGAACCCGCTCGGAGTCGCCCCGCAGAAGGTAGGCGCCGGCCACCAATGAGCCCACCACCAGGGTCGCTGCCAGGTAGTTGAGCAAACGCGCCAGCCACAGTCCGGCGGAACTCAGCGGGCCGGCGTCCTGCAACTCCACGTCCAGCGGTTGCGGTCCCGGCTCCGCCGGTCCGGGCGGGATGATCGAAGCCTCCGGTCCGGGCGGTAGGACAGGGGGGGCCGGGTCTAGGGGGCCGCCAGGTGGTTGGAAGCTAAAGGCGAAGCGCGACTCCACCGGGTGGCTATCGCCCGAGATGATCCGGAAGGCTACCGTGTAGTCGCCCGGGCCCGGGAGCTCAGGCAGGGCGACGTTCACAGTCTGTCCGACGATCACCGGCTCAGCGGAGCGAACTCGCTCACCGGCCGGATCGAACACCTGAACACCGCCAAATGAAGATTCAATGCGCTCGCTGAACTGCAAGACGATCTCAGTCGGGGCCTCGGTCACGGTCGACCCACCCGCCGGCACGGTGGACACCAAACGGGCGTGAGCGTAAACCGGGGCGGCGCCGGCCAGCAAAAACGCTGAGGCAATAACCCCGGCGGCAACCTTGTTCAATGCGCGTGGTCCGCCGGCCCCGATTCGACGATCATCGGCTCATGCAGCCGCCACGCCAGGAAGGCTGCGGGCACCAGGACTGCCGCGCTTGAGGCGATGACCAGGCGCGTAAACCACTCCGGCAGCGTGGTGGCGATCTGGGAGGAGGTGAGTGTGATCAGATGGGTCGCACCGATGCCCAGCGCCAGGCCTATTCCGCCCAGGAGGATGCCCACCCAGGCGCCGCTGCCCGCCCGCCACGCCCACCAAGCACCGTAGGAACCCAGAGCGATGAACAGCCCCGCCTGCAGTGATGCGCTGATGTTCTGGCCGAGGGTGGCCGGCACCGCCAGCACATCGTCCACGCTGTGAACGATATCCAACAGCACTACCACGCCCAGAACCGCTCCGAAGATCCGTTTAAGTGCCCGCTTTCGATCCTCTCCCGCTGGCTTGGTCAAGCCCGCCAGCAAGGGCACTGAAGTCAAGGCCAGACCTGCTGCGAACCAGGGAAGGGGAGATCCGGGGCGGATCCAGTCGAGCCGGCCGGTCACTTCGAACCGCTCTCCGGCATGGTCGAAGGGAACGCCCCATTCGAAAATCTCGATCTCCTCGGAACTCGTGTCTGCCGCCACCTGCGGAGGCAGCGTAGGGCTCATCCAGTGAATGCGATGGTCGTGCCAGGCGTGCTCCGGCTCGTCGCCGATCTTGCTCCACTCGGGTTCCGAGGTTACGGATACTCCAGCAGGCACGTCCACGGTCCCAAATCGCTCGGCATTGAGGTAGGTGGCGGGTGAATTGCGGTTCTCAAACACCCCGTCCGGGCCGATGCGCAGGTAGGGCTCTTCGCTGTATCCGATGATCGTGAGATCTTGATCCGTGGAATTGACCGCCTTGATCAGCGCGTCGTTGGCAACGATGCTGAAGTCAACGCCGCCGGCCGTCGCCGGCGTGACGCCCGTGATGGCACTCTTATAGTTGGAGGCATCTGGCCCTCCGGCACCGTGGGCGTAGGCGGGAAGGGCGGTACCCCCCAGGGCAGCCAGCTGGATAGACAAAAACATCAGAACTTTGCGCATGACGACTCCGTTTGGGGTTGGGGAGGACTTGGTTAAGGGCGACAGCCGAACAGACAGTGAGCGCGCTCGCTGCGGTTAGGCTGCGATTCGTGCGCGCTTTCATCGTCAAGCTGGCTCCGTCGAGATCGTTAGGGGTCTTTCCCAGCGTACCCCACAGGCGCGGATGAGCCTGCTGCTCGCCCACGGAGTCGGGCGGATCTACGAGTTGCCGGTGCCGTTGCCTTACTACCTCGCCGGCTCGGCAGTTGCCGTGGCCGGCTCGTTCCTGGCAGTGACCATGCTCGGCCAGCGGCCCCATCGCAAGCGCCCGCCCTTCCGGCTCGCCGGAGCGGGCGCCACCGCGCGGCTGGCCAAGCTGGTCCGGCTGCTCACCTGGACTGGTTTCCTGCTCGCCTTGGTCAGCGGCGTTGTCGGCGGCACTCTCGGATTCAGCTTCTCATCGGTGTGGCTGTGGGTGGGGATGGTGGTCGGGCTCGTCCTGCTCAACTCCGCTGTGGGAGGGCTGTGGCGCCTTTCCGATCCGTGGATTGCGTTGGGGGCGCCGATGGCCACCCTCCGGGTCGATAGCAGACCCGGGTCCTCAAGAAAGCTCGAGCGCTACGCCGGGCCGGTCCTGTTGTACTCGTTGTTCTGGTTTGAGCTGGTCTCCGACCAGGGCTTCTCGCCGGAGGTCCTCACTCCTGTGCTAGCCGCCTACACCGGCTACGCGATCTGGATCCGTGCCCGCTTCCCGAACTGGCAGCAGATGGACCCGTTCATCCTGCTCTACGAGTTCGCTTCCCGCTCCTCCCTGCTTGCCGCCGGATCAAAGGGAATCCACTTGCGCATTGCGGGTGCCGAACCAGGGGACCGCCTCCCGATGCCTGCGCCCGTCCATACCTGCCTGTTCGTGTTGCTAGGAGCGACCTCGTTCGACAACCTCCGCGAGACCCCGGGCTGGCAAGCCGCCCGGGAAGTGCTCGGCCTGGATTTCCTTCCGGCGATGCTTTATGACTCGCTCGCCCTGGCCGTGCTGGGCCTCCCCTTCTTCGTAACCTTCCGGCTGGCCTTGGCCGCAAGCGGCGACTACCACCCGGAGCCCCGAACAGCAGCCTGGTCGCTCGCCCCAATTGCCGTTGCCTACCTGCTGGCACACAACGTTTCACTGTTGATGGTCACCCTGCCCGTGTGGTTCGTGACCATTTCCGATCCGCTCGGTCTAGGCTGGAACCTGTTCGGCTTGGCCGGAGTGCTGCCGGGGTTTAGGCCTTCGCCGGCTCTGGTGTGGTTCCTGGAAGTGGGCTTGGTGGTGGGCGGGCACGTCATCGGCGTGGTGATGGCCCACCGGATCGCCTCCGGAGCCACCGGAGCCAAGGTTCCAATCAAAAGCCAGGTACCGATGACCCTGCTGATGACGCTCTACACGGTCGCAACGCTGTGGCTGCTGTCACTGACCGTCGTATCCGGCTGAGCCAACCTGTGAACTGAAGACAAACCCTGGCGGGTTTCCCTACCGATATCACCAACTGGCCTGTACAATTGCGCCCGTCTCGTCGACCCCGGAGGTCCCGCCATGTTGCCCACAGGTCAATACCTGAAATCGTTGTTCAACAAGAAGCTTGGCCGAAGCGCTCTGGCCATTCTCGGCACCCTCGCAATCATGCTGGCGTTGACCGGCATCGCGGCAGCTTTCAGCGAGGCCGGCAACGGCGACGGCGGAGCAACGCCCGCAACGGCCTTGGCGGTCACCGGCGAGAATCCGCTGACGATAATCGAGGGGGATGTCAATAACGGCAACGCAGATACCTTCCGGGTCTGTTCCACCGGAGGCACCTTTAGCGCCCAGGCGATCGGTGTCGACAACGGAGCGCCGGCAGGCGCAGCCAACGTCGTGGGGCTTTTCCTTTCCGACCGGATCTTCAACGGGATTGTGGCGGACAATAACCAAACCGCACCGAACGCAATAGGCGGCACATTGGTTGCCGGCGTTTACTACCTGACCCTGGCCCCGGCCGCTCAGCCGGCCAATGGCACCAACCCGATCTTCCCGGCCGGCTCCCCGGTCGGTCCCACCGGACCCGGGGGGCCCGGACCGTACAACAACCTGATCCCTGCAAGCGGGGACGGCGGCGGCTACGAGATCAACCTGAGCGGATTCGTAGCGTGCGACGCCGACCTGGACGTCGACAAGTCCGACTCCCCCGACCCGGTCCTGGCGGGAACCAACCTCACCTACACCATAGACGTGACCAACAACGGTCCGATGATCGCCCTGACGCCGACCGTTATGGACGTTCTGCCGGCCAACACCACTTTGGTATCGGCCGGAGGAAGCGGCTGGTCCTGCGGCGGCACCACCACGGTGTCGTGCACCCGGGCCCAGATCCCGGTCGGCTCAACGCAGACCATAACCATGGTGGTAACCGTGAGCGCAACGGCCTTTCCCGGCGGAGGCACGCTGACCAACACGGCCACTGCCTCGCTGCCGGCCGATCTTGCCGACATCGTACCCGGCAACAACTCGTCCACGGCTGTCACCACGGTCACTCCCCCCAACGCCGACCTCGGAGTCACCAAAAGTTGTTCGACGCCGGTTGCCGGAGGCGGGACGGTCACCTGCACGGTCGGCGTTGTGAACAACGGCCCCTCTACCGCCACCAACGTCATGGTGACCGAGACGGTGCCCGCCAACACCACCTACACCGGCTCGGTCGTCCCGGGCGGGTGGGCCTGCACTGCCGCGCCGGTGGCCGCCGGCGGGACGGTCACCTGTACCCTCGCATCGCTCGCGCCAGGCGGGTCGGCGATCCTCACCTTGAGCTTCCAGGTCACCGAGGACCTGCGCCAACCGGTCACCGTACGAAACGCGATATCGATCTCGTCGGACCTGCCCGACTTCGTGCCGGGGAACAACAACACGGCCGCGGACATCTCGCTGGTTCCCGGCTGCGGGGGCCTCGCGGCGACGTTTGTCGGCACCGACGCCATAGACAAGGTGGCCGGTACGCCCGGGGTTGACGTGTTTCTCGGCTTCGGCGGCGCCGACGAGTTCACCGGCCTGGGCGGGGACGACCGGCTGTGCGGCGGCGGCGGCGCCGACAAACTTACCGGCGGTGACGGGAACGACTACATCTCCGGGGGTGACGGGAACGATCAGCTGACCGGCTTGGCCGGCAACGACACCCTCCTGGGCGGTGCGGGCAACGACACTCTAACCGGCGGTGACGGCAATGACACCCTGGACGGCGGCGCCCAAACCGACACGTGTACAGGAGGCGCAGGAACGGACGTGGGGATCTCCTGCGAAAGGCAGACGATGATCCCCTGAGCTGAAGGCATCGACACCCACGGCCCCGCCCACCCGCGGGGCCGTGGATTGTTAAGAGCGCGTTCATGCTCCCTACCTATATCTTTGACGGATGACTGAAACCGTTCCTCCGCCCGCGCCCGTTTTCCAGCAGGTCCCCACCCGGGCGGATCTGGTCCAAGGCGAGCACGAGGTTCTGCAACTGTGGGAATCCAGCCACACCTTCGACAAGCTCAGAGCCAAGGGTGCGGGCAAGCCCAGGTGGTCGTTCCTGGACGGCCCGATCACCGCCAACGGCTTTATGGGGGTCCACCACGCCTGGGGGCGCACCTACAAGGACGCATTCCAGCGTTACTTCGCCATGGCCGGCCATGAGTTGCGCTGGCAGCAGGGCTTCGACTGCCAGGGACTGTGGGTGGAGGTTCAGGTGGAGCGGGACCTCGGCTTCAAGTCCAAGCGGGACATCGAGGAGTACGGCATCGAGGAGTTCATCCAGCGCTGCAAGGAGCGGGTGTGGAAATACTCGGCCATCCAAACAAGGCAGTCGATCCGCCTGGGTATGTGGAGCGACTGGCCCAACTCTTACTTCACCATGTCGGACGAGAACAACTACACCATCTGGAGTTTCCTCAAGCGCTGCCACGAGCGGGGGTTGATCTACCGGGGCCTCGACGCAATGCCTTGGTGCCCCCGATGCGGCACCGGCATCTCCGAGCAGGAGCGCAAAGAGGGCTACAAGGTGGTGGAAGACCCTGCGGTGTACGTGAAGTTCCCGCTCTCCGGCTCACCCGGCGAGTCCCTGCTGGTGTGGACCACCACGCCGTGGACGCTGGCCGCAAACGTTGCTGCCGCAGTCAATCCCGGCCTCACCTACGTGAAGGCAAGGGTGCAGGACGACATCGTCTACGTGTCCAAAGGTTCGTTGGGCGTCCTGGGCAAGGGGGCCGAAGTGCTTTGCGAGATCTCCGGCGCCGGTATGGTCGGCTGGACCTATGCCGGGCCGTTCGACCACCTGCCAGCTGCCGGGGCAGCCAGGCAACACCATCGGGTGATCTCCTGGAAGGAGGTTGCCGACGGCGAGGGAACCGGGATAGTCCACATCGCCCCCGGGTGCGGCAAGGAGGACTTTGACCTCGGCCGGCAGGAGGGCCTGAGCGTGGTGCAGCCCATTGACGACTCAGGCATCTACATGGAGGGCTTCGGCTTCTTGACCGGCAAGAGTGCGCTTGAGGTGGCCGACGTTGTCATCGCTCGGCTCAAGGAGAAAGGCCTTCTGTTCAAGCAGGAGCGCTACCGGCACGACTACCCCCACTGCTGGCGATGCGGAACACCTTTGCTGTTCCGGGCAGTAGAAGAGTGGTACATCAACATGGGCTGGCGGGACGAGATAAAGCAGGTGGTCAAGCAGGCCCGCTGGATCCCGGAGTACGGTCAGGACCTGGAGTTGGACTGGCTGAGCAACATGGGCGACTGGATGATCTCCAAGAAGCGCTACTGGGGACTTGCGTTACCGATTTTCGTGTGCAACGAGTGCAACCACTTCGACGTGATCGGCGGGCGGGAGGAACTCGAAAAGCGGGCGGTGGCCGGCTGGGAAAGTTTCGTCGGGGATCCGGCCAACCCGAACTCGCCGCACCGGCCTTACATCGACCATGTGCGCATCAGTTGCGACAATTGCGAAGGCGTGGCAAAGCGGATCCTGGACGTGGGCAACCCGTGGTTGGATGCAGGCATAGTTCCCTACTCCACCACCAAGTACAACGCCGACCGGGACCACTGGAAGCAATGGATGCCCGCCGATTTTGTTACTGAGAGCTTCCCCGGTCAGTTCCGCAACTGGTTTTACGCGCTTTTGACCATGAGCACCATGATGGAGGGCATCACGCCGTTCAAGACACTTCTCGGCTACGCGTCGGTCCGGGACGAAAACGGCGAGGAAATGCACTACTCCAAGGGCAACTCCATAGAGTTCGATCTGGCCGCCGACAAGATGAGCGCCGACGTCATGCGCTGGATGTACTGCCGGCACAACCCGACCCAGAATCTGAATTTCGGCTTCGCCGCAGGCGAGCAGTTGGAACGAAAGGTCTTCGGGACCCTATGGAACTCCTACCTGTTCTTCGTGAACTATGCGATCTTGGACCGCTTCGACCCGTCCGGCCCTCCGGTCCCTGTCTCCGAGCGTCTGGAGATCGACCGGTGGATCCTTTCGGACCTGCAGTTGTTGGTGCAGTCGGCCAACACCCAGTTCCAGGACTACCTGATGTTCCCGTTCATACGCAGGGCGGAAGAGTTCATCGACCAGCTTTCCAACTGGTACATCCGCCGGAACCGCTCCAGGTTCTGGGACCCTGCCGGGCTGAACCCGGCGGACAAGGCGGCCGCCTACCAGACGCTGCACGAAGTACTTCTCACGCTGACCAAAGTGCTTGCGCCGGTGGTGCCATTTTTGACCGAGCGGATGTACCAGAACCTTTCCGCCTCCGGCCACAGCGTCCACCTGTGCGATTACCCGGTGGCGAATGATTCGCTCATCGACCAGAAGCTGTCCTCCCAGATGGGGGTGGCCCAGCAGGTCGCGTCGGCGGCACGGTCGCTGCGGGAGCAGGCGGCTCAGCGGGTACGCCAGCCGCTGGCGGAGCTGCGGGTGGGGGCGCCGGGCGCCGAGGATCGGGAGGCATTGGAGGAGCTAAGAGCCCTGATCCTGGACGAGTTGAATGTGAAATCACTCACGGTCTCAGCAACACTTGGGGATCTGACCACCTACACCGTCAAGCCGAACTTCCGGACGCTGGGAGCCAAGCACGGGGCCGGGGTACAGACTGTGGCGGCCCTGGTGCGCGAGGCGCCGGCGGAGATTGCCCAGCGCTTGGGAGCCGGACAAACCGTTGAGCTAGGCGCATTTGAGGTCACCCCGCAGGACGTGGCCATCCAGACCGTGACCGCACCGGGCTGGGCGGTGGGGTCGGCAGGTTCGTTGCAGATCGCGCTGGACATCCGCCTGACCGGCGATCTACTGCGTGAGGGTTTTGCCCGGGACGTGGTCAGGCACATCCAGCAGTTGCGGAAAGATTCTGGTCTGCAGATCAGCGACCGGATAGAGGTGAGTTTCCACACCGGTGACGCTCAATTGCTGGCGGCGATAAAGCAGTGGCGGTCCTTCATCATGGGCGAAGTCCAGGCGAACTCATTTTCGGACGGCGCAATGACATCCGAATCCGCTAGCCTGGAGATCGCCGGCAAACAACTACAACTCCGCTTGATCAAGTCCCTGAGATCTTGATTCATCTGCCTTGCCCGGCACGCGACGAGTTGCAAGCCCAGCCCGCATTTTCTCAACGCCAACGAACCGCTAACTGCCGGCGAGTTGCTGACGCAACTGCGCCTCCTTCTCGCTCCACTCGCCCTCCGGGAAGTCGGCTGATTCGAACAACTCCCGGATCTCGATCACCGACTCGGCGCCGGTGGGATTGGGGGCACGCTTCACCCATTCGATTGCCTCTTCCAAAGACTTGACCTGGATGATCCAAAAGCCCGCCACCAGCTCTTTGGTCTCGGCAAAAGGTCCATCCACCACCCGGCGGCCGGCACCGGTGAAATGAACCCGGGCCCCCTTGGAACTGGCCTGCAGCCCATCGCCGGCCAGCAGGATCCCCGCCTTGACCATCTCCTCGTTGAACGAGGTCATATCGTTGAGCAACTCCTGCGTGGGCGGGATGCCCGCTTCGGTGTCTTCGTTGGCCTTAACAATAAGCATGTACCTCATAATCCGACTCCTTTCGTTCCATCAGTTTGCCTTCACCACCACGTCGAACAGGCAAAGGAAGAATCGACCCGGCGAACGATCTTTTCTTTTCGTTGTTGTAAGGGTCGGTGGCTCACGTCCGGCACGCCGCTGCCCGCTTCAAGAGCAGCGCTTGCTGGCGCCCATTGGCGGTGAGCGAGGCTGCCCGTTCGAACTCGGCCCTAGCCTCCTCCACACGCCCGAGCTTTTCCAGCAAGTCCCCCAGTACGGTGGGCAACAGGTGGTAGGACTTGAGCGCCGGCAAGCCAACCAGGACTTGTGCAACCTCCAGACCGGCTTGCGGACCGAAGGCCATACCCACCGCCACCGCCCGGTTGAGCTCGACCACCGGCGAAGGAAGCACCCGGACGAGTTGCCCGTAAAGGGCCGCTATCTTCAGCCAATCGGTCTGCTCGGCGGTGCGCGCCCGGGCGTGGCACGCGCCGATAGCCGCCTGGAGGGCATAAGGGCCGCCCTGCCCGCCCAGAGTCTCGACCCGGCACAGCGCCGCCAGTCCCCTGCGGATGAGCAGTTGATCCCACTTACCCCGGTTCTGGTCCAGCAGGAGAATTGGTTCGCCGCCGGGTCCGGTGCGGGCACCGATCCTGGATGCCTGGATCTGCATGAGCGCAGACAGGCCGTGCACCTCCGGCTCCCGGGGCACCAGTTCGGCCAGGATACGCCCCAGGCGCAGAGCGTCCTCGCACAGGCCCGGGCGCATGAGGTCATCGCCGGCACTGGCCGAATAGCCTTCGTTGAAGATCAGGTAGACCACCTCCAGTACCGATGCCAGCCGGGGCGACAGCTCTGTAACATCGGGCACCACGAACGGCACCGAGGCGCCGGCCAGCGCCCGCTTCGCTCGTACGATCCGCTGCGCCACCGTCGCCTCGGGCACCAAAAAGGCACGTGCGATCTCTCCCGTGGTCAGGCCACCCAACAGCTTGAGCGTAAGAGCGACCCGGGAATCCAGGGGAAGCAAAGGATGGCAGGACGTGAACACCAACCGCAGCAAATCGTCGCCGATGTCCTGTTCGATCACCGCGTCGATCGGTTCAGTGCCGCTCCCCCGGCGAGCCTCGATGTCCCGCCCGATCTCTTCGGTCTTGCGGTGTAGGTTCTGGCTGCGCCGGATTAGATCAATCGCACGATGCTTGCCCGCAGTCATCAGCCAGGCCGCCGGATTGTCGGGTATGCCCTGACCCGGCCACTGCTTCAGGGCCGCTACCAGGGCATCTTGCGACAACTCCTCAGCCAGTCCTACGTCGCCGACCGTCCGCGCTAGGCGGGCGATGAGCCTCGGCGACTCGATCCTGAAAACCGCCTCGATCGCCCGATACGTGTCGTTAGCCGTCACTGTCCAAGATCACACCATCGCCGGCCGCTCAGCGCAAGCCCGGCCACCCCCACCAGGGGGGCGAGGCCGCCGGCAACCCGAACCGGACAACCGCCGGCGAAGGAGGCGTGGGTTCGGGGGGCATGCCGCAGAGGCGGTTCAGCCGGCCGCTGTGCGTTGCGCCAGAACGATCCGCTCGCCCGGGCCAATGAACGAGCGGCCGACGAGAAGAGCGCAAGCGCAAGCCGCCATCGTTTCCGCACCGAGCAGGGAGAACAGCACGGTCAGCTGCACCATCGAAGCTTCCGCAGGCGACGAGCCCCCCAAGACCATGCCTACAAACGCCCCCGGCAAGGTGATCAGTCCGACGTTTTTGGTCTGATCGAGCACTGGCAACAGGGAGTTCCTGATGGCATCGGGCAAGTACGCCCGCAAAGCGGTATTCGCCGAGACGCCCAGACTGAGACGCGCCTCGAACTCGGCGACGCTGCCTGCAAGGCGCTCGCTCAGGATCGTGCCGGTAAGCGTGGTGGCTTTCATGGATCCGCCGATCAGGATGCCGGCCACCGGGATGAGGTAACGGGGCTCCGGCGGGTAGCCTCCCAGGCCGAACAGGACCAGAAGAGGCGGGAGGCTTCCGGCCGCCACACATGCCGACCCGATTGCTCCGCCCCACCTGACCCCGATCAGACGCCGCCAAGCAGTCCAGCAGGCCGCGCCGTACATGATCAGGACGAACAAGCCGGCGTACCCGGCGTTCGCGAAGACCGCCCCTACAACCAAAGTAACGACGGCCAACTGCACCGCCGCCCGAAGCGTTGCGACCATCAACTCCGCTTCCATCCGAAGCCGCTGGAAACGAGAAATGAGCACCGCCGCAGCCACCAACACCAAGCTGAGAAGTACCGGCCTCATCTCCGCCCCCCGGGCCAGGCCCGGACGACCTGCTCAACCGATCCCTCAGCGCTTACCCTCCCGTCAACCAGTAGAGAGGCAGTGGCCGCCAGGCGGGCTGCCTGCGCCAGATCGTGGCTGACCAACACGATGGTCAGCCCGGCTCGTCCCCGTGCCGCAACCGAGCGCTCGAACGCCCGGGCGGAGTCCTGATCCAACGCCGAAGTCGGCTCGTCCAGAACCAGGACCTCCGGGTCCCGGATCAAGGCCCTGGCCAGGCACACCCGTTGCGCCTGGCCAACCGACAGCGCCTCCGAGGTCCGATCCAAAAAGGTGGCGTCCAGGTCAACCCCCTCCAGCGCGCTCGCCAGAGCACCCTCGGGCACACCTTCAAGGCCGTAGGTGAGATTAGCCCGAACGCCGCCGGGGAACACGCTGGGCAACTGGGCAACCAGTGCCACCTTGCGCCGCAGGCGGGTGGGTGCGAAAGTGACGATGTCCGCCCCGTTCAGGCATATCCTGCCCGCCGCCGGCTCCTCCAAGCGGTTGAGGCAGCGCAGCAGGCTGGACTTGCCCGATCCGGAGGGCCCGAGCAACGCATGGGTGGCTCCGGGGGGCACCGAGAAGCTCACCCGCTCCAGCACAGTCCGGCCACCTCGCTGCAACACCACGTCCTGCGCAGCCAACCGGGGCGTTGGGACATCATTCGTACGACTCACCGCCCTCCAGCTAGCAATTGCTTCCTCCGAACCAGCGACCTTCAAGAATGCTACACAGCGGCCAAGCCGAACGGGGTCCGGGCATCGAACACTTTACAAGCCAAACGCTATTGACAATTAAGCCGTTGTTGTTAAAGTGTTGTGTATCTTTGAAAGGAGCTTGCTGTGGGTGAGAAGGTCTGGGGTCTTTCCAAGGAGCAGGTAAACTATCGCCCGGCCAAACGTGAGACAAGCCAGTGCGATGCATGCGTCTACATGTTTCCCAAGCTCGCCGTCGGCACGTGCAAGCTGGTGAGGGGTGGGATCAAGGCCTCCTACACCTGCAATGCATTCAAGTCCTAGGGCCAGCAAGGGCGGCGGCCCCCACGTGGTCACAGATGCCTACGAATTAATCGAGGCCACCGCCTCCCCGGTCTGCACTCTCCACAGGTTGGCGTAGTATCCGCCGGAGGCAACCAGTTCGTCATGGGTTCCCGACTCCACGATCCGGCCCCGATTGAGCACTGAGATTCGCTCAGCGTGGCGCACGGTGGAAAGCCGGTGAGCGATCACAATGACCGTCCGGCCGGTGGCCACCTGGACCAATGAGCGTTGGATTGCAGCTTCAGTTTCGTTATCCACCGCTGAGGTGGCCTCATCCAGAATCAGGATCGCCGGATTCCGCAGGATCGCTCGGGCCAGGGAGATCCGCTGGCGCTGGCCGCCAGAGAGCTTTTGTCCCCGCTCCCCCACCACGGTGTCATAACCGGCAGGCATGGGCTCCACGAACTCGGCCACCTCGGCCAGCCGGGCAGCTTCCTTGACCTGCTCATCAGTGGCATCAGGCCGGCCGTAGGCGATGTTCTGACGCACCGTCCCTTGGAACAAGAACACCTCCTGACTGACGTAGCCGATGGCATTGCGCAGTGTGCTCAAGCTCAGGTCGCGCAGGTCTATCCCGTCGACCAGGATCTGGCCCTCCCGAGGGTCGTAGAACCTCAAAAGCAGCCGCAACATGGTCGACTTGCCCGCCCCGGTGGCGCCGACGATCCCGTGAGTGGTCCCCGCCGGTATCACCAGGTCTATCCCGTCCACCACGTTGGGGCCGTCTGCGTATCCGAAGGACACTTGATCCAAACGCACCTCGCCCCCAACCGGCTCGGGAAGCTCCAGCGTTCCGGTCTGCATGGTCGACGAGACGTCCAGCAGGTCAAGAATTCGGCGGGTGGAAGCCATACCCCGCTGGTAAAGGTCGAGCGTCTCCCCCAGGAAGGTCAGCGGCCAAAGCAGGCGCTGCGTCATGAAGACCAGAACTGAGAAAATTCCCGCCTCGATTGTGCCGTCCAGCGCCATGCGGCCACCCAGCAACAAAGTCACCGTGAAACCGGCAAGAATAGCCATGCGGATCATCGGCACAAAGGCAGACGAATACTTGATGGCCTTGCCGTTGGCCAGGCGATATTCGTCGGACACCTTCCGGATCCGGGCAGCTTCCCGGGACTCGGCGGTGAACGCCTTGATGGTGGTAATCCCGCTGACGTTGTTCACCAGCGTGGTGGACAGCCCGGAGACCTTTTCCCGAACTGCCCCGTAGAGCGGTTCCAGCCGGCGCTGGTAGCGGATAGACCCTCCCACAATCACCGGAATCGGCAAAAAGGCAAGCACAGCCAGCTGCCACGAGGTAGTGAAAAAGACCACCCCGACCAATACGATGTTCCAGAAGGTGGCAATGATCGTCGATGCCCCCCCATCCAGGAATCGTTCCAGCTGGTTGACATCGTCGTTTAACACCGTGAGCAACCCGCCGGTGGAGACATCCTCAAACCACGCAAGATCCAGCTCCTGCAGGTGTTCATAGGCATCCAGGCGGGCTTCGTGCTCGATCGACTGGGCAAGGTTGCGCCAGCCAATCTCTGAGAGGTATTCGGAAAGCGACTCGAGCACCCAGACTGCAGCGTTGAAAACCACCAGGATGCTCAGTTGCTGGAAGCGGTCCTCAACGCCCAGCAGCCCGGATACAAAAGAGTCCTCACCGCGCACAATTACGTCCACCGCCGCGCCGATC
Organism: Actinomycetota bacterium; assembly: GCA_052389675.1. Classification (GTDB taxonomy): domain Bacteria; phylum Actinomycetota; class CADDZG01; order JAHWKV01; family JAHWKV01; genus JBBDRH01. The sequence goes on from JBQTHR010000039.1 coordinate 111,752, forward strand.
AGCAACTCCGGCACCACGTCGGCGAACTTGTTGACTGTGGTCCAGATGGCCGACCAGACAACCTTGCGGCGGTATCCGGCTGCATAGCGCCACAACCTGCCGAGCGGATGGGCCTTGGGGGCGTCTTCGGTTTGACTCGCCATTGACCCCTCACCCTACCTTGGGAAGGCCGGTCTGCTTATGTCTGCTCTGGATGCGCCGTGCCGCTGGGCCCGGACGCTCTTCGCCTGCTATACCGGGGGGGTCGGGATGGTGAGCGGGTCACCGTCGGCAGCAGCTGCCAGCATCGGCACCAGCTTGTCCAGTGCAAAAGGCAGGCTGGAGACGCTGGCCCAGTAGAGCGCCCCTTCAATCGGCTCAACGCCCGGCACGGTCCGGTTCTCCTTCACCACTTTGAGGTTCTTGTAGAGCCCACCACCCGCTGAGGCTCCGTGGCGATGGTGGTAGAGCCGTATTTGTGCTCGATGGTTACCGGGAAAGCCCCTCCCACGTTAGCTTGATCGGCCGAGCCGACCTCCTCGGCCGGCGCCCGGCACGCGCTCAGCAACATGCCCAAGGCAAGCGCAGCGCCCGTAAAGCGCCACCTGATCGACCCATCGGATCCCGGGCACTTCACAACTGGGGGCTCAAGCACCGGGCATCGCAGCGTAAGTCGCCTGAGACATTACTCAACGGCGGTTGCGGGGTCACCATCAACGGCAGCAGCCAGCCTCGGCGTGAGCTGGTCGGCAACGAACGGCAAACTGAGGACGCTGCTAAAAGACAGAGCCGCCCCCAGTTCCTCACTCAAGAAGATGTCTCTACCCTGCTTGAATGCGTTGAGCTGCCGGTAAAGCGGCAAGTCAGTGATGGCGGAGGAGTCGACCAGGGAAACCCAGGCCAGCACATCGGTGTCCAGCATCTCGATCTGCTCGTTGCTGAGTTCCGCATAAAATTGATCCCCGGCCAGCGTGTCTATGACCTCAGGCACTTTGAATCCAAGCGAGCCGAGCGCCCGGCTGCGCAGGTCCTCCGAGGCGTAGGGCCCGTAAGCGCCCTTTTCGAAGCTGTAGGCGACAATTGCCGACCTGCCGGCGAACTGCGGGAACTGTTCCCGGGCTCCGGCGAAGCGGGCATCCACCTGTTGGATCAACTCCTCAGCCAGTTCGGACATGCCCACCGCCTTGGCAATGATCCGGGTCTGTTCCTGCCACGGGGTGCCGTAGTCCGGGTGCTCTCCGGTGTGATAAACAACCGGGGCTATAGCCGAGAGCCGGTCGTACTCCGACTTCTCCATGCCTAGAAATACTCCGACTATCAGGTCGGGCCGCAGGGCGGCAATGGCTTCCAGGTTGAGCTCGCTGCCGGTCAAGACCTCGGGCTTGGCATCGCCAAGTGCGTCTTGGGCCCAAGGCCAGGTGGCAAACGGCCTTTCCCCGAACCATTCTCTTATGGCCACCGGCTTGACCCCCAGCGCCAGGAGCACGTCTTGATCATTGAAGCCGATCGAGACAACACGCCTGGGTTCGCTGGGAATCATGATCTGTCCGAACTGATGTTCAATGGTGACCGGGAAAGGCCCTCCGGCAGCCGCCTGCTCCTCAACCTCGCCTTGAGTACCGGCCGGAGAGCATGCTGACAGGACCAGGACCAAGGCCCCCAGCCCGGCACCCAAACGGTGGGTGAACCTCTTGTCGTCCGGAAGGCAAGTCATATCCCGCATCTTAGGTGTTTGAAACGCCGTTTGTAAATCGTTCGATGCACCTATGGCCGGACCGCCGGAGGATGGTGCAGATCTGATGACTGTTCTCCCGGCAGCTGCTCGACCTGCGCTTGTCGAAGAGGTCGGGGTTGGAGGCCGTTCTGGGAACGTAAGTTAGTCCAGGAGCTGTGCCCCTTTTGCAGGCTGAGCGCGCTGTTGTGCCCGGCCACTACCTCGAGGACCGGGAGCATCCCCGGCGCCGGACTGGCTTCCCGGGGCAAGTGTCACGCTTGTACCGTCGGCAAACTCGGCAACCATGCGCAAAGTCCCCCCCAGGGCGCTAACCACCTCCCGTAGCGTTGAGATCCGAACCTCGCCCCGGCGCTCGAGCTTGGAAACGTCGGACTGCGAGATGCCGAGCCGCTCGCCCAGCCGCGTTTGGCTCAGGCCCTGGCTCCGGCGGAGCTCCGCCAGGCCTGCCGGCGCAGGCTCATCCCGGGCAGTGGCCTTAAGCTCGCCTATCCACAACCTCCACAGCTCGCTCGTGCCGTACATGGGGTGGGCGTTACACAGGTTCAGGACCACTCCGGCCAGCCGGCCGTGGGGGTCGGCGGCTACCGCCTCTGCCAGCGGGCGCCAGTCGCCCAGATCGCCCCGGTCCAGCAGGTCGTCGATCGCCGCCGGGCCCAACTCCTCAACCGGCGTTCCCTCCGGGATATCCAGGTGGCGGTGGATCAAACCGGGTCCACGATCTGCTGCCCCAGCATTCCCACCGCAAGACTCCGGCAGGCTTTTGCCACCTCTTCCCAGCTCTGCCACCTGTGGTCCAGCTTACGGTAGCTGCCCAGTTCGACCTCCGCCAGGTCATAGGGTGCTGGCTCGGCAAGCTGGCGAGCCAGCTGGGTGCTCACGCGCCGGCCGTCGGGACCGATCTGATCGGCATAGTAAGTGTCGATGCCGGCTGCCACCTCAGCGGCCCTGCCTGCCAGCTGGGCGGCGAGCGCCACCACATCCAGGTAGTCGCGGGTAGCGTTGCGCTTGAGAACCAGCCAGGCCTTGATCCGCAGCATTTCCTCGATAGTAGGAACCCTTATCGGGTCGCCCGAAGGCGCGCTGATGGTCTCCACCTCCAACGGCCTGCGCCGGATCAGCTGACGGATTCCGGTCTCCACTCCATCCAGGCTGCCCAGGATCAGCACCGGTCGCCGGGCTCGAGCGGTAACCCAACCTCTGGTGGCTTCAAGGTCGGCCAGGACGGTGTCGAAGCGTGAGGTGAGGTCGGTCAGCACGTGGTCGTCGTCGGAGGAGACCCGGTGGCCTGCGTGGCCGGAGGCCGCCGTACCGCCTACGAGGACGGCGTCGGGAACCAGTGCCTGCAACCGGGCGGCAGCGTCGAGCACCTGCTCCCAGCCCTTCTGCTCGATCATGAAGTGAGTTTACTCCCTAGTGCTTGCTATCACTAGTGGGTCAGTTCGCCTATGGGTATCTGGCAGTAGGATCTGGTGGTTGCTATCAGTTTTAAAGAGTTCAGGGCGGCCTCCGGTCAGGCGACCATCGAGGAACTGGAAAGCGCAGTGGGCTTCTAGACTACAAGAACTACCGAAAGCCCTCTACAATTTGATAATCGATCCTATATACTTGCCGGGGCTACCACTCTACGACGCCTACCGGTCGCCGAAGAAGATCGGAAGGTCATACAAATCCAATCACCACCACCAGAACGTTGCTTGGGAAACTTAAGACCATCAACCCACGAACCTGGCGCATAAGCCTATCAACTCCAATACGGTTGCAGTTACGGGTTACTCGCAAGTAGAGTCTCTATCCTGACAATGGCCGACCTTCCTGCAACCGACTCCGCCAAGGTAGGCCCCCATTGAAAGCTGTGGTAAAGCGGCTGATCGCCTTGGCCCCGGGAACACACCGGCGGATCAACGGGCTTTCCGCGCTGCTTCTACTGGCCACCGGCACCTATGTGGGGCAAGGGGTGCTGATCGCCCGGATCCTGGCCTCTATCTTCAGCGGGGATGAGCTGCAAACCCTGGTAGGGGAAATAGCGGGAATCGCCTTCCTGCAGGTGGTGCGGGCGGGTGTGTTGGCCATAAAGGAGCGGTTGTCCCTGGCGGTCTCGGCCCGGGCCAAGGAAGCAGTGCGGGAAGCCATAGTTGCCAAGTTGCTCCAACTGGGCCCGGGCACGCTTCAGCGGACCCGTACCGGCACCATCCAATCCACCGCGGTGGATGCGGTGGAGATGCTCGACCCCCTGGTGGGGCGCTTCTTGCCCCAGATCACCGCCTCCATCGTTGGCGCCAGCGCGATCACCGGTTACATCTTCACCCTGGATGCTTCAGTAGGTGCGGTGATCCTGGTTTGCGCAGTGGTGGCACCGCTGGTTCCCCGGCTAACCCAGCGCCTGCTGGAGAGCCGCACCTCGGCATGGATGCTCTCGTACCGGGGCCTTTACGCAGAGAATCTGGATGCCCTGCAGGGCATGGCCACGCTGAAAGCATTCAACGCCAGCCACCGGCGCGGGGCCGAGTTGAGCGCCTATGCCAGGCAGTTTTGCCGGGACTCCACTCGCTTGATGGCAGCTTGGTGCAGCTCGTCCGGCGGGATCGGCCTGGCGGTCGGGGCCGGAACCGTGATCTCGGTAGGGCTCGCCGCCGTGCACCGGGCTCAAGGCACCCTTTCCACCCCGGAGCTGTTCACCATCTTGATCCTGGCACGGGAATGCTTCCGGCCATTCAACGATTTCCAGCAGGCCTACCACTCCAGTTACCAGGCCATCCCCTCCTGCAAGCGGATCTTCGAGCTTCTGGATACCACGCCCGATGTGGTCGACGTGCGGCCGGAAGCAAAACCCGACATCAGCGTGCCGCCCAGTGTTGCCTTCGAACAGATCTCCTTCACCTATCCGCATCGTGATCAGCCCGCCCTGAGCGGCTTCTCGCTGGCGATAGCCACCGGCGAGCGAGTGGCGCTGGTGGGACGCTCCGGCTCCGGGAAAACCACCGCTCTCAGTCTGCTGCTGCGTTTCTTCGAACTCCAGCAGGGCCGGATCGTTGTGGGGGGGAAGGACGTTCGTGAGTTCGGGCTGCCCGAATTACGCTCCCTGATCGGGGTGGTGGCCCAGGATACCTACCTGTTCCACGGCACAGTCCGGGAGAATTTAGTGCTTGGCCGGGCGGGCGCCACCGATGAGCAGATCGAGGATGCCGCCTTGGCTGCCCGCGCCCACCAGTTCATCCATGCACTGCCCCGGGGCTACGACACCATCGTCGGAGAGCGTGGGCTCAAGCTGTCTGGGGGCGAAAGGCAGCGGATTGCCATCGCCAGGGCATTGCTCAAAGACGCACCCATCCTGGTACTGGATGAGCCTACCTCCAGCGTGGACTCCTCTAACGAGGTGGAGATCCAGCGCGCCCTGGACGAACTCACTCGGGGCCGGACCACCCTGGTGATTGCACACCGCCTGTCTACCGTGCGCAACGCCGACCGGATTGTTGTACTCGACGGTGGCAAAGTGCTGGAAAGCGGTGGTCACGAGAGCCTGATCGCCCAGGGCGGAGCGTACTCACGGCTGGTGGCAGCTCAGACCGAGGGCACACGATGAGTGCGCTTGCCTCAGATCCGGCAGTTCCTTTGGGCCTCCTTTCCCGGCTGCGCACCCTCCTGCCGCTTATCGGACCGGACCGCAAGGCGATTCTCGGGGCAATCGCGGCGGGCATGACCGCTCAGCTATTGACTTTGGCCTCTGCCGGCACCGGCGCATGGCTGGTAACCAAGGCGGCAACCGGAGCTTCGGTCGAGCAGCTTCGGGTAGGACTGCTGGTGCTGGGCCTGCTGGTAGTTCCGCTGGCCGCAATGTTGCTGCTGGACTCCTACCTGGCCCACGTGGCAGCGTTTCGAGCCCTGGCCGGGATCCGGGAACAGGTCTTTGCCGCCTTCGAGCGCCTCTCCCCCGGCTACCTGCTCCAACGCCGCTCCGGTGACCTCGGGGCGGCGGCAATCTCCGACGTTGAACAACTTGAGCTGTTCTTCGCCCACACGCTGAGCCCCCTGGTGGTGGCGACTACCGTTCCGCTGGCCACCCTCACCGCATTGCTGAGCATCCACTGGGCACTGGCATTGACCGTCGCTCCCGCCCTGCTCCTGCTGGCCACCGTACCCGGCTGGCTGCGCCGGAGGGCGGACCCGCAGGGATCTGCCCTGCGGGAGCGGCTGGGCGAGATCAACTCGGAGATGGTTGACACCTTCCAGGGTCTGCGTGAGCTGGTTAACTTTGGGGCCGGGCCCGCTCGCCTGGAGCTGATCCGCCGGCAGGGCGGGCTTTTGGCTAAGGCCAAGGCGGCTCACGGCCGGCGGGCGGGGTTGGAGCTGGCAGCAACAGACACCATCACCACCGCCGGAGTGCTGGCGATACTTGTCGTCGGCGCCCTGCTGGTCACTAACGGCGCCCTGGACCCCGCGCTCTACCCGGTGGCTGTGGTACTGGCCGCAGTCTCGTTCCTGCCGGTGGTAGCGGTTACCGACGTGGCCCGTGAGCTCAACGTGGTAGCAGCTGCCGCCGCCAGGGTGGCGGCGATCGTGGCGGCGCCACCTCCCGTATCGGACCTGGTGCTAAGCCCCCCGGCCGGCCCGATCGAGCCCACGGTCCGGTTTCACGGTGCCGGCTTTCGTTACGGTCCGGGTTTGAAGAACGCCCTCACCGAGGTGAGCTTCGAGGTCTTTCCCGGGGAGACAGTTGCGCTGGTGGGTCACTCCGGCTCCGGCAAGTCAACCTGCGCCAACCTCCTGCTACGCCTGTGGGACGTGGACCAAGGGGCCATCTCAATAGGTGGGCATGACGTCCGTGACTTCCCCCAGGAGTCGCTACGCACCCTGCTGACCAGCGTTTCCCAGGATATCTACCTGTTCAACACCACTCTTCAGGAGAACATCCGGCTGGGCCGGCCGGACGCCTCGGACGACCAGGTGGAGGAAGCTGCCCACTCCGCCCTCGCAGACGAGTTCATCGAAGGGTTGCCGCTCAAGTATGAAACGGTTGCCGGTGAGTTGGGCTCGCAGATCTCCGGCGGGCAGCGCCAGCGGATAGCAATCGCCCGGGCGCTTCTCAAGAATTCTCCCATCCTGATCCTCGATGAGGCGGTTTCCAACCTGGACGCCGCAAGCGAGCGTGAGGTCGCCGTAGCGATGGAGCGGGCCCGCCGGGGCAGGACCACCCTGGTGATAGCCCACCGCCTATCGACCATCCGGGCAGCGGACCGGGTGGTGGTGCTGGAAGCCGGAAGGGTGGCAGAGACCGGCACCCATGAAGAGTTGATAGCGCACGACGGCGCCTACTCCCGGCTACTCGCCTCCCAGCTATGAGTACCGAGATTGCCCAGCTGGAACCTGTTCGCAGTGTTCTGGATCCAGACATTGAGGACGACCTGGATATGGCCGGACAGCGCCGGCACACCATCTTGTGGATGGTTGGTCTAACGTCTGCGCTGCTGGTGATCATGGTGCTCGGGGTGGGGATCGGCGCGGTTAATATCGCCCCGTCGACCGTTATCCGAATAGTCGGGCATCATCTGTTCGGATGGCCGTCTCAGATCAGCTGGAGCACCCCGCAAGACTCCATCGTCTGGCAGGTCCGGGTGCCCCGGGTGCTGCTGGGTGTTGTGGTAGGAGCCGGGTTGGCCGCATCCGGGGTGGCGCTGCAAGCCATGGTTCGCAATGTCCTGGCCGACCCCTATCTGCTTGGAGTCACCTCAGGGGCCTCCACCGGTGCCGCTGCGGCCATCCTGTTCGGAGCGGGTGCGACCTTTGGTGACAACGCCTTAGCGGTTAGCGCTTTTACGGGCGCGCTGCTTGCCTGCTTGGGAGTCTTTGCAATCGCCCGATTTGCAGGACAGGTCACCTCAGTACGCCTTCTACTGGCCGGGGTAGCGGTCGGCTACGCGCTGTACGCCGCCACCAGCTTCTTAATCTTTGCCTCCGATTCGCCGGAGGGAACCCGGTCCGTGCTGTTCTGGCTGCTGGGGTCCTTGAGCCTGGCTCGCTGGGCTTCGCCTCTGGCGGTAGTCGTGGTGGTGGTCCTGCTGAGCATTGCTACTCTCATGGCATGGGCCCGCCGGCTGGACGCGCTGGCCATCGGGGACGAGACCGCTCGCACCTTGGGCGTTGCCCCTACCCGGGCCCGGATCCAGATGCTGTTCCTGGTTTCGCTATGCGTGGGAGGAATAGTCGCAGCTTCCGGTGGGATTGGCTTTGTCGGGCTGATCATCCCCCACTTTGCCCGGCGGTTAGTGGGCGGCGCCCATCGAAGGGTCCTCCCGGTGGCTGCCCTGATCGGCGCCGCCTTTTTAGTGGCCGCCGACATTTTTGCCCGTACCGCCTTGGCGCCACGGGAACTGCCTATCGGAATAATCACCGCGCTGGCGGGGGCGCCGTTTTTGATCATTCTCGTCCGGCGCTTCCACGCCGCCACCCAATAAAGGAGAAAACATGAGGCACGCCTGCAGAACCCCCAATCGCATGACGGCTCCGCTGGTCCTGGGTGTGGTGATCGCGCTGACCGGGGTTGCATGCGGGCCAGGCCAGGTTGCAAGTCCCACGCAAGCAACCGGCCCCAGCGGAGAGGGCACGGTCGAGTACCCGCTCACGGTCCAAAACTGCGACGACCAGGTGGTGTTCGATAAAGCTCCCGAGCGGGTGATGCTGGTGGACAGCTCTCAGGTGCCGGCGCTCCAAGAGCTGGGAGTACTTGACCGGGCAGTAGCCCGGGCCGGGGCGTACCCCGACGAGTACTACGATGCAGATACCCGAGCAGCAATCGCCGCCGTACCATCGCTCGGGGAGGAGCTTGACGACGTCGGGCATCTGCAGATCTCCCAGGACACAATCATTGCTCAGGATCCCGACCTGCTGTTCGGCCTTCCCGACGGTA
>JBQTHR010000040.1:0-21467 GCA_052389675.1 Actinomycetota bacterium
GCTCCTCGGTCATTTGAGACCCTCCTTACGGGTGTATACCACCCGCATCTGGAGGGTGTCAGAGAGTGATCAAATGCTGATGGATTTCCGGGGAGGTTCTGGGTCGCAGGTCCTGGTGCAAGCTGAAGTATGCGCCTACTTTTCCAGCGCTTTTACAAAGACAGAGCCTCGGGGAGTGAGACGGGAAAAGTTGCGCACCGAGGGCGGCGGGAACACCGTGGCGTGTCGAGCGCCCAGCCATCCCCGATAGTCCCCGGTGAGCAGCCTTGCCATCCAGGCAGTCCGGGTAGCGGCTACCGTCGGTTCGTCGTCGGCGGGGGAGCGCATCCGACCTCCGAACGCCGGCTGGGACTCAGGTGACGTCGAGACGCTCGACAGGTTGGCTGGTGATGCCGGCTATGAGCTCGAAGTCCTTGTCGAGGTGAAGTATGGTCAGCTCGGTCAGCTCCGCGGTGGCGGCGACGAGGAGATCCGGGACTGATGGCGCGCGATGCTGGCCGCGCTCGGCGAGCACCGTTTGGAGTTCGAGCGCTCGGGCCTCGATCCTCGGCGTGAGGTACTCGACCGGCATAGATGCCACCGGCGGCGCAGCGATGAGCGCCCGGTGGTCGTCGGCCGACCGAGCGGAGTAACCCACCTCCAATTGCGTGACCGTGCAGATCCTAACGAGGCCACGCTCAATCCGGCTCGCCCACTCGGCTGCGTTAGACGCTCGGTGCAGTCGGGCGATAGCCGACTTGTCGATGAGCCACGCGCTCAAGACCAGGCGCCAGCCATGACATCAGGATCGTCGAGGTCTTGAGCCAGCGAGGCAACTCGGCGGAGCCGTTCCACGGTGACCGCACCGGTGTTGACGACGCGCTCACGCTCCAGCGCCCTGCGCAGGTACTCGCTCCTTGAGAGCCCAGCACGCTTCGCCCTGGAGTCGATGGCAGCGAGCACTTCGTCGGGGACGTTTCGGATCAGAATGTCAGCAATACTCACCTCCCCGGATATCCCAGTGGATATCTTATGATATCAGGTCGGCGGTGGACAGTTCGTCGAGGTTCACTTCGGCCAGCGCCTCCTCGACGATGCCCAGTGGGCTTGGCGGCATAGCCGTTGGCAATCCAGGCGCCGATGTGACGACCAATCCCGCCCAGATGCTGAAGTTAACAACAAGAGCCTTCAAGTTTGCCAATACACCTGAGTATTGGCTTGCCAACTGGACTGAGTTAGCGCGTCCTAAGTAGGATCAGCGGTAGGGATCCGAAGGGGGGACGCCTGCTATGAGCGCACTGCTGGAGCGGCCGGTGCCGGGTTTATCTTGGACCAGCTCACGCGGGCGCGCTCCCGGTGGTCCGATCGTTCGTTACGGAACTATCGCCCTACCCGGCACCGCCACTACCCGACGCTCTCACGGTCTTCCCTATTTGCTCGGCCCGCTTTTTCCCAAGCTCGCCGCCGCCCTGGACGGCGACACAACCACGGAGGTACCGCAATGACCAAACTGCTGTTAGACCCCCCGGTTGACGACCTCACCCGCCGGGAGTTCATAGGCGGGGGCCTGGCCGCCCTGTTGCTGGCAGGGTGCTCCCGAACCACCGAAGAATCCGGCGATCAGGCCGCGCCGCTGGCCGGCTTCCCGGTAACCATCGATCACCTTTTCGGCTCGACCGTGATCCCCGCCGAGCCCAAGCGCGTGGTCGTCGCCGGACTTGTCGAGCAGGACCCCTTGCTGGCACTTGGGATAGTGCCGGTAGCTACCACTGAGTGGTTCGGCGAACATCCCGGCGCTATCCATCCCTGGGCGCGCGAGGAGCTAGGCGATGGCCCTATTCCGGAGGTCCTGAACGCAAAAGACCGAATCCCGTTCGAGCGGATAGCTGCGCTCAGGCCGGACCTGATCCTGGCGATTGTGAGCCACCGTATTGACAACGGCGTCTACGACACGCTTTCTGGAATTGCGCCTACCGTAGTCCGGCCGGCCGGCGACGGGTTCGATACGCCGTGGCAGGAGGTTCAGCTCACGATCGGCCGGGCGGTCGGCCGATCCGAGCTGGCCGAACGGCTGGTGGCCGAGACCGAGGCCCGCCTTGCGCAGGTAAAGGCGGACAATCCCATCTTCGCGACCAGCAGCGCCTTGTTTATCAACCCGTTCGACGACGGGAGCATCTACGCCTACACGGTGAAGGATTCGGGCGTTTTCCTGACCGATCTGGGATTTAAGTCTCCGCCTGAGGTCATTGCGCTGAGCGGCGGCAGTGCAGGGGGTGCCGAGATCAGCCCGGAGCGACTGGACCTGCTCGACGTGGATCTTCTCTACGTGTCGGCCACCGAACAGAGCACCGTTGACGCTCTCGTTGCCAACCCGCTTTACAGCCGTCTGGATGTGCACACCCAGGGCAGAGACGTCTTCGCGGTCAAACAGACCGATCCGGCGTCGGCGGCGACCAGTAGCTTCATCGGAGTTCTCAGCTACCGCCACGTTTTCGACAAGATCGTGCCACGCCTGATTGCCGCCCTGGACGGCGACCCGACCACGGAGGTACCGCAATGACCAAACTGCTGTTAGAACCCCCGGTTGATGATCTGACCCGCCGGGAGTTCATAGGCGGGGGCCTGGCCGCGCTGCTGCTGGCCGGGTGCTCGCGAACCGCCGAGGAATCCGGCGATCAGGCTGCACCGAAGGCCGGCTTCTCCTACACCTTCACCCACCGCTTTGGTAATACCACCATACCGAGCGAACCGAAGCGGGTTGTGGCCGCCGGGTATAACGACGTCGACTACCTGCTCGCGCTCGGAGTCAAGCCGCTCGGGGTGGCCGCAAACGGTGACCCGGACCAGATGCGCCCCTGGGCGCGGGAGCTGATTGGTAAGGACAAGCCGCCGATCGTGCACGACGCCGAGTTGAACTACGAGCAGATAGCCGCGCTTTCTCCCGACGTGATCGTCTTTTACCAGTACCTGAGTGTTCTGGAGGGCGGCGGCTATGAGCGGCTGGCAGGGATAGCGCCGACCGTCTGCGAGACCACCGAGAGCGCGCTGTATCCCCAGCACACCCTCGAGATCGGCCGGGCGGTGGGCCGTGAGGAACGAGCGCAGCAGATCGTCGCAAGTATGGAGGAGCGCTTTGCCCAGGCGCGAGCGGCGCACCCCGAATTCCAAGGCAAGAAAGTAGCCATAGGTGGTCCGGTACCTGAGGAGGGCCGGCTGGTGGTCATGGGTCCGGACGACCCGCGGACCGGATTCTTCACCTCACTGGGCTTCTTGCTGCCCGAGGCTACCGGCTTTGAGATCAGCCCTGAGCGGGCTGAGGTGTTTGATCAAGACCTGCTGGTGCTCTATGGGAGCAAGCGCTCGGATGTAGAGGGTGACCCATTATCGAGCCGTCTTGCGGTGGTGCGTGAGCAGCGAGTGGTCAGCTACGTTGAGACCTTCGACGGAACGCACCCCGACGGGCTGAGCTATGACCCGATCGGCTGGGACAGCCCCCTCAGCCTTCCCTACGCACTTGACCAGATGGTTCCGCGCCTGGCCGCGGCGTTAGCGCGATGAGTTACCAGGTAGCAAGGCAGCTAGCGTCCGTCGGCAATGGGCCAGCGGACGTTAACGGACCCGAAGGGAGTTTGCTGGGATGAGAACTTCACCGCTGGACCGGCCTGCGCCGGAAATTCTTGACGACCTGACCCGCCGGGAGTTCATAGGCGGGGGACTGGCCGCGCTGCTGCTGGCCGGGTGCTCCCGAACCACCGAGGAATCCGGTACCCAGGGCCCGCCGCAGGCCGGCTTCCCGGTCACCATCGAGCATATGTTCGGCTCGACCGAGATCCCCGACGAACCCCAGCGAATCGCCACCGTCGGCTACGTCGATCAAGACGCCGTGCTCGCCCTGGGATTCGTGCCTGTCGCCGCGCGCGACTGGACAGGCGAGCGTTCACCGCTCGACTACCCGTGGCAGCAGGGGCCGGCCGGCGGCGCGAGCGCGGAGGTGATCCCCTTCGACCTCGACTACGAGCAGCTGGCGGCGGTGCGCCCGGACCTCATCGTGGCTATCTGGGCGGGCATCACCGCGGAGGAGTACGGCCTGCTGTCGCAGATCGCCCCGACGGTGGCCCACGCCGCCGAGTTCGCCGCCGATCCGTTCCTGGCTCCCTGGCGGGACCGGACCCGGATGACCGGCCGGATGCTTGGACGCGAGGAGCGGGCTGTGGAGCTGATCGGCCAGGTGGAGGCCCGGTTCGCCGAGGTGCGCCGGAGGCACCCGCAGTTCGAGGGCGCCACCCTGGCGCTGGCCGAGGGACCCATTGAAGGCAACGTCGTCGTGTACACCCCCACCAACCCCCGTGGCCTGATCATCGAGGCGCTCGGCTTCACCGCGCCCGCCGGTATTGCCGGACTCGACGACGGAACTGGTGTTGTGAGGATCAGCCAGGAACAGCTGGAACTGGTGGACCAGGACGTCCTGCTATGGATCGGGTCGGACCCCGCGATGGTCCGGCAGATGCCGCTGCACGGCCAACTCAAGGCGGTGCAGGAGGGACGCGAGGTGTTCGCCGACAATCTGGTGCTGAGCGCGCTCTCGTACGGTTCGGTGCTCAGCCTGCCCTACGCGCTGGACCGTCTCGGTCCGTTGCTGGCGGCAGCCGTGGACGGCAACCCGGCCACCGAGGTGCCGGCCGCATGACGACCGTTCTCGCCGGGAGTCGACCGGAAGGGCGACATCTGGGTCAGGACCATGGTGGGCTGGATGCCGGATCGCTTGCTGGGCTAAGAGGCGAGGTCAGGGGGCTCGCGACCCGCCTCAGACGGATGTACTCCTGGCTGTTCCTCGAATCGATTCCGCAACTCCTCCAGGGCAGGCAGCTGGTCGAGATCCTTGGGACGGCGGTGCAGTCGTTTGGTCGTGATGAGGTCGTCGAGGCTTCCAACCCGAACCTTCACGCCGCCCACCGTCATCGTCACCGAGTGGAGACTGAGAGCCGGATAACCGGACTCGAAGCCGCGTCGCTGGAGGACGATGTCGATGTTTCCTATGGTCGTCACAAGGCCGACGGCCGCGCTGTCCGCTTGGAAGTGGCGCGGTTCGAGGCGCCTGCCATCGATCTTCACGCCCTCGGGAAATCCCGGCACCCGCCACCGCGGGCGCAAACCGTTGAGTGCGCCGCACAGCCGGGTCAGGTTCTCCTGGTCGTCATCCGGCACGAGGTCCACATCGTCGGACTCCAGCGGGGCACCGTGGAGACGGCCGGCGTGGCTCCCGAACACCACGTAGACAACCCTCGCCTCGTTCAGGGCCAAACAGAGCAGCCGGAGCTGGTTCTCGGGCTCAGGCGTGGCCACAGCCCCGGCTGCGCTCCAGCCCCTTGCGCACGTCCGCCACGCGGGTCCAGTATCGGCGTCCATCGGCGGTGGCCGGCGGGCCGAAGCGCGTTACGGTCAGGTCGTGTTCAAATCGTCGGACCACCCCGGCGGCCGGGGTGGCTGGGTTGCTCGGAGGAGGGCGCACACCTCGGCGAATCCAAGCTCCTCCACGTCCCGCCCGGCTTCTAAAGAGGCCAGGCGCTCCGACGTCACGCCAGCCCGGGCCGCCACCTGTTCAACGGTCAGGTTGGCAGCCCCACGAAGCAGCCGCACAAGTTCCCCCGTGTGAGCCGGCTCGCCGAGTCCGTCGGCCTGGATCGCGTCCACCATCACTCAAGATTGTACGGCCGAAGCTTCGGGGTTCCCAAACGGCAATCGACGGCAATCCGACCACGGAGGTGCCGGCCGCATGACGCCCGTTCTGCCCACTGTCGTACTCACCCCAACAGACCGAAAGGACAACCAATGACCCAGCGCCTTAACGAGCACCGTTCGTTCGCACCCGACATTGAAAACATCACCCGGCGAGAGTTCATCGTCGGCGCCGGCGCGGCGGCTCTGCTGGCCGCCTGCGGCCGCGACGACTCAGGCAACGACACATCCGCGTCCTCCACCGGCGCGCCCACCACCCGCACCTTCGTCGACGACATCGGCCGCTCGCACACGGTGCCCGTCGAACCCAAACGGATCGTGGCGCTGAACGACGGCAACGGTGGCCGCCAGGTGGTCGACCTCGGCTTCAAGCTGGCCGGGCTCACGACCCGAGACGGCGCCCTCAACGCCGAGCTGTTCAGCGCGGCCGAGCTCGAAGGCGTGGTACCCGTGGGCGAGCGTGTAGTCGGGGAGAACCTGGAGCTCATCGCCGCCCTGCGTCCCGACCTGATCATCGGCTACTGCGACAAGGCCACCGGCGAGGCGTACCACGACAACCTGAGCGCCCTGGATGCCATCGGCCCGCCAGTGGTCCTCATCGCCACCTTCGAGCCGATCTTCGACGTCTACCGCCGCTTTGGGGAGCTGCTGGGTGTCCCGGACCAGGTGGCCCGGCTGGAGGCCGACACCGAGCGGAAGCTGGACGACATCCGCTCGCGGATGCCGGTGCCGCCCGAGGACGTCACCGTGGCGTCGGTCTACCTCTTCCCCGGCGACACCCAGTTCCGGCTCAACTCGCCCGGGATCGGCGTCCTGACGCGCATGCTGACCAAGGTCGGCGTGCCGTTCTCGGCCGCCTCGCCGCCGGGCACCGAGCAGAAAGAGGTGAGCTTCGAGCAGATGGAGCTGCTGGAAGCCGACGTGCTGTTCTACCTGCTCGGCGCCGAGCTGCCCGGCCCGGCCCAGGCCCTGTTCGACCGGCTCCGGGTGGTGCAGGCCGGCCAGGCGGTCAGCCACGACAGGAGCGTCGCCGGCAACGTCCTGCGGTCCCTGAA
Organism: Actinomycetota bacterium; assembly: GCA_052389675.1. Taxonomy (GTDB): domain Bacteria; phylum Actinomycetota; class CADDZG01; order JAHWKV01; family JAHWKV01; genus JBBDRH01. Next base: position 6,771 of record JBQTHR010000040.1, read on the forward strand.
CGGCGCCCTAGATGCGATCGACCGGGCCCTCACCGACCCCAACCTCGACGCCACCCTGGTGCCATAGCCCACGAGCCTCATCGGGGGCCACCGAGCAGCGATCACGAGCGATCGAGCCACGTCTGCAAACTGGCGGTCGCCCACGTCGCGACGCCGGTTCCGAGGAAGTCATTGTCGTTGGTCCGAACGGCCGCGGACAGGGCCAGCGCACTCGCTACCACGGGCCAGTCCGTTGGGTCTCGCAGCGACCGCGCTCGCGCTTGTTGCTCGAGGGCCGAGTAGATCGCCTCATCAAGGATCACGACGTTTGCGTCTACCGCTTCAAGGCACAGTCGCGAGAGCTCCGCTCCTAATGCAGGTTCAAGGCCTCGCCGACGGGCGAGCGCCGAGATCCGCCTCGGCAGCTCGGCAGCAAAGCCCTTAGAGACTCCCGGTCCTGAAAGAGCACTACCAAATCAAGACCGCTAAATCACCAGGTAGTCAGGTGGGCAACACCTGATCAATCGGAGGAGAGGTCGCCAGCATTCCGGGCAATGGCGGCGAAACGTCCGCTCATTGGCCATGCAGATGACAAAATGCCTCAATGAGTTGTCGGCCGAGATCCAAAAGTGTCATACCCAAGAAGGACAATGGCCCCCGGCACTTCCCAACAAGGAACATCGGTGAGGGGGGATTCCGATGCGGACGCTCGATTATCGGGCAGGGACAGTGGCAACGCTGGTCGCGGCCAATATGACCGCGAACGAGATCATTGGCCGCCTGGCCGCCCTGCCTTCCGCAAGCTTGGTTCCGGTCGTGGCACCACTCACAGCAGCTTCAATGGTCGCAGGTATAGAGGTGGCTGCCACTTCGGCCGTTACGGATTCTGCGATTAGAAGGGTCTGGCGTGAGCGCCATGGCGGCAGCGCCACGCCGCTTCTATTGCTGGCAAACGATGTAGCCCGTGCCGGATCTGTGCAAGCGCTGGGCACAAATGATCCTAGCGCCCCCCTGCGGTGCATCGAAGCCTCTGCGCTCATTGCCACTCTGGAACGAGTTGCTTCCAAGCCCCGCCTGGAAGCGATCCGAGAACTAGCGTCAGAGCTCGAAAGACTTGATCAGACCGGAGTTCCGGGCCTGACGCTCAGGAACCTTCTCACCATCCATACGCTTGATCGCCGCCTTCGGCAGGACGCCGTGAGGTGGAGAGCAGCAACCGAAGCCTCGTCGGGGTTGGCTACTCAAGTGGACTGGCGAACTACTCTCGTTCATTTGGGCTATGCGCTGGAGCGGCTACCTCACAGAGGTTGGCTGGCGCGGTTCCAGGGTCGGCCAATAGCTGTCATTCATCCCTTCGATGATCCGGGGCGGTTCGCCCGGCTGGACGCCGAAAACAGGCCTCCCGAGGGAGCCTTAATCAATGACTGTCTGAAGCATGGCGCCGGTTTTGGAATACTGGCCAGCGGCGGCCGGATGCGCCTGTTCGAAGTCGCTCCCCCTACCGGCTCCGCCGTATCCCAATATCTCGAGCTAGACGCCAATGTCCTGCAGGTTGACGACAGGGCCTTCCTCGGCTTGCTGGCTCCAGCATTTCTGGCAGAAGGGGAGTTCGCGCGCCTGCGGAACGAGGCTCAGCAGTTCGGAGCCGCACTCCGCAAGCGCCTCGATAGGGGACTGAGGGAATCGGTCCTGCCCTCCCTCGGAAGGGCTTTAGGGCGATGGGCAAAGGGCAAGGGACAAGATTTAAGGGATGACCAGGTTCGGGAAGAACTTCAGCACGCAGCGTTAACGTTTGTCTTCAGAGCGCTGTTCCTGGCCTACGCGGAAAGCGGGGGCCATCTCCCCATGGACAACCGATCCTATTCGCAAGCCTCTCTAGTGCCGCGACCACAAACCTTTGCGCGCTTGGTGATTTCTTCCAGCAGGGCATTGCCTGCATCCGGCGAGACTTCGGGGCTGCCAAGCCCTGATGACGTCCGAACAGGATAGTGAGTAGTGTCGCCGGACTGGATTTGGGCGCGCTGGATCAGGTTTTGTGCCGTCTGTCAGGTTTTGTCGGTCTGGGAGCCGGCGGCTTCTAAGCTGCCCGAGCCTTGGGACGCCCCCAGCGCCTCTGTTGCTCGGCACGCAGTTGAGCTCGCCGTTTACGCTCCAACCTCAAAACCTCCAGATCCCTGGTGTTGGCGTTGCGCCAGCGCAGATAAGCATGCAGCCTGCGGGTGAGCGCGGTGTGGTTGGAGTAGTCGGAGTTGTTGAGCACGAAGTCGCGCAGCGGCCCGAAGTGTGATTCGATCGGGTTGGCCCATGAGCTGTAGGTGGGCGTGAAACATAGCTCCACGTTGTGAAGGGCGCACCAGGTGAGGATCTTTTTGGACTTGTGGGCGGACAGGTTGTCCAAGATCACGTAGATCCGCTCCCCATCGGGCCGGGCGTCCCGGCATGAGCGGATCGCGAACAGGGAGTTGTTCACGCTCTTGCGCTTGCGCACCACCCCCCAGATCGTGTCATCACCGTAGGAGTAGCAGCCGTGGAACTGGCGCACCCCACAGGTCTTGTGGAAGTTGGCCCTTAGACGCTCAGGATGTTTGTGCCGGGCCCAGCAGCACCCTTTGGTGGGATGGATGGCCAGCGGGCCGAACTCGTCGAAGGCGAAGCAGCGGTCGGGATGGCAGTCAAGGACGTACTCGATCCGCTCCAGCTTGGCGTCCCGCTGGGGGTCGTTGGACTCCTTCCAGGTCTTGGTGCGCTGAAAGGTGATCTGATTGTTCTCAAGGATCTGGCGCAGCCGCTCCCGGCTTATCCTCACCCGGCGCTTAGGGTTGTCCGCCAGATACTTGACCAGCTTGCGGATGCTCCAGTGGGTAAAGGGCTGGGAAAGCTTCTCGGGCCGGGTGGTGGCCGTCTTGATGATGAACTCGATGTCTTCAATCGTTATCAGGCGGGGACGGCCACCCGCCCACCTGGGGTCCAGGCACTTGAGGCCCATCTTGTTGAAGTTGTGGATCACTTCTCTCACCCGATCCTGAGAGGTTTGAACCAGCCGGGCGATGACCGGGACGGTATTGCCTCCTGCCGAGGACAGGATCACCAAAGCCCGCCGGTACCGGACTACGCTGGCCTGCCCCTTTCCTTCTCCTCTTCGTACCAGGCGCTGCAACCGCCTACCCTCCTCTTCGGTCAGGCGGCGGACTTTCACGGGTTCGCTCATGCAGCAAACGATCGCGCGCCCAGAAGCATCACTCCCGGATTTGAAGCGGGCGTTCCAGTATGGCCAGGGCACTAGGCACACAGAGGCGGTCTGTGCGCGGATCCTGCGTGAGGAATTCGGTGTGGACTTGGCTACTCAGTCCAACGTCAGTCGGTGGGAGTCTGGAGCCATAAAGCAGCCTTCATACGCATACCGACTCCTGGAGTACTGCAATGCGTATGGGCCCCAGCCAGATTCAGCGGCGGACGAGGTACCAAGCGCAGAGCCCTCCGACGACACGAATGTCTTGATCGCTGCAAGCGATGAGGAGTTCAACCGCCTCGCAGCCCAAATTTCAGGCGAACCATTGCTCGGGTCGATGCAAGCCGAGCTAGTCAGCGGGATGTCGCAACGGCTACGAAAGGGACCCCCTCTTTCGCCGGAGGATCGCAGCATCTATCTCTACCAGCTTCGAATTCTCGGTATCAATCCGCCGTAAGATGGCCCACCTATGCCTTAACGGCCCTCTTCGCGCCGCCCTCTACCCCAGGCCGGATGGTCACCCGCTGGGTGGTTCACGAATCCACGAATGCCTTTGGTTGGGAAGGAAGATCCAGACATGTTGGTGGGGGTCTGCTCAATAAGCCTAGCCTCCGCCGGAGGCAGCTTGCCTCTGACCTTTGGGTGAGGCCCCCTGGAAGGATCTGAGCGCAGCCTGCCGGCGGAGTCCCGCCGGCCATGAGATTCTCCCGGTAGGCGGCCACCAAACTCCGGCCTGACGGCCAACAGGATTCGGATCGGTGGCCAACAGGATTCGGATCGGTGGCCAACAGAAATCCCGGCTGGTGGCTAACAGACCTACCCATCACTTAGGCGAACATCCTTTGGATCCACAAAGGTGAGCCCTCCCTCGACAGCGACCAAGCCAGTCGAGAGACCCGGGAGGGCATGAGTGAAGGGTAACCACGAGGTCATGGAGATACTTGAAGCGTTTGATCTATTCGAGACGTACCAGAGCGCCGGCGAGCTGGCGGGTGCAATCCCAAAACGGTCAAGCACTGGGTCGAGCGCCGCGCCCAAGGCAGGCTGGACCCTGAGTCCCGCCCCAGGATCATCGATCCGTACCTGCCCAAGATCGAGGAGTGGGTGGAGCGCTCAAAAGGCAAGCTGCGGGCCGAAGTTGTCCACCGCAAGCTGATGCGATGGGCTACACCGGCTCCGAGCGGACGACCCGCCAGGCGGTTCGCGTTGCCAAGCAGGCATGGAAGTCCGGCAACCGCCGGGTCTACCGCCCCTGGATCCCTGAGCCCGGGATGTGGTTTCGGTGCCTGGGGTGCCGGGCCGATGGTGGGCGGGCAACCGACGCTGCTGTTTTGTGCCTGGCTGGCGTGGTCGAGGTATCGGGGGGTGATCCCAACCCGGGACCGCTAAGAAGGCCTTCTCTTTGGCGACGCCCACTGCCCCGGGCTTGGGGTACAGGGGATCGTTTTGCGCTCGGGGGGTGGGGGGTAGTGGTCGGGGTTTATCCGGTAGTTTCCCGGGGTGGTCAGCAAGTGACGGGCGACCTCCCGGGCGCCGTGGCGGTCGACGTGTAGGCAGACCAGCTAGTCTGCCTGTGCCGACACCCACACCCGCTGCCCTGATCAACTCGTGGGGAACCCGAGTACCGGGCCGATCCGAAGTGAACGATCGGGTGCTCATCCACCACCCGGGTCTCGCCGAAAGTGGCGACGTGGGGCTCGGTGGGCAGGGCATGCAGGTGGGTCCGCTCCTCGGCCAGCATCACGGCCCGGCACCCCTATGGGTCTGCCGGTGCACCCGGTTGTTGACCCGCTCGCAGAACTGCTCACAGGGGGTCTGCAGCTCGGCGAAGCTTTGGTACTCGTCCAGCAGGTTGGCGTCGGTGGGCACCAGGCCCGGCCTTGGCGATCTTGACCGCCGCCTCCACCCACCTGGAGTCGGGATCGGTGGGCTGGCAGGTGCGTATCTAAATGCTAGTGGACCCCGGCGGCCACGATCTCGGGGTGTCGGATCGGGATTCCGGCCACCCGGTCGACGGTGACGGTCTTCTCGTTATCGGTCAACGCGTAGGTCGGCACCCCGCCGAACCGGCGCAGCGCCTGATCGAAGCAGGGGAGCAGGGTGGGCAGTGTTGAGACGGTCCTCTAGGGAGCGATGCATGGCAGCCGATCCTTCCGACGTCATTGATTGCAACGCCGAGCAAGACTCCTAAATGGCAGTTGTAAAGATCAGGCCACGCCCTCCATCCTCGGGGCTAGAGCAGATCCGGCAGACAGTACCGTGAGGGTCGACGACGCCCGGGTTAGTGCCACATACAAATTCATTGGGTCGTGACGAGCGACGTCGAGAATGACGGCATGGTCGAATTCCAGACCCTTGATCAAGGTAGTACGAGAGACGGTTCGCCTCTCAACACTTCGCCCAGCATGACGGCCGCGGTCTCGCACATGCCATGCGGCCAGGGCCAATGTCGGGTAAAGGTTGGGGTCGAGGGTTCGGATCGTTCTTTGCATGTCACGCCACAACTCCCGACGGAAGAGGATCCGGCCTGGAATACGTTCGATAGCGGACATGGCCGCCCCGACTGCGCGCATATCGTCGGTGAATACCACTTCGATTAGGGCGGCGACCGCGGAGCGAACTTGGGGATTTCCCCTCGAGAGTGGGATTGAATTCGCTCGAAGCTTCTGGGACGCGGTGCGCAAGGCGGTTCCGACCTTCGTCATGCAGGTGGCAGCGAAATCGACTAATTCAGCAGCGCGAGCGAAGCCGCTGGCCAATTCCAACCGCCTCGCCCAAAGGATCAAGTCTGGACACTCGATGGGCTCCATACAGGTGAATGTCCCGCCCAAGCGTTGGGCGATGTGATGACAGTCACGAGGCCATCGCCCAATGGCAACCACCGAGCCTTCTCGACGCGCTAGCCGATGGCAGGTGATGATTTGATCTTGTAGCCGGACACCGCCACGTTCGACCGGAGCGTCGAGCAAACCGACGTCATGATTTGCTTCGATATCGTGCCTGACGCTCACTAGCCATTCCCCTAACTCCTCGTTACGCCCTCGCCACCTCCACGGAGTCGTCAAATCCGGCAAACGTTCGAAAGTCGGAGCCAAATCCTCCGCGACGGACACAAGTTGCCCGGCAAACCCGAAGATGCCTTGCAGGGGATCGAGTACCACACGGCAAGGGAGTGAATTTGCGACCGACAGGATCAGCTGATGTTGGGACCGCGTGCAGTCCTGATATTCGTCTACGTAGAGCCCGTCGAACGACTCTTTCAAAACGCGCTGTCCTACCTGTCCATCGAAGATCCGACGTGCTCCCTCATATACTGCAGACCACTCGGCATTGTCGGTTGGTTCGGGAGTGTTAAGCCCGGAGCGGCCTGGGAAGCTTACGGCGTAACGCAGCGCAAAACCGGCGATCGTGTCGACCAAGACCTTCCCTCGCGGCACTCCAATCTGCGAAAGTCGGTCTTTAAGCGCCTTGACGCCGGCATGAGTATGGGTGAGCACCAGCTGTCTCCCATTCCCCTCAATGCCGGCCGCTCTTGCAACTGTTTCTGTCTTGCCGCAGCCGGCTGCCGCAATTAGGTAAGCTCGTGGCGCTCGCGCCAGGCATTGTGCCGCCTCAAGGGGCATAGGCCCAATCCGCCAAAGCCGTGAGGGTCCGAGACAACCCGGACGCTGGAATAGCGGGCAAGGCAGCTGCGACTAGTTCTCCAAGCGCTTCGGCAAGATCTGTCCGCTTGAACCATTTTTGGATCTTGGCGGTCTCGGCGGCCGCAGTGCGAATTTGATCTTGCGTGAACGATGTCCAATCCTCCGGCTTGGTGCCAGCCGTCGCTCCGAGGCATTGAGCGATCATGTCAGTCACAGCAGCAGGGTTGTTCTCAAAGACGAGCTGCGAGGCTCGCTCGATTAAGGCCAGGACGACCTCGAAAGGCAGGTCCCTCAGCACACACTGCTCAGTGCATAAGCTATTCGGCCAAATGAAGACTCCTACGCCTGCGGCGACCAGTTCGAGCTCGGAGGGCGCCATCGGGTGACGTCGGAATCGCCTAGAAGGGCTGTGGAATAACCGAGACTGGCGAGAGCTTGAGCTCTCGCCGCAGCCTGCGAGCCCCCACCAGGCACCAGCACAATTCCGAGTTCGGCTGGAGGCTCATTTCGTTGGCTCGTCCACAGCCTGTCGAGCGCCCGACACAATCCCACCTCAGTCGGGCCTTCGCAAACGATGACACGTCTTCCCAGGAGGGCCTCAGGAGCCGCTCTGACAAGTGACTGAAGGTCGTCGCCCACCCTATGTACGACGGTTGCTCCCATATTCGAGAAGACAACTCTGAGATCCGTAGCCGTCAGTTCGACGATTGGGATCTCTGAGTGAGTCGTGACGATCACTTGACTGTGCCCAGAGGTTTTTAACTTCCGAATCAAATGCCGCAGGCGGTGCGGTTCAAGTCCCGTCTCGATTTCGTCAACAAGAACAATGCCACCCTGCGGAAAAGATTCACGCTGGATGGCCAGGGCCGCAAGTCGGCGGCTCCCAAGCCCTGATGCCCGCACGGGAATCGCCCCATCGTGGAGTCCTAAGGCGGCAGTACCCACGCCCACCGCGGCTGGATCGAGTCCCGGGTCATAGTCGTCCCCGACGCCAGCACCGAGAGACCGCGCAAGCTCCGACGCGCGTTGGGCTGCTTGACTGAGACCTTCTAGTTCAGCCGCGTTGACGCTGCTGCGGGTGCTTCGATGCGCCTCTGCGAGCGTCCGACTCATCTCGTCCGTCGATCCTGTCAGCCGGAGAAGGGCAGAGCCTCGACCCCACGTCAGGTGTCGTTCTACATCGGGCCCAACCCTTGTGACGCCGAGCGCCTCACGATCACGCGCAGTGATTGACCGTGGATCGGTCTGGCGTTGGTTGATCACCTCCCACCGGGGCTCAAGCGAATCGTCGATGGTCAGACGAATTGTGAGTACCAGCTCGTCGTCATCCTCCGGCTCGTCATGCAGACCATCAACACCCCAACCACGGAGTTCAAGCCCGTACTTCTGCTGACTCATGAATGAGCCCGGAATATCTCCAACCGAAGCTTCGATGATGATCGGCTGGTCCGTCTCCAACCCGTAGAAGTCAGCGTCGGAAATCGGTAGTGACCATCTCGAGGATAGGACCCACTCGATCGCTTCTAGAATCGTGGTCTTGGACGAATCTCCCGGCCCGATAAGGCAGATAGTTGATCCCTCCGGAGTTCAGTCAAGTTGTCGGATCCCGCGGAACCTCTCAACCCGAAGGTGCAGCAATCTCATGGTCTTGAGAATATCTGGTCATCTGGATGTCCTGGCGACGAGTTAATGTCGGGAGTCGCACCCCGCTCCGGAGAGAGTCCAAAAAGCGACAGATGCACCACACAATGAAGACTCAATTTTGCCTCGACCGTCGCATGGACGGCCTTGAGTGGATAGGTATAGACGTGCTTGGTGTTCGTTCCGTGCTTGCGGTTGCCGGCGGATCCGCAACCCCCGGAAAATCGAACCCCTCGTCCCGGTGCGAGATCCCTATAAGGCGGCAGAGTCTTCTTCAGAATCCTGCAGCCAGGCCTTCTCGAAAGCGTTCGATGCCTCTAAGTCCAGACCCTCAAAGATATGCCCGTACGTGTCCAAGGTCGTCTTGATGCTGGAATGGCCCAGGCGACGCTGAATAACTTTCGCATGTACTCCTGCTTCGACGAGAAGGGCGGCGTGCGAATGACGCAGGTCATGAAAGCGGCAAGGCGGTCCGACCGAGGCACTAACTGCTGGGGCCCAGAACCGCTGTCTGAAGTTAGAAGCCCGAAGCGGAGCACCGTTCTTGCCCACAAAGACCAGGTCTTCCGGGCCCAGTTCCGCGCGTCTTGTCATCAACTCGGCAATTGTGTCAACTACGAATTTAGGCACCGATATCGTTCGTCTCGAAGCCGCAGTTTTCAATGGGCCGAACCTCAGTCTGCCTTCGACGTCAGTCATGCCTTCCTTCACGTGTACAAGGAGACGCAGTTGATCGACATGCTTGACCCGCAAAGCTGCGAGCTCGCCAAACCGAAGCCCCGTTGCCGAAGCGAAGACGATCAGAGGGCGGTAGTGGGGATCCATGGCTGACACCAGCGCGCCGATCTCCGATCTACTCAGAAACCGCATTTCTCCAACTTCGATCTTTGGGAGGTCCGACGAAGAAATGTCAGCACATTGGGTCCGGGCGATCCTTTTGTCTCGGACTGCCTCGCGAAGGATGGAGGCGAACAGTTGGAAAGCCTTCCTCGTCGTGGCGGGAGCGTATTGCTTCCGTTGGAGTCTCGTAAGCCAGGTCCGGACGTCATCCAATTCGATCAGGGCCAAAGGCATTTCACCGAATTCCGGAAGTATCAATGAGCGAAAATAGACATCATCTCGGGCCCGAGTCGAAGGCCGCTGATTCACCTTCTGGCTCCTTACCCGGGCGGAGTACTCCCCGAAGGTCATTCGACCGCGCCCGGCGTCGACATAGTCGCGGCGTAGCTTGGATGCCTCAACGTTGACCAAGTGTGCTTCCGCGTCAACTTTCCTGGCAAATGCCTTGGCACGCTCGCGGCCGGTGGGATCGATCCACCTGGCGAAGTAGGGCTTGGGCCTGCCGGCCCGCTTAGTTATGTGAGCCATGTCGTTCACTTAGGTACTCATTGAGCTCCCCAATCGTGGCCTCATCACATGGCCCCGGAGTGTGCGATGGGAGCAACTCCAGCCCACCTAGCTACGCACTCCGGACGGTCCTAGCGCGGTTCGAGACGTGAGCCATCACTGGAGCTCCTGCGACCGGTCTAAGACGGGTTCGTATTCGGCTCTCCATCGGGCAGGGAACCCGAAGCTACCTGGGTGATGCAACCTTGCGCTCCCCGAGCCACCGATCGACGTCGGAGGGGTCGAACCTGAGGTGCTTGCCGATACGGAAGGCATCAGGACCTTCGCCTTTGTAGCGCCACTGATAGATGGTCGCGATGGGAACCTGCAGGTACGCGGCAAGGTCCTCGACCGAGAGTAGGCACGCTGGCCTTCTTCCCGGCTGAAGCTGGGCGGTTTCAGTGAGGAGTTGCGCGTTGTCATTTCGACCATCTCCGGCTCGGGCTCTCAAATCGGTCCCCGCAACATCGGGCGCAGAGTTGCCTCGTCGATTTTTGGGGGCGGAGCATGGTACGACGCGACACTGACACGGCCGCTCAGACCGCCGAGCAGCGAATCTGCGCGACCGGCTCCAAGGGCAACGGTCCGAGACGCGCGGACGGGATTTGTTAAGCCGTGTTCGTCCTCAGGAACGCCGAAAGTGCTCATCGTGGCCGGATCTCCATTAGGCAAGATCTCCTGTTCGATCCAAGTGCCAGCCAGACCTCGCCCAGGGGATCCTCGGCGTGCCGGCCCATGGTCGTGGTGGCGATCGTCATGCCGCACGGCACCAGCGCCTTGCGGGCGGACGCTTCCCGGCGGTTATCGGGGAAGCAGAACAGCAGTAACTGGGGTGACTCCGGGACCATTGAGGCCTCGTGGTAGCCGGAGAGCTTCTTGGCAAGCTTGGAGGGGCTCTCGGTGCCCTGGTCCAGTTCCAGGAAGAACCGAACCCTTATTCCGGCGGCCTCGAGTTGACAGAGGGCGTCCGGCAGCACGATCTGTCCCCAGCGGCGCCGGACCCTGTCCTCTCCCCACCAGTGGGTGACGCGCAATTCCTGCGTTTGCCGGCATCGATGGATCAGGCGGGAGAAGAAGGTGTTCAGGGCGACGAGGTGGCTGAGGCGGGGGCTGTAGGCGATTCGGACGAGGCGGTCCTTGGCGAGCTTGAGATTCTTAAGCTCAACCCCCATCTCAGCTGCCACGACTTGAGCTCCCAGATCGCCGAGCAGGAAGTGGAACGGGTAGCTGCCCTTCTCTGAAGCTGGGCGGAACCGTTGGACCACTCCGTGCTGATAGAGCTTTAGGTTTAGGAGTCTGCGTTCGGTTACCCGCTGGGAGTCGAAGTACAGATCCATCAGCTGACCGGTGGTAAGAACCTTGTGCTCGTACAGATCCATGCAGATCCTGCGATCCCTGGAGGTGAGGAATGATGCTGCGTGAAGAGCCTTCTCACTTTGTGGCTGCGAACGCATCCACAAAGTAGTCCTGGGACCGATCCGACCACCCATCAGCGCCGATTTCCCTGTAGATCAGGCACCGGCCGCTGGTCGAGTCTTAGGGCGACCGGGGATTCGGCCACCGGTTCGACCACCCATTCGTCCCCCAACTCGCCAATGCGATTTCGTAGCCTCGCGTCCACCTGGAAACGCGGAACCCCGAAGTTGCGGGCGGCCGCCGAGCGCACGTCTGCAGCCCTTCGGTCGATCTCGGGTCCCAGCGGCTCGGTCCTAAAGGTGAACGCCGGACCGTGGGCGCCGTTAATGCAGGGACGGCACGCCGCTTGAAACGCCTCCAGGTTGGCCAGGTCGTAGTCGGAGAGCCGAGGAGCGAAATGCTTGGACAGCGTCGAGGCGTCGTCGGGCGAGGTGGCGAACGTCACCTTGGTCCGGGCGTTGGCCGCCAGGGCATCCCGGACGTTGCGGGTCAGCTGGCCCATGTGCTGGTGAGCCAGCACCAGCCCGAGACCGTACCCGCGGGCCTCCGCCAGCATGTCCTCGAAGGAGCGGGGCAGCGCCAGGTAATTGTGCATCTCGTCGACGTATAGGCCCACGGACGAGCGCTCCCGCTCGGCTCTTCGAGCCCGCTGCATGCAAACCTGCCAGACCCGGGCAACTATGAAGGCGCCGAGCACCCGGCTGGTCTCCTCGCCGATGGTTCCCTTGGGGACCCGCACCAGCAGAAGGCCGCCGGAATCGATCAGCTTGCCGACGTCGAGCTTGGGGTCCGACTGCCCAACGATCGCCCGCACCGGTCCTCGGAGCAGAAAGGCCCGCAACTTGTTCATCAGGGGCCCGATGTTGGTGGCCCGTTGCGGGCCGAGCTGCTCGAACCAGTCCCAGAACAGGTTGACGTCTCCGATGTTCTTGAACCGGGAAGGGTCGCTACGGACCTGGGCGCGAAACTCATCGTTGGTCAAAAGCGCCCCGACATCGGCCAGCGTGGCGCCGGGAACCTGGGTGAGGGTCAGGCAGGCGCAGCGCATGATGTCGTCGCTTCGGGCTCCCCAGGCGTCGGCGTAGATCCTGCGAAAGACGCTCACGATCTGGTCCACTACCAGGTCGGGGTCTTCCCCGGAGAGCACGTTCAGGCCGACCGCAACCTCGGGATCGTCGGGATCGAACAGGCAGGTGCGCCCGATGGCCTGCTTGGGAAGGCGCTCCACGATGGAGTTGACCAGGTCGCCCTTTGGGTCGATCACCACGGCTGCCCGCCCTGCTTCGGCGTCGGCAAGCACCATCTGGGCTATCAGGGTCGACTTGCCGGTTCCGGTCTCGCCCACAAGATGCAGGTGATGTGCAGCGTCCGGCACATGAAGCGCGACCTTCCGGACGTACCCGGGGTGATCGGCCAGCCCCAGCGGCTTGCCGGTCTCGGGGAGGTCCCTGGGCGGCGCCACAGTCCGCGCCCGAGCCCGCTGCAGGGAGGGTAGCGCCAAGGGGCTGGGAAGGGTAGCAATCCGGGCAAGCTCGGGGGCGGAGAGCAAAAAGCCCTTCGGCATCGCCCTGCTGGCGAGGGCTCCTGGTCCGCCTCGGAGCCGGCCCCGGACCAGGTCGTTGGGCCCGGCAAAGACGGCCAGGGCTCCGGTCAGGGCATGAATCTTGCCCCGGGCTGAGGCAGCGTTAACCGAGGCCACCGCCACCCGGATAACTACCTCCCACATCGGATGAGCTCCCTTTTGCAGGATCATTCGAATGTCCTCGGCTACCGTCGGATCGGGCGCCGATGAGCGTCTCGACCTGCCCGACGCGGGAGCACCGTAGTGGGCCTGCCGAAGTTGCCGGGCGGCGCCGCGAACCTTGTGCCGCATCCGGCCGGTGACCGGGCGGGCAAGGATCTGGATCATCGCTTGTTCCCCCGGACTAAGCAGGCTGAAGGCACCAAGAACCAGGCGCAGGGGATCGGCGCCGATGCCCTCGCCGAGCGGGTACTCCTCGGACTCCGACAGCCGCATTTCACAACTGACCGGGCGCGGCCTGCTGGGGAGCGGGGGAGCCTCGGCCGGCTCCACCCGGGCGCCCGGCCAAGCGCTCTGTACCGCCTGCTCGACCAGACCCGGGGGGACGCGGGCCGCCACCCATAGTCCGACCGAGGCCTCGGTGTCGGCGGCTATCGTCTCCCAAGAAAGGTGAGGCTGCCCGAAGACGAGCCGCGCCCATCCGGGACGCAAAAGGGCGTGCAGCCCCATCCAAAGGGTTATCGCTCCGTCGGGTTCGATCTCGGGAGGGGGCATGATCCGCAGATAGCGGCCGCCCGTGAGCAGGGATCGGCGCCTCCAAGAGCGCAGCATCACGACTACCGCCCCGGCGATCACCGCCCCCCCGACCAACACCCCGCCGACCCACAGGATCGAACCAGATGCTCCCGACAGCAATTCGACAGCCCGGGAGAGGAAATCCGCCGGCTCGAACAGCCACCCGGGAAGTGGTCCGCCCGGCGCGGGGGCAGCGTCGGAAGAACTGCCCGCAAAGAATTGTCCGAGGGTTGCCGAACCTCTCGTCGGGTCCACCGAACTCCTCAACGGCTAAAGCCGATGTGAAGGTGCCTGCCGTGATCATTGGTGAACGAGTACATACCTGCTGTCTCGATCCGCCATGGCCCGCCCAGCTCGTCGGGTCTGAGCGGCGACGCCAGCGACGCCACCAACCGGGCTGCGGCGTATGCCCGGTGGTTGTTCACGCTGACCGGGACTTGGTCGATCACGCTGATATCCACCGCCCGGCCCGGTATGTGATTCGAGACCCGGTTGGTCCCCTTGACGAAGTAGGAGTGGCCGGAGGAAAGGGGGCCGACCCGGTTTAGCTCGTGGTGCTGCGCCAGCACCAACAAAACCTGCAGGACCCGGGGGTCTATTCTCGCCGCCTCGACGTCACCCCGGGCTGGGGGGGTCAGGTGAATTCTGGGGTGGGCGAGTACCTGGGACTCGAGGGCGTCGGCGCCGAGATCGAAAGGCACTTGGGCGCCTGCAAAGCCGGGGTCAAACGGCGGCGCAGCGGCCGCTCCCACCCCGGCCAGGGCGAAGACCGGGACGACCAGAAGACCGGCTATGCACAGGGCGAGCTTTTTCATCCCCCCGCCTCCTCGGCGGCTGCCAGCTCGGCAGGATTCGATGTAGGAACTTCCCCGAGTTCGTTAGGGCCATTGCCAACCCTTGTGGATCCCCACGCAGGCGTACCGAGAATTCCCGTTGTTGACGGAGCGTCGTGATTCCGGAATGATCGCTTGAAATCTGAGCGGTTGATCACTCTCGAAGAACTGGGGTTGTCGTGGATCTGGCAGTCGTGCGGTCTCTGGGGGCGCCCCGACGACTGGTGACGAGTCAGGAATTCGAGGACTTCG
>JBQTHR010000041.1:0-9624 GCA_052389675.1 Actinomycetota bacterium
CGCCTACCCTCCTCTTCGGTCAGGCGGCGGACTTTCACGGGTTCGCTCATGCAGCAAACGATCGCGCGCCCAGAAGCATCACTCCCGGATTTGAAGCGGGCGTTCCAGTATGGCCAGGGCACTAGCAACCCTTGTCGAAGAAGCCCCCCGTTCGGTGGATAAGCTCAGCACGGGATCAAGCTTCCTCTGGGACCGCTTCAAGTTGCTCGTGAAAGCGATGCGCAACGGAAACCCGGCGCTTGGAGTGCCCGCATACAACGGAGCACTCTTCGCATCAGACGGCTTTGCCGGAGCCGGAACCCTGGAGGTCGTAGAGATTTCGGATCCGGATTTTGCCGAGATCCTGATGGGGCTGGGCCTCGATCCGCAAGAGCAGTCCGGAATTGACTACTCCACTCTGGAGATTGGGCACCTGGGCAACATTTACGAAGGGCTGCTTTCCCTCAACCTTTCGCTGGCAGATACTGCGTTGCATTATGACGCGCGCGCGGATACCTACGTAGCCGCGAACGGCGGGAGCGGCGGCGACGGAGTCGAAGCTGGTGACCTGGTGTGGCTAGCCCATGAAGGGGGTCGAAAGTCCGGTGGCGTGTACTACACCCCGTCTTCGCTGGTAAAGCACCTCATAAACCACTCGGTGCTGCCTGCTTTTCAGGCCCACCTGGAAGGTGTAAGGGAGTTGGCCTCAACAGATCCAGACGCCGCGGCTGACAAGCTTTTGGATTTTGCGGTGCTGGATCCCGCCTGTGGAAGCGCACATTTCCTGGTTGCAGTAGTTAACGAGCTGGCCGACCGCACTACCCGCTTTCTAGCGGAAGTCCCCTTGCCCAAGATCAAGACGAAGCTGGAGGGATTGAGAGCAGGCCCCAGCCCTGGTATCGCCGTGGACGATGTTGCACTGATTCGCCGCCTGGTTATGAAGCGCTGCGTGTATGGCGTTGACTTGAGCCCGATGGGAGTAGAGGTCGCAAAGATCTCGCTTTGGCTGGCGTCTTTTGTTCCGGGACTTACCCTCGCCTACCTTGACCGCAACATCGTGGTGGGAAACTCCCTGGTCGGCATAGCCCGGCCGGAGAACCTGCGACCATCCGGTGCCGCCGCTCAGGCATGGTTTCTGGAAGATGCCCTGGTTGCCGGGCTCAGCAACGCCGCCGCCGCGCTTCGCGAGGTTGCCGAGGGCGATGACCGCAATCCAGAAGAAATCGCGCGAAGTCGGTCGGCGGACAGGGCTGCCCAGCAAGCCACCGCCTCGCTCACCAAGCTTTTCAATCTCTGGACCGCCGACGCATTCGGCTTAGCTGGCGGTCGGCAGGAGGTGGAATTGCACGGACCCGAGGTTCTTGAGGGCCGCAGCAATGGACTGACCGACGATGCCGGGCGACTTGCCGACGAGCACAGCTTCTTGCACTGGCCCCTGATATTCCCTCACGTCTTCGTAAGGCCCAACCCAGGCTTTGATGCCGTTATTGGCAACCCTCCCTGGGAAGAGCTAACCGTTGAGGCACTGGCCTTCTACGCGTTGTTTGCGCCCGGAATTCGTGGACTGTCGGATTCCAGGAGAAAGCAAGCGATCAGTGAATTGCTGGGAAAAAGACCTGAACTAGCCGCCCGGCATGCGGCCTTGCTCGGCAAGGCCAAATCTCAAAGAACTTACTTCACGAAGTCGGGCGAGTATGTATCGCTCGCGGGCGACCCCGACCTCTACAAGTTCTTCTGCCAGCGTTACGCGCGGTTGATTAGAGACGGGGGCATGCTTGGCGTGGTCCTCCCCCGGAATGCATTCGCTGCCCTGGGATCGGAGGGTTTCCGGAGCTGGTTGTTCGGGCAGAACACCTGCCGGCGCCTCGACTTCTTGTTGAACAGTGGACGATGGGCGTTCGATTCTGAACCACGCTACACAGTCGCCTTGGTCGCCGCGCAGCGTGCACTACCCCCTCAAACTCACCTGGTGCGAGTGGCGGCTACCGCCTCCTCTGCTGAACAGTGGGAGAGGCAGTCCGCTTCAGAGGGACTTGCTTGGAACCGCCACGTTTTCGGGCCCGGCTGGAGAGTTCCGCTCTTAAGGAACGAGGCCGAAGCCCGGGTTTGGGCGAAGCTTCGGAATGGATCCCCTTTTCCCTTGGGAAGCTCCGGCCGGTGGAAGTGCTTTCCAGTAGCTGAGTTCCATGAAACCAAGGATAAGGCCTTCTGGGAGAACGCTTTCACGGGCCGGCCGCTATGGAAGGGAGAGAGCTTCGACCAATACGATCCGCACGGTGCCGAGGCGCGGTGGTGCCCGGAAAGCGAGGCGGTGCGTAGGGTTGTTAGGAAGCCCCGCCCTGGATCGGGGTCTGCCCTCTCCAAGACATTCTCGCTCGCCGATCGGCGCAGAGCGGTGCTCGCCGAGCTTGAGATTGCACGCGTTGCCTTTCGCGACGTAACCAGGGCAACCGACTCTCGGACAACTCGCGCTTGCCTGATTCCGCCCAAGACCTTCTTGACAAACAAGGCTCCCTACTTGGCGTTTGTTGAGGGTTCCGATCTCGAAAGGGCTGCGTGCCTCGGGTTGATGAACAGCCTTCCTTTCGACTGGCAGGCTCGCCGTTGCGTCGAGATTAATTTGAACTACTTCATCCTCGAAGGATTGGTCCTTCCCAACCTGAAGGAAGACGACCTCGAGACAATCGGCCACGCCGCTGCCCGTCTGTCTTGCGTGGACAACAGGTTCGAAGAATTCGCAAAGAGTACCGGCGTGGAGTGCGGACCCCTTGCCGAAGACGAGCGGACGCAACTCCGTGTGGAGATCGACTGTCTGGTAGCTCGAGCGTGGGGACTGACGGAAGAAGACTTGTCTGTGGTCTTTTCCGATTTCACGCCAGCAGCGGTGCCGCCGGCCTATCGGGAAGCGGTTCTGCGCAGACTGCGGCAGCTATAGGCATGCCCGGCCGGCCCTACTTGTTGGACAACCTGGGCGATGAGACGTCCCACGCAGGCGCGCTCACGTATCTCATGGAGGATCTGGCGGAGCAGCATTCGCTCGCGGTAGCCACCGGGTACGTCAACCTCGGCGGTCTCCACCACCTGGCCCGCATTGTGTCCGATGGCAGGCAGACCAGGCTGCTGTTGGGGGCCGCCCCCGATCCAGCGCTCGGTGCCCAGTTCCCAGTCAAGCGGTTCGAGCTGGCGTTGATCGGTCTGGCCGAGGACCGGGATCTTTCCCGCTTTCCACCGAGCCGAGCTTTCGCTCAGTTGGCCAGCATCGACCGCTGGTTGCAAAATCCCAACTTGGAAGTACGGCGCTTCTTGGCCACATTCCTCCACGGCAAGGCGTATCTGTTCGGCAGCGTAGCTGACGCTCGTGCCGCCTTGGTCACCTCCGCCAACCTCACGGGAGCAGGACTGTTCGCCAACCTGGAGTTGGGGCTCACCCACTACGATCCCCCCGTCGCCGGCAGCGCAATTCAGTGGTTCGAAGACCTGTGGGCGCACGCCTCCGAGTACAAAGACGAGCTGAGAGCACTGCTTTTCCCCGATGTCGGCCTCATTGATCCCCAGACCGTCTACCTTCGTGCCCTTCTGGAGCTATACGGCGACCAGCTTCTTCCGGCACCACCGGTCGTTACTGCATCCTCGGTCTCGCTGGCCCCATTCCAGCGCGACGGGTTTGAGCGAGCCCGTACGATCTTGGCGCGACACCACGGCGTGATCTTTGCCGATGGCGTCGGAACCGGAAAGACGGAAATCGGGTTGGCGTTCATCGAGGAGTACGCCCTGCAGCGCGGGCAGCATGCGTTGGTGGTCGCACCAGCTCAGCTTGTCTCCAACTGGCAGCAGAGAATCAGTCAGGCCCGGCTACCCGCTCAGGTGGTGAGCTATCAGCAACTTGCGTCGGACGAACAGCTGATGCCGGATTCTGTCATCCGTGGGCGCCATCTGCACAACGCAGCCAACAGCTACCGGCTGGTCGTCGTTGACGAGGGGCACGCGCTCAGAAACCCGGACACAACGTGGCATAGGGCAATGGAGCGCCTGCTCGGTGGAGACCGCAAGGATCTGGTACTGCTTACAGCTACCCCGATAAACAACGGTCTATGGGACCTCTACCACCTGGTAATGGTATTTGGCCGACACGATCGGGCATTCGCTGCCCAGGGAATCGACTCCGTGAGGGAGCTGTTCCTCAAAGCCGGCGCCAACGATAAAGATCCTGCCAACTTGGATCCGGACACGCTGTTTCCGCTGGCCGATGCGGTGAGCGTGCGGCGCGATCGGCGCTTCATTGAACGCCACTACCCGGGGGCAATCTTCCCGGATGGTACTCCGGTCCGGTTTCCACAGCCGGTGATGAGCACCGAGCGCTACGATTTGGATGCCGCCCATCCTGGGCTTTTCTCTGAAATTACAGGACTGATCGGTTCCCTGAGAATGGCTAGATACCGGCCTACCGCCTACATGCCCGATTCAGATGAGAGCTCCTCGGAGGCCGCCCTTGGCGGGCTGCTTCAGTCCGGAATTCTCAAACGATTCGAATCATGCTGGCATGCTTGCGCTCTGTCTGTCGATCGAATGATCGCCGCACACGATGCATTTGTTCAAGCCTGGGAATCTGGAGTCGTTCTCTCGGCGATAGCGTTGCGGATGGCTGCGAACGCGGAGCTGGAAGATGCCGGCCTGGCGGCCACGGTGATCGAAAGCCTCCAAGGTGGAACCGACACCCGCCCCATTACCGACTTTCGCCCTGAATTCCGTCATGACGTTGCAACGGACCGAAACGTTCTTACCCGAATAAGGGACCTCCTCGGCACCTTGAGCCCATCCAATGACCGAAAGTTGCAGCTATTGGAGCGGCTGCTTGACGAGTGCCCCTCGCAAAAGGTCGCGGTATTCTCAACCTTCGGCGACACGATCGCCTACCTGGACTTGAACCTTCGATCAAGCAACCAGCGGAGCCGGGTGGTGGTGATCGGATCTGAATCGGACCCCGACACCAGAACCACCGCGCTCGCCCGATTCTCTCCGCAGACGGTGGTGCGCCCCGACTACGTCCCCCCGGACGGCGAGGTAGACCTCCTGCTTTCGACCGACGTTCTTTCCGAGGGCCAGAACCTACAACAAGCGGGAGCCGTGATCAGCTACGACATGCCCTGGAACCCGCAGAGGGTCGTTCAGCGCAACGGACGGGTGGTGCGTCTGAAGAGCCCCCATAACGAGGTGTACTTGACCACCATGCTTCCCGAGCCAGGAGACCTTGAACAGCTTCTAAGACTGGAAGAAACGATCAGAAGAAAGGTTCTTGCGGCAAGTCTTTATGGCATGGAGACCGAAGTCATTGAGGGTCCCGAATCCGAACTGCGTTCGTTTGCAGCCCGCTTGGAGCAGGGAGATGAGACTCTTCTTGAAGAAGACTCAGACGTCTCATCAGGTGCTTTCGCCGGCGAAGAGCTTCGTTCCCTGCTTCAACGGGCTCTGGCCGAAGGGGAGGTAGATCGGCTCGGCAAACTACCTTGGGGCATCGGGGCAGTCTTTCGCCAGGACCAAGGGGTACCGTCATCAGGCAATCCCGGGATCTTTTTTGCATGTCGTACCCGAGGAGGCCAGCGTTACTGGCGATTCGTTGAAATGGGAACGGAGGCGTTGATCGACGCTGAATCGGAGATTCTGCGACGCATCGACCCCGGCAGCGCCCCCCCGGTCCATCAGCAGGCAACTGCATTCAACCTCGAAGGCGTCTGGGCTCTAGCGGTGTCGTCCATAGTGGAGGAGCACAACCGGCGAGCCGATCCTCGTACCCAAGAGGAAGGTATCGGCCCGGCACAGCGTTTCGCAATTGATCTGTTAAGGGACCCAGCGGTCACATTGCCGTCCGGTGCCGACCAAGCGGAGGAAGCGCTCACTGTCGGACGAAGTTCAACCGTCCGACAGGCCTTGACCGACATCAAGTCTCGTGTTTCCGAAGGACTGCTCTCAAGAAGCGAAGCCGCAGACAGAATTGTCGAGGTCGTCAAGGCGTTCGGCCTCCAGGCAGTTTCTCCCCCTCCGCCCCTTGAACCTATCACTGAGGACGATGTCGGAGTGGTTTGTTGGATGGGCGTCCTACTGACTTAACCGGTGTCGACCGGATCCGGGGCCGACGGAGCTTGCAGCGAGCACCAGCAGTGGAAAGCGGCGCGACCAAAATCTCGGCGCCAAACCCAGGGGTACCCGCAGAGGCCGAGGGTCAATTTGATGAGTTCCCTTAGCACGCGGTCACCGATCTCAACCAGCGGGCCGTCATAAGCTGTTCCCTCTTGGTACTCCAACGAAGTAGCCACCCCGCGGTGGGCTATGTCGTTGCGGGCGTCGGAAAATGCCATGTACCAGTGCTCGAACGCAGATAGCTTTTTAAGACCGGATTTGGACTGGCGGGTTTTGATCGGTTCCTCGTGGCGCCAGAGCAGACCCTTCGCCCCGACGCCGTCCCCCATCTGGGTCAAACACGAGCCGTATCTCTCCTTCAATAGACGGGCAGACTCGAGGCTCTTGTCGCATCCGCTGAGTGCTTCGCTGGCGATCTTTAGGAAGATGATCCTGTCTTCCCAACTTACGCTTTTACTGTTCGCCCAGGATTTGGCGAACCACCGTACGGCCAAGCCGATTCCGTTCCCCTGGTCGCAACCAGAATCGTTTAGGACACTAAAGCACGCTTCTGCCAACTCTTGGTCGAGCGACAACCGAGGAGGTAAGTTAAGTTCAAGTGGGGCGGGGATACTGCAGGTGGGTTGGTCAAATTTCAGCCCGCCTGCCGTCGTGGCCACTCGCGAGCCGTGCTGGAGCGCCAAGGAGCCGTTGGCAATATCCAACGGCTGTAGCCACAGGTCGGCGTTATCCGCCGTAGCGACCCATAGACCACCGTGCTGTTCTTCAGGGGTCCAGTACTGGTTCGCGTCGATAGTGACAAACTTGATGGTTAGATCGAGAGCCTTGCGCTCTGACTCGCTTGGAAGTTTTCCGTCGACGCCACCATTTATTCGAGCGAGTAAAGAGGGGTCGCTTACGGAACTCCCGCTCAAAGTACAAAAACCCTGCAGGAACAGACGTGTTGCCTCCTTTAGATCGAGACTTTGCCACGGACCATCGAATGAGGCAACTGGGCCGAGCCACCAGCCCCCGAATTCGATGGTCTTTTGAAGCGGTAGATATGGGCAAACCGCGACGTAAGGGTGGGCCGATTCCGTTGGGCTCATGATGCGACCCCCGATTTAGCTTCCAAGCGGAAAGCGTAACCCTTAAGAGCCTCCTTTGGATCGTCATCAAGGCTCTCCTGTTGTGAACAGGCGAGAGGTCCGGCGTTTGCACCCGACTTTGAAAACATCGCCTCGCGAGAGTTCATCGGTGGGGGATTGGCCGTCCTGCTGCTGGCCGGGTGCTCCCGCACCACCGAGGAATCCGGTGACCAGGCTGCTCCGCAGGCCGGTTTCCCTGTCACCATCGAGCACAGGCACGGCTCTTCTCGGCGATCACTGAAATTCGCGATTTATGATCACTGCGGAGTTTGCAGCGGGGTGAGCACCGGGGCGCAGCGAACTCACACCAATCCGAGCCGCCACCTGTTCGACGGACAGACCAACAACCCTACGGGCCGCCGCAAAAGCTCATCAGTGGGAGTCAGCTTGCCGAGTCCTGTCGGCCTGGCCGCATCCCTCATCAGCCACGATTGTACGGGCCGGGAACGCGCTTCGAGCCCTCTTCGCCGCCCCTGTCAGGGACGCAGCAGTTCTACGTGCCGGCCTGTTGCCGCGATGAGGATTTGCATGTCCCTGCGATCAAGGGTCACGATTTCGTCGCCGTCCCCCGCGAGCAGAGCCACGGCGGCGTCGATGACGTCAGACATCCCGGTTACCGCGAGCAGCTCACCGGCCGAGCGCCCGAGGGTCTCATCGAGCGCTTTGACATCCACTCCAGCCAGCGCGATTCCCAGCCGGGCTTGGCGGGATTCGCCACGCCAGACCTGGCCGACGACACCTCCATGTGTGACCGGGAGCTGGCCCAGCTGGGCCGCGGCTTTCAGCCGGGTCCACATCGGTCTTTCGTTGCGATCAAGCGCGATCAGCGCCGCTTTGTTGAGGACGAGTGTCACCCCGAAGTCGCTGTTCGGCGACGGCCGCCCCCGCGAACAACGAGGGCGTCCTCCCGGTCCGCTCGCTGACGCACCGCGAGCTCCTCGGCGGTGATCTCACCGAACTCGCCTTCATAATCCTCGACCGCCCGGCGCAGCTGACCCAGTTGCTCGTCTCGTCGCGCTCTGTCCACAAGGGCGGCACTCACCCAGGCACTCATGGATTCGGCCGAGCCGGTGGCGACGGCACGGTTCCCGGCTTCCAACAGTTCGGGGTCGACCGTGACAGTCAGCCTCCGCTTGCGGGTAGTCATACGATCATCTTACCGTCGTCACACTCTGAGCGTACGCTATTAGTCACGCCGGACCAAGGTTGGATGTCCGGTAGCGGCGGACTGTACTCGGGCTCAGGTCGCTCCACCCGTTCGGATCGGAACATAGAACCCGATCGGCTTGCCGTACCGCTGGATGATCAACATCTCCCCTGCGCTCATCATCGATCTCATCTGATCCCGCAACTGCCGAACGCCAACGGCTGGCATGGCCGAACCTCCTCCTCCATGTGTCACCGGGAGCTGGCCCAGCCGGGCCCGCCGTTTTCAGCCGGGTCCACATTTCTGCCTGCAGGGCTCGCGACGCCGGGTCAAGGAAGATTCGGCGAGATCAAATCGACAGTCGGGAAGTAGGTCCCGTACCGGCTTGAATCTCGGGTCAGCAGGGAGATGCCGGCAACCGCCGCGTGCGCTCCGATGTAGAAGTCCGGCAAAGTGCCGGTCCTGACACCGCCGCGCCGCCGGTAGTTCAAGAAGACCTTGGCTGCAAGAAAGGCGGCCTCCCAGGGTAGTGGCGCCCGCTGATAGTCCTGTTTTGGCAGGCCAAGTCCGCTGACGTGGTGTAGAAAGACCATCGTCTCATCCTGATTCAGCTTGCTTTGGTCAGTTCTTTCACGTCCTTTGCCTCCCCGTCCAGTAGATCTCCTTCAACCACACTCATCCTTGCCTTGGCCAGGGTTTCGACACTCATGTACCGGTGGGTGACCTGCCACTCGTCATGCTGCTCAGCCAGCACCGCTCCCACCAGCCGAACGATGGCGGAGCGGCTGGGGAAGATGCCTACGACGTCGGTTCGTCTTCGGATCTCTCGGTTCAGTCGCTCGATCGGGTTGTTGCTCCAGATCTGGCGCCAATGCTCTTTGGGGACCGCGGTGAATGCGAGCAGATCCGGTCCGGCTTCAGCCAAAAGGTTGGCGGCGTCGGGGAACTTGTCGCTTAGCTGCTCCACCACCCGGGCATGCTGTTCGTGGGTCGATTGCCCATCCGGCTGAGAGAAGATCGAACGCACCAGGATGGCGACGGTCTCCTGAACGGATTTGGGCACCTTGGTCAGCAGGTTGCGCATGAAGTGGGTGCGGCACCTCTGCCAGCTAGTGTAGTGTCTCAGTAATACTCGTGCGGATGAGGTAGCATGGCTGATGCCCTCAAGACCACCCGCGGCGCTGGTTATTTCAGCCGAGCAAAGGGATCTGCTGGCGTCGCTGTCCAAATCGCAGA
>JBQTHR010000042.1:0-41962 GCA_052389675.1 Actinomycetota bacterium
CTATGAAGACTCGATCCTGCCCACGGGCAGCCCCACCGGGACGCCCGAAGAGGCACTCGACTGCGCCTGCGGGCTCTACCTCAACGACCCCTCGGCATGGGCACCATGAACCCTCGGGAACGCCCAGCCATAATGCGCGTGCCCAAAACCGAGACACTGCACTAGCCCCGGGCAGTACCGCTGAGATCGCTTGCTTGAGTCCTTCGTGGGCGTCGGAGGTGACCAAGCGAACTCCCGAGAGACCCCTGGCCACCATGCCCCTCAAGAACTGGGTCCAGCCGGCTCCGTCTTCGGCAGTGATCACGTCCATCCCGAGAATCTCCCGGTGGCCGTCAGCATTGACTCCGGTGGCAATTACCACTGCCACAATCACGATCCGCCCCGCCTCCCGGCACTTCATGCCCAGGGCATCGAGCATCAGGTAGGTGTAAGGGCCCTGATCGAGGGGCCGGCTCCGGAAGGCTTCTACCATTTCATCCAGGCTCTTGGACATCTCGGAGACCTGAGACTTGGAGATCTTCTCGATCCCCAGGGTGTTAACCAGCTTCTCGACCGGCCTGGTGGACACACCCAGCAGATAGCACTCCGCCACCACCGCGACCATGGCTCTTTCTGCTCTGCGCCGAGGTTCGAGGAGCCAGCCCGGGAAGTAGCTTCCCTGGCGCAGCTTGGGAATGGCCAGCTCGATGGTCCCGACCCGGGTGTCCCAGGTCCTTTGCCTCGAACCGTTGCGGTAGTTCAGCCGGTCGGGAGTCCGCTCTCCAGAGGCAGCGTTGCAGATGCCCTGCACCTCGGCGGCCATCAGAGCTTCTGAGAATCCCTGAACCATCTGGCGCAGCAAATCTGGATCGGCTGCCTCGAGGTTGTTGCGCAGCCATTCCAAAAGGTCCATCGTGTTTTCGACCATCGAATCCTCTCCTTGTTTTCGCAGACTTGAAGATTGATTCGATGGTCCTTCTTTTCAGCGGATTTCCTGGAGACTGGGACTTCTTTAGCTCAGCTCTGGATCCACTTTTACACCACGACTTTGGGCACTAACTTTTGGCAAGGCATCTTCAAGGTCCTCGATTTGTGAAAAGCGGACAGACACCTCTGCGTAGATTATGGGGTTGATCCACAGCGGTCCGGCCTCGGCGCCCAAGGCCGTAGCCGACCATCCTGCCCACATGGGGTCTTCTGTTATTACGTCAAGCAGCACATTGGCGTCGACCAGGGTTCCGGCGCCCATCTCTCATTGGTCCCGGGTGAGCGCCATGATCTCGTCGGTACTCATGGTCACATCCCCACGACCGCGTAGACGATCCACTAACCGCTCGCCGCGAGCTTGGGCAGGTGCTTTGCGCATTACTAAGGCGTCGTTTGCTCGCTCAAAGTGGACCTCACTTCCTGCTCCTATCCCCAGTTGTTCGCGGAGTTGCTTGGGAATAGTGACCTGCCCCTTCTCAGTTACACGCATAGTAGGAATCCTACCATTCGTACTTCTTCCTATCCTTTGAACCTCTAGCTCGGGAGGATCACGAGCGATTTAGCCACTCCTGACTGCCGGCCCTGGGGGCGCCTTGACCGGCTGTGGTGGTGGCGGCGGACCGGCTATCTGGGGCGCGCGCACCAGACCTGCCGCCACCAGGTCGTCCAGGGTCCGGGCTTCGCGGGCGGTAGAGAGCGGGCCGATTTCAGCGATCGGCACACCGTCAACGGTGATGACGATGCGCTCACCTGACCGGGCCCGGCGGACCAAGGCGGCCGCGTTGTTCCGAAGCTCACGAATCCCGATGCGTTCCATAAAGACACTGCACACCCGTGTACACAGAAAATGGGCATCGCAGTATATTATGCTCATATTATGAGTATGCGACTGCAGATTGTTATCTCTGAGCAGGAGCTGGCAGAAGTGAAGGCTGCGGCAAGGGCGGCTCGCCTCAGTCTGTCCGAGTGGGTCAGACAAGCCTTGCGAGAGGCCCGCAAAGACCGTGATTCGCGCTTGCCGGATGATGCGCTCGAGGCCTTGATCGAGCAGGCTTCCATTCATCAATTCCCTGCTCCAGAGATAGAGCAGATGAACCAGGAGATAGCTGACGGCTACCGGATCAGATGATCCTGATCGATTCCAATGTGCCGATGTACCTGGTTGGAGCCGATGAACAGATGCGGCTTGCTGCAGGCAGCGCCGTTCGCAGTGCGCAGGCTGCCGGTTGGAGAATGGTTACCGACGCCGAGGTCTACGAGGAGGTGCTGCACCGCTACGTGGCAATCGGCCGCCGCGATGCCATAGAACCCTGCGTGGCTCTGTTGGACCGCCTGGTTTCTCGGGTGTACCCCATAGATCGCGAGGTTATTGTGCGAGCAATCGACACCTTAGAGTCCATTACGCAGCTTTCCGCTCGGGACGCCATCCACGCGGGGGTGGCCGGGCATTACGGGATCCTGCGCATTCTCAGCTTCGACCGGGGATTCGATGCGGTTCCAGGACTCTCTCGTTTTCCCGCCGAATGAGCACCTATCCTGATTCACGTCATTCAAGGGTTCCGATGACAGCCGCATGGCAAGCGCCGCCGAGCAGTTGGGGATAACCGTTGTTGCTCCCGGTCCAGCCAAAGCCTCCAACCCTTAAAGCGCCTATTCTTGTGGGGCAATGGTGCGCGAACCTGCAGCTACGCTGGTAACCTCTACGGCGCTCACCGCCCGGGAGCGGTGGCTGCATTCTTCGGGAGGACCCAATTTGACGGACCAGCCCCCTCAGCTCGCTGCGCTACAGGTCGCGGTGGCGGCTCTGGGCGCCGGGGGAGTGCGCTGCGCGCTCATCGGCGGCTTAGCCGTCGGCGTCAGGTCCGGGGTAGCCAGGGCCACCATGGACGTTGATCTTGCAGTCCCAACCCGCATACCCAGGGCGCGGTTGGTGGAGGTGATGCAGGCGGCCGGGTTTGAGCTGCGCGGTGATTATCCGCACAGCATCAACTTTGTGCACTCAAGCGGTGAGCCTGTTCAACTTGCTATTGACCCAGGGTTCGACGCGGTGGTGGACCAAGCAGAGCTTATTTCCGTGAATGATCTCCAGGTGCCTGTTGCCCGGCGGGAGGATCTGATCGAGATGAAGGCCCGGGCTGCGGCGGATCCGGCGCGGCGCCGAAGCAAAGCATTGCGCGACCTTGCGGACCTCGAGCTGCTTGCCTCAGATGTCCCCGATGCCGATGAGGGCTGGTAGGCGGAAGAAGCAGGGATCAGTTAGGCTGCGGCAACCTCGATAGCCCACCTGCTCGAAGGTCGCCGGTCTGTACGATCACGTAACTCACTGGCAAAATGGCTTGCTGGTCGCACGCAGGCGAGCTAAATGGGCGACGGTAAACGACACGCTGCGCCCGGCTGGGCGTAGTACAACTGGCAATCACCAGCGCCGATGCGATAGCAGCCGGCTCGCTCCGCTGGGAGCACCGCGACCCATTTGACCGGATGCTGGCGGCGCAAGCCGTGCGGACGCAGGCGTTGTTGGTCAGCGGCGACCCGATGTTTGGCGATTTAGCCGGGCTCTGTCTTGCGTGGTGAGTCGTCGGGTAACGGGCTGGCCCCGCGCAGAACCGGCCGGCTGCGCAGGACAGCCCTTAGGTAACATCGGTCGCCGGATCCCCGTCCAGGGCGGCAGCCAAGCGAGGCGTCAAGGCGTCGATCAGGAAGGGCAAACTGAGGACCGTCTGAAACGAGGTGGCGGCAGCAATAGGAGGATTTTTGTCCTCATAGTTCAGGTAGATCGCCCGGCCTTCCGTGACTGCCCTCATCCGCTGGTAGAGCGGATTGGCCTTCAGCCTCTCTTCGCCCGCGGCGTTGTCCAGGAGCCACACAATAACGTCGGCGTCCAGCAACTCCAGCTGCTCGGGGCTTAGATCGACGAACGATTTCCCAGCGGCCAGTTCCAGGATCCGGGGAGGGGTCTCAAATCCCAGTGCACTCAGGAACTGCCCGCCCAGATCTGGAGGCGGGTACGCCTGGAAAGCTCCGTCCGGCGTGGGATAAACGTTCACGGCCGAGCCGGAGAAGTTAGGGTTGGAGGCCCGCGTACCGGCAAACTTGGCCTCAACCTGTGCCACTAGCTCCTCTGCCTGCTCCTGACGCCCAACTGCCTTGCCAATGATTCTGGTCAGCTCCTGCCAGGTAACCGAGGTGAGATCAACGTCGGGGGGTGCCAGTACCGTGGGGGCAATCTTGGAAAGCTTTTCGTAGTCCGCCGTCTCAACCGTCACGTTGTAGATGGCAACTATCAGGTCTGGCTTCAGCCCGGCTATCTGCTCGAACTGGATAGCCTCGCTACTCATTACCTCCGGAAGCGCTGCGTCCCCAAGCGCGCCGGTTGCCCAGGGGTGGATGGCTCCGGGACGCTCATCCAACCACTCGGTGGCGCCCACCGGGACCACCCCGAGCGCCAGCAATGCGTCCTGCTCTATGAGCCCGACGGTAACCACACGCTGCGGTCTGGAGGAGATGGTGGTGCTGCCGTCGATGTGTTCGATTGTCACCGGAAATCCCCCGGCCGGGGCCTCCGGGGTAGATCCCGTCCGGGGGTTGCAGCCACTCCCCAGAAGCAGTCCGGCGGCCAGGCCGCCCTTAACGAAATCCCGGCGGGTCAGGCCGGCTATTACCTGTTGGGACACAGACCGGTTAATCAGGTCAGCGATGGACTCCCGGTGAGTGAGATCTTCCAGGACATCCGGGGCGGGGCGGTCCAGCGGAGTAACAGACATTTTTCTCTCCTTGTCAAGGTGGCTCAAAGGTTGTCTGCCAGCCCGGCCAGGGCTCGCAGGAGCAGGGTGGCGGGGTAATAGGTTCCGCCGTTGTAGATAGGGCCTGGAACCTGAACCACCCGGCCGCCGGCAGGGTGGCCCACAGGGGATTGCCCGCCAGTTGAGACAGGGTGTCCGCAAGGTCCGGGTCGTAGAAGGAGTTGTCCCCAGGATCAGCACATCGGCGCCCTCCAGCACCTCCAGCTGTTCGGCGCTCAGTTCCAGGAATCCGGACCCCTCGTCAGACTCACCCACCCCTTCGGGGCACAGGGTACTCACACCGGCATCCTCGGCCACCGAGCCGGCAAAGGCGCTGGGCAGGCTGTCCAAGCGGAAAGCTCCGTCCGACGCTGAGCGGACGAAGGCCACCTTCACACCGGCCAGGGCACCCGGGATCTTTTTGATCTCCTCCCGGTAGGCGGCATCTATTGTCTCCACTCGGTCTGCCCGCCCCACCGCATCGGCAATTGCCGGGAAGCGCTCCCGCCAGCCACCGCTGTTGATGTAGGTGACAAGAAACGTCGGAGCGATGGCCGAGAGCTTTTCGTAGAGCTCACCGTGGAACTCATCTCCAATAATCAGATCCGGCCTCTGGGCAGCAAGTGCTTCGAGATTGGGATCATAGGGGTCGCCGATAGTTGGTACTGCCTGAAGGTCCACGTCGGGCAGCAACTCGGCGAACGGCCGGCTCTGGAAAGCGTCGTCCTTGCCGATGGCGGTGGGCGTGATGCCGAGCATCAGCAGGACCGGCGTGTAGAGATTGCCTAAAAGCGACTATTCGCTCCGGGCGAAGCGGTACCTCGCTCTCACCCAGAGCGTGGCGGATCCGCCGGGTTGCCGCGCCTGAATCAGTCGAGGGCGCATTTCCCTGGTTGCCGCACGCGGCAAGCAGCCCGGCGGCAGTGATGCCGGTAATGAACTCCCGGCGGGTGAGGGCGCCCAGAAGGTGGGTCATGGCAGGGGTGATCGTTTCAGCGGGCATGGGAGGATCCTGGCGTTGACAGTTGCGACGAAAGGCTGAAGGGCAAGGATCAGATGGTGAGGCATCGACGAGTTGCGCTCCTAGATCGAGGGGCGTTAGTTCAACCTTGAGGAGTATCTGAGGTACGGCTAACTTGTTATTCAAGCGCGAGTGCTGGCGGGGCTTTGACCAACGGGCTCACCGCGCGACTCGATCATCGATGAGCGGAGCCCGCACTGCAATTCGGGAGTTGGAAGTCAACTTAAGCGCCTTGGCCACAATGTCATTTTGGAGCCTGACGCATGACACAGGTAACCGGAAGGCTGGGGATTTTCTAGTCAGCAGCTCTTGAAGCTGGAAAGTCCCGCTGCCTGACCGGTCGCGTAGGGGCCGTAGGTGGCCCCACCTGGTGCACAAGACGTCGTGTTGGCGTGACCCGTGTTCGTGTAGTCCTTATTCCGGTAGCTACGGAGCTTTAAAGTGGTGAACGTGTTCTTGAACTTCTCGGCCTGGTCGTTCATGGGGTGGGCGTTGAGATTCGCGTACCGCTCGTTGCTTTAGTCGGAATCTCTTGTTTGGGAGGCCATGCAAAGACCACCCCGCGCAGGCGGTTCAAAATTGTGGATGCCAACGACCCCGGAGCAACCCCGCCAAGATCCATTGTCAGCGGCGGCTGCAGGGCTGACAGGAAGTACCAGGGCTGCAAGTAGCACGAAAACGGCCACCACCCAGTGGTTTAGCCAATGAGCGAAGGGCTCAGGACCCTTCAATGTCATAGTGCCGCCCCCATCGCCCGGACGGCTGAAGCAGCGCTAACGGCGATTGCCAACGGCTTCACCACCGCAAGCGGGGTCGCAGGCCCGCTGACCGAGGTCGATTGTATTCCCAGCCAAACTGCGGGACCGTTCTCAGGCAGGAAGTAGACCGACGTCAGGTCGAGGTCGAGAGCGCCTATCCAGAAGGTGCCAACCCCGGGTTGGTTAGTCTCGGTAAGCCCGGCCGAGCGAAGTTCGCGCTCGTCGAAGTACCGATAAATAGTGGCCGTAACCCGTCCCAGCGTTTTGGCAGTACCGACTAGTTCGGTGTAGTTTGCCCCATCTGGGGCGTTCTCGAACGAGGCCACAGGGTCGAACTTATATCCCGGCAGGATCACTCTCATTGCTGCCTCAAACGCCTTAGCATCACCCGTGTCGACTGCAGGAACTTGCCTTCCGTCGGCACCTACCGCGGTGACAACCGATGCTTCTGGTGGCTTTCCACCAAGTGCAGGGTCGAAAGACGTCTTAGCGATGAGCGCAGCTAGAAAGAATGCCCCAACCGCCAAAATGAGCACCGTTCGCCGCACAGCCGGGCTTAGAACACCTGGATCCACTCTTGATTCTTCAGCTTAATTGGCAGAAAAGAGTGCTTCGGGGTGAGCTTACCCCCCCCGGAGAAATCGTCAATACCTCGAATTGACCCATCAGAAATGCCCGCCAAAGCATTCTTGATTCTTCGACACAAGGGGGCGGCGGTTGGTTCTCGACATGGTAAGCAAGAAAGCAATCACCAAGGACTAGCAGGAGGAAGTGGTGGCAACCGATGAGTCGTGGCAACGCCGATTATTGCCGGGGCCAACTGGTCACCACCGCCGAGGGCTATGCTCCCGATCCCGACGATACCCAGATCAAGGGCGATGGCGGTCTCCAGGTCAGGGCGGCCCTCAGTCCCGACGACTCTTTGTGGGTTGGCCGGGATCTCGAAGGTGCCGAACTCATGGGTGACCGTCCGGGTGGCAGTCGATGGAGTCTGGTCGCATGTGTCGTCGCCACGGCCGCAGGCGGCAAGCAGCCCGGCGGCAGTGATGCCGGACATGAACTCCCGGCGGGTGAGGGCGCCCAGGAGATGGGTCATGGCAGGGGTGATCGGTTCAGCGGGCATGGGAGGCTCCTGGCGTTGTGCTTGACGGACCTTCGTCGGCAGTGCACCAATTACTTTCTTGCTGGCGCCGGTTATGCCGGCACGTAGAGTCGCTCAAGATCGTCAACCAGGGCCCGAGCCCACAGGTGGCCGAGTCCGGGCCAAAGCCGGGCGTCCACCAGATCCACTCGCCCGGCGGCCACAGCCGGTATGGCCTGGAAGAGCGGAGTTGCCGCAACCTCCTCGTAGAGGGCGCGGGGGATGCTGTCGTTACCCACCGGGATGACCAAGCGGTCGGCGTCAATTTCCCCCAGCCGTTCCAGGCTCTGGTCGCGCTCGCTGGTTTCCGGGCCCACCACCTCCAGGTCGATGCGGCGCATTAACTCCGCGGTGTCCTCGTTCTGGCCCCGCCACCAGAACGTTCCCGACTCGTAGAACTCAATTCGGGCCACCCGGACCGGGGGCAGGCCGGCGCGGCGCTCGGCGAGGCGGTCCAGGCGAGTCTCAAACTCGGCCACCAGCCGTTCTCCCTCTGCCCGGCGGCCGACTGCGTCGCAAACGCTGAGGAACAGCTTCCCCCAGCCTTTGATCGGCCCGGGATCGAACCCATCACCGGCGGTGGCCGCGCTCTCACCCAGACCCACGTAGGGAGCGATCTGCACCAGTTGGTCGAAGACCGGCTCAGCGGTCACCCAGTTCCAGCCGACTATCAGATCCGGGCGCAGAGCAACCAGTTCCTCCGGGTCGGGGGGGATGTTTTCAGTTATGACCACCGAGGGGCTGAGTTTCACCCATGGACCGGCGAAGCTGCTGGTCATCACCGGCATGACGCCCACCGCCACCATGTCCGTCTCGAACGACCCGATGGCGGCAACCACCCGCTTGGGGTCAACGGGTACCTCTACGGGGCCGTTGTCGGCAGTGACCGTGCGGGTGGCTGTAGAGGGTGTGGACGGTCTGCGATCACCACAAGCGGCCAGCAAACCGGCGGTAGCCAGGCCGAGAATGAACTCCCGGCGGGTGAGGTCGTTCAGGATCTCGGGCATCTGACGGGGTCGCAGCGTGGTTGGCATTGCCTGCTCCTATCTGATTGAGCCAAATGGATACATTTCGGTTAGTTCTGACACCAGAGCATTAGTCCAGCCTTGAGGAGTATCTTAGGTAGGGCTAACTTGTTATTCAAGCGCGAATGCGTAGGGGTAGGAACTGCTGGGCCCGCACTACAGAACCATTGCCACCCAGGCTCAGTTCGCAGGAGGCAGTGGTGGCACCCTATGCGTCGTGGCCACGCCGATCATCTCGCGAAGCGCTGGGTTCGCGAGGTCGTCGAGGGTTCTGATCTTGACGTGTCGCATCGGGTGCTGCGCGCCCTCGACATGCCTGGCTGCCTCCAAGATGCTGTCGGGATCCGGGAGTTCGGAGCCGTAGAAGAAACCGAAGGTCAGGTGCTTGGAATAGGGGGCGAGCCAGCAGAAGTGCTCGCTCAGCTTCTTCGGCCCGGTCCCGTAACCGGCGGTCCGCTGGCGGGGCCAGACGACCTCGATTGTTCGTGGCTCCACGTCGAAGATCAGTGAGCGGGCGGCCAGGGCGAGTTCAGGTACGGGGGGCGCAGACCCAGTTACCATCTCCTCAAAGACGCTCGAATCGCTTGTGACGATGCCTGCCGCCATGGTCGTACTCCACTTCACGGGCTTGCTCGCCGGTAGCCTCGTGATTGGGCGAAACAGTAGCACGTGTTTTGAATGCCCGTCAGCTGAACGGCAGTCCCTCTACAACAATGTCTGAGATGGGAAAGTCACTGAGATTGTCGGTGATAAGGACCGCCCCGTGCGCTCGTGCGGTTCCCGCCACAATGGCGTCGGCGGCGTGCAGGGTCACTCCTTTGCGCTGGAGTTTCGCCTGGCTGAAGAGCAGTCCCTGGACGCGGCCGACGACTGGGGCCCCGCTGAGGACTGGAGTGACTGGGCCGAGTGGGCGGATCGAAGGGACCATGAGGCGAGGTGAGGTCTGGTTCGAGCGTCGCTATGCGGAGGCTCTCAGGGGTTCGAGGGCGGCGAGGACGAGGTCGAGGCCGAAGATGAACTCCTCCGCCGGGTCGTAGCCGGCAGCGACGAGCGCCGCGGCGGACTCGTTGAGGTAGGGGAACTCGTCCGGAGGAAGCTGGGGCAGGAAGACGTCCTCGACCATGTCCGCGAGCTCATCGGCGGTGTCGAACGGCAGCGTGGCTTCCTGCAGGGCGAAACCGTAGACATAGCTGTCGAGCAACCAGTTGGCGTGCGTCGCCATCAAGACCGGGAAGCCAGCCCTGCGCAGGCAGGCGGTGACCGCTTCGTGGTGGCGGAGGTTCGCGGGCCCCGGCGATGTCCGCGACTCCAACAGGCCGATCGCCCACGGGTGGGATGCGAGAACCTGTCGGGCGGATATCGCCCGCCGTCGCATCGCCGACTGCCAGTCGGTCCCTTCGGGCGGGAGCTCGATCTCCTCGAACACGATGTCGATCATGGCGTCCAGCAACTCCTCCTTGCTCGCCACGTAGTGGTAGAGCGACATCGCGCCCGCGCCGAGCTCGCCAGCCAGCCGGCGCATACTCAGCCCGTCGACCCCTTCGCGGTCGGCGAGCCGGACCGCCTCGGCCACCACTCGCTGCTTGCTCAGCCCCGCGTCTGACGCGATCTGGCGTTGTTGCCTCGCAGACACGGGCCTCCTCCTAGCTCAACGGCTTGACAATCGTCCACCGTACGGTCATAGTACAGTGTACGTGTATCGTACAGCGTACGACGTACGTCGTACGAGTCAGCGAGAGTCGCGGCTCGGATAAGGAGGCTTCTGTGGGAATCGAACAGCGATCGGATGACGGAGCACGACTGGTGCCGGGGGCGAGTCCGACCGGGGCGGCGACGATGCGGGCCGCCGTCCAGCGCCGCTATGGCCCGCCCTCAGTGCTCGAGTTGTCCGAGGTCGGACTACCGCTGCCCGGTCGAGGCGATGTGCTCGTCCAGGTTGGCGCGGCCTCGGTACATCCTGGCGACTACTTCGTCATGACCGGTGAGCCGTACGTAGTGCGTCTGGTGTTCGGGCTCCGCCGGCCGCGCCACGGCATCCCTGGCAGGGACCTCGCCGGCGTGGTGGCAACGGTCGGGAAGGATGTCACCGTCCTCGGCCCAGGCGACGAGGTGTTCGGCTGGAGCACCGCTGGAACGCTCGCGGAGTACGCCTGCGTCCCGGCGGACAACCTCGTGTCCGTGCCTGCCAACCTTTCGGTCGTGGACGCGGCAGCGGTGCCCACGTCGGCGATGACGGCGTTGCAGGCATTGCGCGAGATCGCGAACGTTCAACCGGGCCAGACGGTGCTGGTCACGGGCGCGTCGGGCGGCGTGGGCTCCTTCGCCGTACAGATCGCCAAGGCGTTTGGCGCCGAGGTGACGGGTGTGTGCAGCACCCGCAACGTCGACTTGGTCCGGTCGCTCGGTGCCGACCACGTCGTTGACTACACGAGGACCGACTTCACCCGCACCGAGAAGCGCTACGACGTCATCCTCGACAACGTGGAAGCCCAGCCCCTGGCGGCTGTCCGCCGAGTGCTGACGCCCACCGGCACCCTCATCCCCAACAGCGGACGCGGCGGCCGCTGGGTCGGCCCCCTCGGTCGGATCGTCAAAGCGCGCGTGCTGTCCGGGTTCACCCGTCAGCAGCTGAAGCCCTTCTTGTCGGTCGAGAAGCGCCAGGACCTGCTCACCCTGGCCGACCTGCTCACGACCGGGCAGGTCACGCCCCTCATCGATCGCACCTACCCCCTCGACGAAGCAGCCGACGCACTCCGCTACGTCGCGGCCGGCCACGCCCGAGGGAAGGTGGTCGTCACCGTCTGACGACCGAACCGACGAGAACGAACCAACCCGTGCGAATGCACGCCCAGACCTGCCGCCGCTCCGGCGGACGGACCGCTCCTCGAGAAAGAAGGATCGATGACCATCCGAACGAAAACCCCGAACCTGCTCGACAACCCGCCGGTCCCCGTGCAGGTCAAGCTCGCCGCCGCATGGACCAGCTTGATGTTCCTCTATATCTACGTCGACTACTTCCACCTCTACAAGCCTGGCGCCCTCGACGACATCCTGGCTGGCGTCGTCTTCGAGTTCGACATCAGCCCGACGTTGTTGACCGCGTTCCTCGCGCTGATGGCCGTCCCGGCCCTGATGGTGATGCTATCCATGACGCTACCCGCCCGGGTGAACCGCGCCACGAACCTCGTCGTGGCATCGCTGTACATCCCCGTCACGGTGTTCAACGCGGTAGGGGAATCCTGGGACTGGGCCTTCTTCTACGGCCTCTCCATCGGACTCGAGGTGCTGCTCCTGGCTTTCATCCTGCGCTCCGCCTGGACGTGGCCCCGAACCCCCGCCGTCCCAGCCGGTCCCGCAACGACCGACCTCCGACAGCACGTTCGACAGTAGGTTTGGTGGCGGGCACCTGAGCCGCGCAAAGCCTTTGGGAGTCGCCCACGGGGGAGTTTGATGGCCCACATGATGCCGTTGGTGATGTGGTCACGAGAGTAGCTGAAGATTGTGTTCGCGCTGATGTCCAAATAGTTAACCGTCCTGCTCGCGAAGGCGGGATACCTGGACGTCTGTGAGGCAAGGTATGAATCCAGTTCGGCGACCACCCTTTCACCGGCCGCGAACAAACCCAGGGACTCGGCTATCAGTAGCGTGGATGCCCTGGTGCTGGCACCGTAGGGAACGGCTCCTTTGGGCAGCGCCACGGTGGGGGCAATCTGGGTCAGTGTTTGGTAGATTGCCTGCTCGCCGCCCGAGGTCGCGTAAACAATGAGGTCCGGTCGGACCGAGGCGATAGCCTCATAGTTAAACTCCCTCCCGGTCCATACCACCGGCATCAGGTTAGCCAGTTCGTCTTCAGCACATGGGCCCACGCCGCGATCGAATCCGTACAGAGAATGGAGTGCAACTCAGTCCGGTTCGTTCCGACCCCGAATGCGCATCAGTTATGATGAATGGTGATGAGAACGACGCTGAACTTGGATGCCGACATTGCGGCGAGCCTCTCGGAGAAGGCACGCCTGGAAGGGACCTCGCGCTCAAGAGCCGCCAATGAGTTGATTCGCGCCGGTCTGCGACATGTGGACGCCCCTGAGGCGGCTGGGTCCTACCAACCTCCCACCTTTGACACCGGACGCCCTCTGGTGGACATGACCGACATCGCCTGCGTGCTCGAGATCCTTGATCGTGGAGACTGAGGAGCCCGGCCCGGCAATCCTGCTGGACGCCAACCTGCTCCTGTGGGCACACCACCGGCATTTCAGCCAGCATCAGAAGGCGACGGCATGGCTCGGCTGGGCGCTCACCAATATCCAGGCAGTGGGAATTCCTTGGCCTTCTATTCTTGCCTTCGTGCGAATTTCCACCCATCCCCGAGCTTTGGAGAAGCCGCTGGACCCGGCTACGGCGTGGGTCGTGGTCAAGGGGTGGCTGAGCCGTCCCAACGTCACCACCCCCGTCCCCTCCGGGCGCCATCCAGGGTTGTTCGGCGATCTACTGGTGAGGGGACAGGCTGCAGGCAACCATTCGCCCGATGCTCATCTTGCTGCACTTGCGATGGAGTGGGGGCTGGTTATGGTGAGCGCGGACCGGGACTTCGCCCGTTACCCGGGCCTTCGCTGGCATGATCCCAGTGCTGTCTGGACCGGCGGGGGGAGTGGTTGAGAACGCCTGTCTGAGCCGGCGTTGCCAGCCCGGGCGAGGGCCGGACGGTAACGATCCTGCCGCCGACGGACACGTACGAATCGTGAGTGAGTCTTGATCGAGCGCAAGGGTCGTCTTGAGGACCTCTGGCGGGAGCATCTGGCGCCCCTGGTACTCTACGCCATGCGTCGATGCCCTTCTCGGGAGGACGCGATGGACGTGGTGGCCGAGGTCTACCTGGTGGCGTGGCGCCGGATTCAGCAGGTGCCTGACGGTCCAGCGGCCCGGCCCTGGCTGTTCGCCGTCGCCCGAAACCTGATCGCCAATCAGCGAAGGGGCGAGCTGCGTCGCAGCCGGCTTGCCCTGCGCTTGGCGTCCGAGGTAGAGGTTGAAGTTCCCGAGCCTTCAGAGCCGAGCGAAGCGGTCGCCGCACTCAGGATGGCGCTCCTACTACTATCCGAGCGAAATCGAGAGCTGATCATGCTTGTGGCCCAAGATGGTTTGGCTCCCAGGGAAGCGGCGGAAGTGCTAGGCATCTCAGGGCCCGCTGCCCGTGTGCGTCTCCACCGGGCCCGAGCGCAACTGCGCAAGGAGGTGCAACGGTTGGCTTCTACCGGACATGTGTACTGTGTCGACCCGATCGAGGCCGATGGCCCGGAAACATGGAGGTGATCTGAGTGGACCACATCGACGATCTGCTGACCGAGGCCGACCCAATGCGGAAGGCCACGGTGAGCCCTCTGGGCCCCGGCGTCGCCCACATCCTGAAGGAGATGACCGTGCAAGAGTCAACCGTGCAAGAGTCAGAGGGTATCGTTTACAGGCCTCGCCGACGCCGTGCCCGCACCATCGCCGCGATCCTGGCCGCGGCCATAGCGATACCTGCTGCCGCCGCGGCCATCTACGGTGGTATTCATACCGGGATCTTTGCGGGCAGCGACGAGACCGAGCAGGTCCCAGGCGAGGAGTTGCTCGATCTGGCCGATCCCGCCATCGTCGCAGTCGTGCGCGAAGAGGCAGCCCGCGTTCCTCTGCCTCCCGGCGAGAGCTTCGACCCGGTTGTCGCCCGCTATCCGCGGCCCGAAGCCACGTTCGGGCAGCGGGGTGTGATCGTCGTGGAGGTCCAAAGCTATGCGCAGTGCCGTTGGTACGCGCACTGGCTCGCTGCCGACGCGTCCACCCGCAGGAGGTACCAGTCGGTGATCGAGCAGTTTCCGTCATGGGACTTCGTCCAGCATTTCGCCGCCGGTGACTCCGGGCCCGAGCTTCTTAGCGACACTGTGGCGCAGGTGGTTCGCGGAGAGCAGACCCTGGTTAGCGAGTTCCTGGCCGCCAATTGCTGATTGCGGCTGCACCAAGGCGAGCGACCGCCCGGTAGCCAGCCGATACATCGGTGAGATGATCGATCAAACCTTCAGCCTGGCTCTCAGCGGCTATCTCACGCGTGATACCATTGCCCACATGGGAAAGGCGTCGATCCGGGACCTTCGTAACCATGGCGGCGAGGTGGTCGACCGCGTAGCTACCGGGGAGGCGATCACCATCACGCGAGACGGCAAGGCCGTAGCTGAACTGCGGCCGTTGCCGCGGCGACCGGTCTCGGCCCAGGTGCTGGTCGAGCGGTTCGGGCGTCTGCCCCCGGTAGACCTTGAACGATTTCGCCGCGACGTCGACTCGATGTTGGATCAGTCCCTGTGACCCCCGCCGTCGGGGGAGTTCTCGACACGAGCACGCTCATCCTGATCGGGCGTCTGGCAGTCACCGACCTCCCCGCCGAGCCCGTGGTCACCTCGATCACCCTGGCGGAACTGTCGGTAGGCCCTTTGGTAACCGACGACCCGGCCGAGCGCTCTGCCCGCCAGATGCGGCTGCAAGAAGCCGAGGCAACCTTCGAGCCCCTCCCGTTCGACGCCCCGGCCGCCCGGGCGTTTGGCCGGGTGGCCGCTTCGCTCAGGGGGGCCGGGCGCAAGACGAACGCCCGGGCGTTTGACGCGCTCATCGCGGCCACGGCCATCGCCAATGACCTGCCGCTCTACACCTGCAACCCAACGGACTTCGATGGGATCGACCAACTGACTGTGGTGGCCGTGCCCCATCCCGATCACGCCCGCTGATCAAACTCCACGACAATGGCGCTCAGCGCCGATGCCATTGCGCGTCTGAACGGCGAAATCCAAGACCTTGGCCGTGCGCCGGGCGCTGAAGGATCGCCAGGAACGCCTTCAGCGGGCTCGTGTTTCGTTCGCAGTTCATAGTTAGGCGATCCTGATGCAGTCTAGTAGGCGATGCTTGATAGATCGCACTTCGAGAGGCTCGGTGCTGCCCAGTTCACGCCCTGCCGAAGAACTTCCACCACGACTGTCGAGATGAGGCTTTCTCATTCGACTTAAGAGCAGGCACTCGAAAGGAGAAGGCGATGCGCAAAGTAGTGGTAGGAACGTTTGTCACCCTCGATGGTGTTATGCAGGGCCCCGGCGGACCAGACGAAGACCGGGAGGGCGGGTTTGAGCACGGCGGCTGGAACGTCCCGCACTGGGACGAGATGATGGGGGAACTCATCAACGAGCAGACCCAAGCATCTGACGCGCTGCTGATCGGGCGCCGTACCTACGACATCTTCTACAGTTTTTGGCCTAAAGTTGACCAGGAAGACCCGGTTGCCGGCCATATCAATCGAGTTGCAAAGTACGTCGCATCCCGGACGCTTGAAGGCTCCGACTGGCAGAACACCACGATAATTAGCGACCTGCCGGCCGAGGTGGCCCGGCTGAAGGAACAATCGGGCGGCGACATCGCAGTTACCGGCAGCTCTGAGCTCATTCAGACATTGCTTGCCCACGACCTGGTGGACGTCTTCAATATCTGGACTTTCCCGGTGCTCTTGGGCAAGGGCAAGAAACTGTTTGGCGAAGGCACGATGCCCGGTGGGCTAAAGCTCGTTGACACCAAAGTGTCCACCACGGGCGTCACCATTCAGCGCTTCGAACGGGATGGCGACGTCAAAGTGGGGGAGTTCACCCTCGACAACGTGTAGCCAGTGGCTTGGGGTGAGCTCAAAACCTGGGTATGGAGCAGGGTGGAATGTGGCTACTTCCAGGGTTGGAATTGATCCGGGCGCTCGGTAACGAGCTCAAGTGCCCCAAAGGTGGTTCAGTGCATGCTCTGGTGTACCAAGGTGTAGACTTTTGCGATGGGCCGAACCAATGTGGTAATAGACGACGAGCTAATCGAGCGGGTCATGATTCTTTACGGGCTGCCCAGCAAGCGCGCCGCGATAGATTTTGCGCTTCGGCGGTTGGCCGGGCGGAGCTTTC
Organism: Actinomycetota bacterium; assembly: GCA_052389675.1. GTDB lineage: Bacteria > Actinomycetota > CADDZG01 > JAHWKV01 > JAHWKV01 > JBBDRH01. Next base: position 16,643 of record JBQTHR010000042.1, read on the forward strand.
GCCAGCAGGACATGCTTGAGGTGGAGGGGTCCGGCTGGGTTGGTGACCTCGACGCCTTAAGGCAGGTCCGGATTGGCTCAGCACCCTAGAGTGATTGTTGTAGAATCTTCCGCGTGGATCGAGCTTCTCAGAGCCACCGGTAGCCCGATTCATCGGCAACTTCACCGGCTTTTGCATGAGCAAGCTGATCTGGCCGTAACTGAGGTGGTCGTCCTGGAGATCCTCTCCGGTGCGCGCTCACCGGGGCATCGTGCGGACCTTAGGGACCGGCTGCTGGCATTCCCGGTTCTACACTTGAACGGTTTGGCCGGGTACGAGGCTGCGGCCGAGATGTACGCGCGCTGCCGTAGCGCCGGATCCACCATCCGAGGGCTGATGGACTGTTTGATCGCGGTGCCGGTGATAGAGGCTGGAGCGACGTTGCTGCACAACGATTCAGATTTTGACCAAATCGCCCGCCATACTACCTTGAAGGTTTTAGCCGGAGAGCTCGCTTAAGACAGGATTGCCGACCAACTCTCGCTGTTAGGCGCGCCTTATGTAAAGGGTGCACTGCGATTGCGGTGCGGCTCGGCTGGCATTGGACAATGCGCGAATGTGAAACCGCTGTGGATAGCTCGACGCTGTTTCGCAAGGGACCCTTTTAGATTGGCGTTACTTTGGTGGGGAGGTTAATCCACCTTCAACGCGCTCCTTGAACGTTGGCGCAACAGGATAATACCGAGCCAGACGAACCACACGAGTTGACTCATCCCAAAAATGCCCACCAGGTCACTGAGACCCGGAAGCGTTGAGACGAGGCCCACCAAACCCACGCCCAGGCCAAGATAGTTTAGGAATTTAGGAAGTCCGCCGGTTCGTAAAGCGGCCCAACTGACTAACAGCGTCCATAAGCCGCCTGAAATTTCGCCATTCCCGTTGCCCAGTCCACTCGCCACTGATTCAATTCCCAACCAGGTCAACGCCGCTTGAGCCGGGTCTTGGCCGTAGAGCGCGACGACGGGGGCAATCCCCGCATTCGAGACCATGCCGCTGGCAACCAGCGAGCCCGCCCAGATAATCCCACTCGCGGTGGCCACCTGCATAAGGGCCGGAGCGCCGACTTTCAATCGCTCGTAGAGCGCCAACGCCAGCATAATCAGAAAGACACCGAAAATCACATACAGTATCAGGTTGGTTGAGTAGATGACCATCTGTTTGTCTACCACTAAGGCCACCTTCTGGACGGGATCAACGATATTGGGGTAGTCCAACACGAAGAGAAACAGCACAATTCCCACCAGGTATGCGGCTGCCAGGTACAGGGCGGCCAGGCCGCCTATTTTCTGTAGGTTATTCATTGTTGTGTTCCTATTCTAAAGGTCGGCTTCACCGGCGGGGCGGTGATTGCCCGAACTCGCCTATGGCGCGTGAGTAGTCCCGTCCGGTGCAAGCCGTTGTTGGGCCGTGTGCGGTGAATGCGCGCGTATTGTTGGCTCTGCCGGGGCCATGAAGCGCACCCGATTTTCGATTCGAAATCAGTTTGCCGGTCCGGGAGCCACAGGTTAACCTACGTGCTGCGCATCTTGACGTTCAGATCCGGTAGCGTCATGATGTCAGGTATGAGGACCACTTTGACGCTAGACCCTGACGTTGTTCGGCTGGTGAGTGAGGCAGTTCATCAGCAGCGCAAGCCTATGAAGCAGGTAATCAACAACGCGCTACGTGCCGCCCTGGCCGACCACAGCCCGCGTGAGCCTTACGTAGTTGTTCCTCACATCGCATCAATCCGGCCCGGACTGGATATGGCCGGATTCAACCGGTTGGCCGATGAGCTTTGAGGACAGCGGATTTTGGCGTTCTAACCGCAGCGTGTGATCATCCCCGACGTCAATCTGTTGCTTTACGCAATGGTTTCCGGATTTCCTCAGCACCAGCAGGCCCGGGCTTGGTGGGAGGAAACTCTTAACGGCCCAGATGCGGTGGGGCTGGCCGCACCGGCGCTGTTCGGATTCCTGCGCCTTATTACCAATCCACGAATCGTTGATCCGCCGCTGGCAATCTCATTGGCCGCCCAACATGTCCGTGGTTGGGTGAATCGGCCCAACGTTGAGGTGCTGGCACCCGGCATCCGCTACCTGGACCTGGCACTGGATCTTCTGGAGGAGGTGGGCACGGCAGCCAATCTGACCACCGACGCCCAGCTTGCGGCCCATGCACTCCAGCAAGATGCGCAGTTGTGTTCAAACGACACCGACTTTGGACGATTCCCCGGTTTGCGATGGATGAACCCGCTTGCGGTAGGGTGATCGGTCTTACTGCGCCTCGGCTGCTACAGCGTGGGCACCCAACGGAGTGATCTTGGCCCGCCCCGTGCGGGTTCCGACTCCCACTTTGCAGCGTCTCACCAGGTTGAGCCAATTGCTTTACATGTTCTGGTGTTAGGCACCTTGCTCCCTAGGGATTTCCAGTAGAACCGCACAGTAGGGGTTAGGTGCGACTTATGTAGAGGGTGGACTGCGATTGTGCTGCGGCTCGGCGGCATTTGGACAATAGCTCGACGCCGTTTCGCTCGCAAGGGACCCTTTTTAGATTGGCGTTACTTTGGTGGGGCGGTTAATCCACCTTCAATGCTCTCCTTGCAGGCGATTGTTGTTTCAGATGGGCGAACGCGCTTTACAAGGCGGCTTTGGTTGCCCTAACCTCAACGTTATGTCTGTACAAGCGCCGGACCGCAAGATCGGTGAGGGTGCCGCCGACCTTGAGCGCAAACCGAAAGGCCTGATTCACAGCCGATCGGCGAAAGCGCTCGGCCTGTTGGGGTCGGTCATCCTGCTCGGCTTCGTGACTCTGGCGAGCGTCGCCTTAGGGTCCAAGCAGATTCCGTTCGCCACGGTGTACGACGCCCTGTTCAACTTCAATCCCGAGCTCAACGATCACCTGATCATCCGGTCCCTGCGAATCCCAAGGAACATCGTCGGGTTGCTGGTCGGGGCCGCTTTGGGCCTGGCTGGAGCGGTGATGCAGGGGGTTGCCCGGAACCCGCTTGCCGACCCTGGAATCCTCGGGGTGAGCGCGGGGGCCTCGCTGTTTGTGGTGGTTGGGATCTACGGTTTCGGCGTGGCCAGCCTGCTCGGCTACGTGTGGTTCGCTTTTGCCGGGGCGCTGATAGCCAGCCTGGTGGTTTATTACCTGGGATCTTTGGGCCGGGAGGGCGCCACTCCGGTCAAACTGGCGCTGGCCGGTGCGGCGTTCAGCGCATTCGTCGGTTCGATAACCACCGCGATCCTGCTGATCGATGTGGCCACCCTGGACCAGTACCGGTTCTGGGCGGTGGGCTCCCTGGCCGGCCGGACACCCCAGGTAGCAGCGCACGTGGCACCGTTCATCGTTATCGGCATGTTCATGGCGTTGGTGTCCGGCCGGCTGCTGAACGCGCTCTCCCTGGGGGACGACGTCGCCCGCTCTTTGGGCCAAAAGGTTGGTTTGGCCAGGGGATTTTCCGCGGCATCGGTGATCCTTTTAACCGGGGCGGCTACTGCCGCCGCCGGTCCAATCGGGTTCGTCGGGTTGACCGTGCCCCACGTCGCCAGGGCGATTACCGGCCCGGACTACCGCTGGATTTTGCCTTACTCGGCAATCCTGGCCCCGGTGCTCCTGCTGGGATCGGATATTATCGGCCGGATCATCGCCCGGCCGGGCGAGGTGCAGGTGGGCATCATCACCGCCCTGGTGGGCTCGCCGGTTTTTGTGATGCTGGTCCGGCGCCGCAAGCTGGCGGAGTTGTAGCTTGACTCTGGAAGCACCGGTGCTCGATACCGCCCCCTCCACCCAGGCCGTCCGTCCTGAGGCAATCTCAATCGTTGCCAAGGCCCGGGACGCCGGCCGGGCGCGAGGAGCAGTAGTCGGGTTTGCGCTGGCGGTTGGCATCGCGGTCAGCTTTGCAATCTCGGTGAGCGTGGGAGACTTCCCTATTCCGCTGACTGAAGTGGTCCCCGCGATCTTCGGGTTCGGAAGCCCGGATTCCCACTTCATAGTCCAAACGCTCAGGCTGCCCCGTGCTCTGACCGGAATGCTGGTGGGCGGAGCCTTCGGCTTCTCCGGAGCAATCTTCCAGAGCCTGGCCCGCAACCCGCTGGCTTCCCCCGACATCATAGGCATCACCGCCGGCGCGAGCGCAGCAGCAGTGTTCATCATCGTGGTAATGGGTGGGGGGGGAGTGCTGGTTTCAGTTGGAGCGCTTGCCGGCGCCCTGGCCACCGCTGCGGCGATTTACTTCCTGGCCTACAAGCGGGGTATCTCTGCCTACCGTCTGGTCCTGGTGGGCATCGGGGTGGCGGCGGTGCTCTCCAGCTTCACCTCCTACCTGCTCACCCGGGCCGAGATCTGGGAAGTCCAGCGGGCGACGGTATGGTTGACCGGCTCCTTGAACGGCCGGGGTTGGGAGCACGTCCGGCCGGTGGGTATGGCCATGCTGCTGCTTTTCCCGGTGGTCATCCTGCTGGCCCGGCCCCTGCGGGCGCTTCAACTGGGCGACGACACTGCCAAAGGCCTGGGGGTAGGTGTGGAGCGTTACCGGCGCTACCTGATCATCGCGGCAGTGGCTCTGGCCGCAGTGGCAACCTCGTCGGCCGGTCCGGTGGCCTTTGTTGCCTTCGTTGCCCCGCCTATTGCCCGCCGGCTCACCCGCTCCAGCCTGACGCTGGTACCCGCAGCGCTTGCCGGGGCACTGCTGCTGATGGGGTCGGATCTGGTGGCCCGCCGGGCGTTTGCTCCCACCGAGCTTCCGGTTGGCATCATCACCGGGATCATCGGCGCACCGTACCTGCTGTGGCTGCTGGCCCGGGCTAACCGGGTAGGTAAAGGCGGATGACCGAGCCGGTTCGAGCAGCCACCCATAGCCTTGAGGCCAAGGACCTAACCTTGGCCTACGACAAAGTTGAGGTGGCGAAAAACCTTTCACTGACCATTCCGCCCGGGCGGATCTCATGCATTGTGGGGGCCAACGCGTGCGGGAAGTCGACGCTGTTGAGGGCGCTTTCCCGGCTGCTCAAGCCGCACAAGGGATCGGTCCTGCTGGACGGCCAGAGCATCCACCGGCTGCCGACCAAGACCGTCGCCATGCATCTGGGCATCCTTCCGCAGTCGCCTATTGCTCCGGAGGGGATCACGGTGGCGGATCTGGTTGCCCGGGGCCGCTACCCTCACCAGAAGTGGTTCCGCCAGTGGACCACCTCCGATGAGGAGGTGATTACCGGCGCCATGGTGGCCACCCGGACGCTGGACCTGGCCGGCCGCCCGGTGGACGAGCTGAGTGGAGGCCAGCGGCAGCGGGTGTGGATCGCGATGGCGCTTGCACAGGGCACCGATCTCATGTTGCTGGATGAACCCACCACCTTTTTGGATCTGGCCCACCAGGTGGAGGTGCTGGATCTGCTGGTGGAGCTCAATCATCAGGGCCGCACGATAGTGATGGTTCTGCATGACCTGAACCACGCCTGCCGCTACAGTCACCACCTGCTCGCGATGCGGGAAGGGAGCCTGGTGGCCGAGGGGCCTCCCCAGAAGGTGGTGACCGAGGCCATGGTTAAAGACGTGTTCGATTTGAGGAGCATGGTGCTGCCCGACCCGGTATCCGGCACGCCGATGGTTATCCCTATAGGGCGTCACCACAACGTCAGCGAGGAGGACAGGTTTGCAACCGAGCCTGATCCCGAGCCGTCCGTCGCCGGGGTGGAATAGCCCGGTGGACCCACTTCAACAGTTGCTGCAAGCTCTTTGCGAAGAGGACAGCGAGCTGTACTTGGCCGAGGAACTGCCTCCCCGGCAAGACCACTGGTTCGTACTCTCCGACATCCTGAGCGCTCCAGAAATCCTTCAGGGATGGGTGGCGGATCTGCTTGCCGGGGAAGCTAAGGGACGGCGAGACGTTGCCGGATCTTATTTGTCCTCCTGGCTGACCGGTATCGTCGTGGATGCTCCGGCCAAGGCGCTGGTCGTGGAACGCCGGGCATGGCCACTGGAAGCGCGCTCAATTGCTTTACACCGTCACGCCGACGGCTGGTTCGATAAGATGGCTCTTTGCTCGCGGGAACTCTGGGTGCTGGAGGACGATCCGGCGGCCGACCATCCGGACTCGGTGGTCTTCGGAAGTCTTGCTGAGCTTCAGGCGCGCTTGGCCGGGCAGATCGTTAGTTTGGTGGAGCCGATCTTCGCTAGTGTGAGGGCGGCCACACGGTACCCCACCCGCAGCATGTGGGGTGCGTTGGCCGACGGAATAGCCGGATCAGCGCTATGGCACGACCGCAGATCCGGGGCCGACCTCCCCAGCACCTGGAATGATGCGGCAATGTTCCTGGACGGGTTGCAGAACAAGGCCCGGCTGCTCAAGACCCGCCCGCATCTTGCCGAGGTGGCCTGGTCGGGCGGGGTAGCCCGGTTCTCAGTCAAGGGAACCTGTTGCCTGTACTTCAAGATCTTCGACGGCGAACCCGATCCCTGCGGCGACGGCTATTGCGGCTCCTGCCCGTTTCGCAGTGAGACCAATCGGATCGAACGGTGGGCCGAGTGGTTGGAGGAGCAGGCAGTCCAAGGCTCGTAGCGTTAGGTACCCGAGGCCGGGTGACTGTACCGCCCGGCCTCGGTTTAACCGGGAAAAGAAGCGCTCGGTTCTACTCCTCGCTCCAGGTTTGCCAGTGTCTCAAGCCGCCCGGTCAACGTTGCCATGGCTATCGCAGTGGTCGCCATGAGGGTGGTGCAGGTGGCCGTTCACCAGATAGTCGGTGTGGTCACCGTGAGGGACCGGCTCGTGACCGCAACCGTCCCCATGGGTGTGGGTGCCGTCATGGGTGTCACAGCTGTGATCCGGGGTGCACGATCCGGGGTTGGCGTCACTCACTTCCAGGGTGTGCTCGTCCACGTGGTCCTCGTGCGGGTGATGCAGGTGGCCGTCGTGCAAATAGTCCACGTGGTCCCCGTGATGGATTGCAGTGTGCCCGCAACCGCTGCCGTGGGTGTGCCCATGGCCCTCGTGAATCTGGTGTGCGTCGTTCATTGCCGGATCCCTCCTTTGTCGATCTCTTCGGCGTGCCAAAATAGGTTGGCCACCAGTTCGGTGATGTGGTGGTCGGCCAGGAAGTAAAAGATGTGCTTACCATCTCTCCGGGAGGCGACGATCCCCTCGGTCCTCAACACCCGAAGGCGCTCTGAGACGGTGGAAGCACCAGCGCTAACCGTCTCGGCGATCTCGGTGACGCACATCTCGCCGGCCGACAGCAGCTCTACGATGGCCAACCGCTGAGGATCGGCCAGGGCCCGGAGCATCCCGGCGCCCCGTTCCCGCTTGATCCGGTTGTCCTCAAGCGCCCGGCGGATGCCGGGGGCAGCACCTTCGTGGGTGCAGGTGGCAACGGGGGAGACAACCGATGATTTCAACATTTCTTGAAACGATGATATGTCGGATCCATCGGCGGGTCAACCGCCCGGCCAGCCCCCAACCCCCGGGAGGTTAGAACGCCAGATTGTGATCCTCAATCAGCAGGCTGTGCACCACCATCGCCGCGGCGTTGTAGCCGGCGGCGATGGCGTTAGCCACCGAAGGCATCTGCGCGCTGATATCCCCGGCAGCGAACAGCCCCGGGGCGGTTGTTTCGAACCTGGCGTCGACCTGCACGGCGTTTGCTGCTACCGGGCCCGGCGCTGATGAATGCGCACCTAGCTGCTCGGCCAGTTGCGAGCGTTGATTGGTTGTTACGGCGACCAGAAGCGCGTCGCACGGCAGCGGGGAGCCTCCATCAAATTCGATCGCCGTCAATTCGCCTGCCTGGTTGCGCAGCCGGGCGACCGATCGTTCATTGACTGTCACGGCGGCAGCGGCCAAGCGGTCCAAGTCGGCCGTGGAAAGCTGGGCAGGCCCGTCGGTTAGCAGCGTCACCTCATCGGTCCAGCCTCGCAGAAGAAGTGCCCGGTGAGCTCCGGCGGCGCTGTTGTCAAGGACGGCAAGTGCTCTGTCGCGAATCTCCCATCCGTGGCAAAACGGGCAGTGGAATACCGAGCGGCCCCACAGACCGTCCATTCCAGGCACCTGCCGGAATCGGTACTCCATCCCGGTAGCCAGCACCACCCGCCGGGTATTCGCCGTGGTGCCGCCGGCAAGATCGAGGACGAACAAGGACCCTTCCCGCCTCCCGCCGACGACCTCCCCGGGGACCGTTCGAACCGTCGGGTAAGCGGCCAGCTCCAAGTGACCGGCGGCGTAGAGTTGCGCCGGGGCTCGTCCGTCGTGCCCCAGGAGGCCGCCTATGCCGTGGGTGGGAAGGTTGCTCTGATTGCCGGAGTCGACGAGAAGCGTACTCTTGCGGGCCCGGCCGAGCACCAGGGCAGCGCTCAGACCGGCTGCCCCACCACCTACAACTACGCAGTCCCACAATCGGTCTGAGTCCACGCTAGCCTCCTTCATTGCGTATGTGTCGGCGAGTCAGTGTTTCAACGGAAACGTGCTGGCGGGCTTGAACCTGGTGGATCAGCTATCAGCCGCGGAGGTGGCAGCATGCGTCAGGTAGTTCTCCACCAGGCCAACCGTTGCCTTCAGGCACCTAAGGGCCAAGACCAGGTAGTGATCTTCCGGTTCAGAATTTTCCGCCGGAACCACGTGGAACGGATGGTCGGGGTTACCGCACAGCTTCAGGTGGTAGCGCCCTAGATGTTCCCAGGTGGACTTCCGGCAGGCCGAGAACGGAGATAGGAAGTACCGGTAGAACTCCACGCCGTCCGATTCTTCGGCCATCTGCTCAAAGGATGGGATGGCAGAGGGGTGGGCAGGCAACTCCGGGAACAGCCCGTGCTGCTGGTCTATCCAGGATCCGAGGGCCTCAAGTTGAGGTTTGAGATCGATGCCGTTCCCACTGTTTTGATGGGCGGACCACCGCTGGTTCAGGTAGCGCTGCTCCCGGTCCAGTCCGTCCGCTAGAAAGGCTTGCGACCTGCAGATCGGATCCTTCAATATCCACGACAGGGACAGTTGGACTACCGCCATGGCTTCTATAAACAACGGGGCGGAGTTGCCGTTCCAAATGGAAGGCGCCCCGGCAAGCTGGCATGCAAGGGTTGACTGGCGGGCTAAAAGTGTGCCGGCCACTGCCTCGACTTCCTCGGGCAGCCGGCTCTGCTTCTTACGCCACAACTCCTCGCAATGCTGAGCCAGCGCCAGTACTGTTTCGTGCTCTACGATGCGATCCTCCTAGGTTCTATCTGGCGCGCCCATCTGATATCAGCCGGACGCCGGTCCAAGCATTTGGCGGCAGGGCCGTGCTGATAATAGGAATCATACGCCTATCAGGTTCCGTGTGCGAGACGCTTTCGAACCGTCTGGCTCAGAGTTCGTCAGCCGAACGCATGCTCCCGGTCACGGACTCCCAGCCCTGGCGGTGCCGGTCAGCCTCCTGGACGGCGCGGAATTTGAGCACTCCCCGGGGAGCTCGCGAGCTGTGACCAAATAACCTGGAGTATCCCGACGCTTCACAGGCGGCCCTCAGTCCTTCCAGCGGTGACCTGGAGCGTGGAGGATCCGGGATATCCTCCACAGAGCGGTAGCGGCGGACCGGCATCTCCTACTGCCCTCTCCGATTGATGTCGTCGCCCAATCCGAACTCAAGTGCAAGCCGTTCAGCGTCGGCATGATCTCTCAAGCGCACCGTGTCGCGCTTCATGCGATAAAGCGTGGCGAGGGTTACCACACTCAGAACTGCATGCCGGTTCCAAAACAGAGGCTCGCTGTGGCTACAGAAACGCCGGCGGCAAGCTGCCTCATTTGCCCGAAGCGCCGATCATCGGTACGGTCATGCCCGCTTCTTCGGCGGCTACTGCTTGGCGGACATCCAGGGTGGCGAACCGCTCGATCCTGGCAACTGCCGCCGTAGCGACGTGGATCGCGTCCAGGCTGCGGACGCTGCCCGGTTGGATGCCGATTGCAAAAGTGCGAATTTCCTCGTTTATCTCCACCCGTTCCATCCCGGCAAGCATCAGGCGAGCAGCGCTGCCGACCGAGGTGGGTGCCTTCCGGCGGGCGAGCGCCCGGCCCAACTCCACCTCGGCCAGGGTAGAGGTTACCAACGTGGCTTGCTCCCCCGTGATCCAATCAAGGGCGGATCGATGATTGATATCGCCGGGCGCGAGTACTGAGACCAGCACGGAGGTGTCCACGTAGACCGCGCCCCCGTCGCTCACCGGCGGCTGTCCCGCTGCTCCTCAAGGGCACCGGGCAGATCAACTTCAGGCAGCAATGCGATCTGTTCCAGCCCTTTGGATAAAGCAGTTCGATCACCCGGTCTGGTCACACCCAACTCCCTTAACCGCTGTATTCCATCCGAGGACCGTGGGGGAGATAGGACCGCAACCACCCTGCCCCGGTCGGTGACCTCAACGCTTCCTCCGGCGGCCAGCATTTCTCTGACCACTCGGGCAGCGTTGCGTTGAAGCGCACTTATAGATATTTGCATATACGGATAGTAGCATGTTGAGTACCTTTGTCGGCTGAAGAGCGTCCGGCAGGACCACAACATGGATTTACTTTGTCCATACTGAATATCTACAATTGAGCCCACTACATTTCGACTTAAGGGGGCTGAGAAGACGCCATGACGAGTACATTCTTTGAGCAACCGCATCTGTGGAACCATGAAGACTCTGAGATCCTCAATGACCTGACCCGCCGGGAGTTCATAGTCGGTCTTTCTGCCGCCGGATTGCTTGCTGCATGCTGTCGAGAAACTGGTAGCAAGGGAAGCGCCCCGGGGACGCCGAGCGACCGGGCCGACGCCACTTCAGGTTCGGATTCTGCATCATCTCAGGTGGCAAGGGTGGTGTCCTTGGGCCAGGGCGCCGACTCCGACGCCCTCATCGCGCTCGGGGTCACGCCGGTGGCCATATCTAAGGGGTTCAACGACACCGGCATTTACCCCTGGACTGCCGCTGCTTTGGGCGAAGGCCGTCCCGATCTACTTTCCATCGACGATGGCCCGCCTCTGGAACAAAGTGCCACTGCTAGGCCCGATTTGATCATGGCCACCACCTATTACGACCTTGTCGACAATCAGGAAAAGCTGTCCCAGATTGCCACGATCGTCGGACCGGCTACAACCGCCGACCGCGAGACGTGGCAGCTGAGCCCGGTTCGGGCGGGGCAAGCCATTGGCAAGGGCGACGAAGCACAGGAATTGGTGACGGCAATCGAGGATCGTATCGCCGGAGTGAAAGCTTCCCATCCCCACTGGGAGGGCCGTACATTCACGTTTGGCCCGGTCTCTGATGCCAGCAACGAGCAGTACACCGTCAATCGGCCGGGTGAGGCCTCCGCAGTGATCTTCGAGGAGTTAGGTCTGGTGCTGGCGCCTTCGGTGCTGGCACTCCCGCAGTCGGCCACGCCGGGACGGGGTCTGTTCAGTTTGGAGCGCCTGGACGTGCTGGATGCGGACGTGATGATGCTGGTTTTCTTCGGTGATGAGCCTCGTAAGGTCTTCACTGCCAACCCGCTTTTCCAGCAGCTAAGCGCGGTAAGGCGCGGCGCGTTCATCGACCTGGACCGCGAAATAGCCCTGGGTCTGGCCTTTCCTTCGGTGCTCAGCCTGCCCTTCGCACTGGACCGGATAGTTCCCCTGCTCGAGGAAGCACTTCCCGAGAATCCCTGATTTTTTGTTGGAATCCGGGGCCAGCCTCCGGATTCGAACCGGGTAAGGCTGCGCCCGCAGCGCGTTTCCTTCGGGCCGTGCCCTGACGGGCTAGGCGCGTCGAATCCGGCGCATGTCCAGTACCGCGAGCAGGCCTTGCAGGGGAGGGGCCCCGCCGAGAAAAGATCAGTCCCCGGTGAGGTTCCGGGGACTGATCGAGGAGAGGAATTACCCCACCACACTTCATCTCGGACTTCTGCATGGCGACAGCCGCCTGAGCTGACCTTCTTTGTGTGTAAGCTCAATATAGCTCTAATGCGTAATACTCGCAAATACTAGACAGATGCAAGACCCTGGTAGGCATTTCGTTGCTCCGGCAGGCAACTTAAGCCTTGTCTGATCTTAAGACCGGATCTTCCGTGCCATTCGATTCGGTCGTCGGATTTGCGGCTGTGGGCAGGACTGATTGATTTATGGATGCGTCTACCAGCCCGGCCTCCACCACCAGCCGCCGGGTGGCGCTTCCGGGTGGGTCGCAGGTGGTGAGGGTGAGGCGGGCAGGGCCCGACTGCGCCAGCGGTGCCAGATCCGTCGGAGCAACCCGGTGGATTCGGGCAACCTCATAGGCCAGGAGCCCGTTCTTCGTGAGTACCTCAATTCGATCCCCCGTTTGCAGTTCGCCGATCTTGAGGAAGGGTCCTCCATAGGTGGTCCGGTGCCCGGCAATGGCCAGGTTGACCGCAGCGCCGGGCATCGGGGAACTGGCGTAGAGTCCCGGCCCCCGGGCGAGTTCCGCTCGACCGGTCCCGGCGACGACCACCTTGTCTACGCCGATGGCAGGAATTCGGATGATCGCCACCGGGGTTCCGTCCGACGGCCGGGAAAGTTGTTGCGGTTGTCCCGGCAGGACCGGTCGACGCGAGATGTTTGAGACATAACGGATTGGCCCAAATTCGCTGGTGAGTGCACTCGGGCTGTAGGCAACTCCGACACCCGACCCCCAAAGCTGCCAGCCAGCCGACCCCAACATTGCCGTTCCCAACAGGGCGCATACGAGTATTAACCGGAATCTAGCCCTGTCGGAGAGTTGTCGGGACCCCACTATGCCCGTCGGGCCCGACGGCTGCGAGCCAGCTTCCAGGCGAACAGTAACAGCAGGACTCCGGAAACGGCCTGGAACCAGACCCAGACGCTGTCGGTGGAGGCAAGCGCCTGATCTTCGGCCGAAGCGCGCCCTGAGGATCCGGTTACGGAACCGGCAGGGGAGTCTATGTCTGCAACACCTACCACTTCAAGGGTTCCAGTGAGGGTGCGAGTAGCCTGGGCGATGCGAAGTCCCGAGCCACGCGCATCATCTTGCTCCAAGGACGCCATGGAGATTGCAATCTCCGCTGAAGGCGAGAACTCGCCTCCCGTGAGGCTCAAAGTGGATCCGGCAGCAACCTTGGCCGGGGCTACCGTCAGGCTCCCGGTCCCGGCAGTGCCCGAGCCGGTAGCGGTTATTCGATAAACCCCGGGAGAGGTACTTGAAGGAACCGTAGCTACTCCAGCGATCACGCCTTGAGCGTTAGCCCTCAAAGAACCCAGACTTACCTCGGATCCACCTGCCTGAGTTGCTGGTGCCGGACTTGACCCGGGCCGAGTCGTTGAAGAGGTAGCCGAGCCAGTAGCAGTGGTAGTGGTGGTGGCGGGCCGGGCTGTCGATGTGGTGCTCGCGCCTACCGTCGATGCGGCGGGCCGGGTTGTGGTGGTGGGTCTGGTGGTGGTTGTTGGAGCCCTGGACGTGGTTGTGGTGGGGGTTGGGCTGGTTGTGGTAGTGGGAGCCGTGGATGTGGTTGTGTTGGCGGGAGGCGGGCTTTGGGTGGCAGCCACAAGAGTGATCTTGGGGGCGGGGTTGGTCTTGTCCTCCGGCTTGTTCCACTCTCCGATGCACGTGGTTTCGCAACCCGCATACGTCTGAATGGTGTTGAAGTAGTAAGGTCCTGGGGTTGTCGCGGTCCTGGCCGTGAAGCGAAAATTCTCGTCAAACCCGTCGGTTGCGCCGGATTGGTTGATCCACGTGACCGAGGAGCTGCCGATGGTGCACTGCCACCCGGTCTTGGGGGCGCAGCTGAGGACCTGCCAGCCGCCGGCGGGTACGGACATCTCTACCCTATCGTTGTAAAACTGGCTCTCGTCAGGGATTCGGCCTGGAAACTCGAAAGCTTCCACAGGTACATTCAGGGTGAATTCCCGCTGGACGTCGACCGGCACCCCGGTGGTGTTTCCGCTGAATCGGGCATGGGCCAGGACCGCCGGGGCGTAAACGGCTCCCGCAGCGGCAAAGAAGAAAAGGGTTGAGGCAAGGGTCAAGAGGCGCCGGAGCCCGCTTCGCGAAGCCGCGCCGCCTCGCAGCCTAGCCACGCCGTCTCGCCCGGATCAGTAGCAGCGCGCCCGCCGCGAGCACCAGGCCGACGCCCAGGATAACCGGGAGCGGCAAGCTCGTTTCTTCAGGGATTCCGGGAGTTGCCGCCTCAGCAGGGGTAGAGCTCTGTTGGGGAGTAACCTGAGCCTGCGGTCCGGAGGCAACAGTAACCTTGGGGGCAGGGTTTACATCGCCGGATTCCTGGTTCCAGATTCCCAGGCAAGGGGAGGGAGTGCAGCCCTGACTGTAGGTTTGCAGGGTTTTGAAGAAGTATTCACCGGGCTGGCTGGGTGCTGAGGCTACGAACACAAACTCGGTATCGAAGCCATTTGCGGCGCCGGAACCATTGGTCCAATTGATTTGATCGTCTTCGATGGCGCAAGTCCACCCGGCCTTGGGCTCACACGCCTCGGCCGTCCATCCTTGCGGAACTTTGGTCTCCACCTTCTGGTTAAAAAAGCCGGATTCGTCCCCGACCTGGCCGGGATACTCGAACGGCTCAACAGGGACTTCCATGGAGAAGGTCTGGGTGGATCCGGGCGCCACCCCGGTGACGTTGCCGTTGAATCCGGCATGTGCGAATACCGCGGTTGGCAGATTCAATGCTACGAAAACTCCTAATAGAATCGTCCTGCCAAACGGCAGTCTGCTCACGGGATACCTCTGGAAATGGCTCTAGATTCAAGAGTTTGTGCGATCGGATCGGTAGAAAGTTCCCCGACACGTTTGGTCAGAGTAGCAGTTAGCCTTCCGGAATGAGCCATGGACATCGTGGGACCTGCGGGACGCTGGGCGCCGCTGTCCTTTTCGTCAGTGCAATAGCTTTTCCGGTTGAATCTTCAGCTGCCGTTGCGGTTCCTGTCCGTCCGGCTCCCAACCTGGCTTGGTCCATTGTGCCTTCGCCCACCGGGGAGGTGTCCGAGCCTGAGGTCACAGCAGTGGTGGAGACGGGGGAGACCATCACGTCATCGGTGCGTTTGACCGTTGCTGGTCCTGACGCCCTGACTATCAGCCTTACCCCAGCTCTTGGCCGTACGGAGCCGGACGGATCCTTCAATCTGATTCCCAGTACCCCTAACCTGTTCAGTCATGCCAGGATCACGCTGGCAGAACAGGCGTTAACCGTGGCAGGCGGGAGCTTCGTGGATGTTGCGTTCACCGCCTCGGTCTCCCCAGCCTCAGGCCCTGGGGATCTGGTGGCCGGGATCCTGGGCACCGTTGCCCGGCCGGATACCGTCGACTCCGGCAGGACGCTGATGCGCTGGCAGGGAGTAAAAGTCAATCTGCGGGTTGACGGACAGATCCGCCCTTCTCTAGAGGTCTCGGGTGTCAGGTTGCGGGCAACCGAGTCTTCCAACCCGGTCCAGCCGTGGGACCTTGAAATCGACTATCTGGTGACCAACACTGGCAACATAAGGCTGGGCGCAAAGCAGACTATCGGCGTGCGGACATTGTTTGCCGACCGCAGTTTCGAACCGGCGCCCCTGCCGGACATCCTGCCGGGACAGCAGGTCAGGATGAGCTTTGCGGCCCCCAATGCGCTATACGCGGGCAGGGGGACCGTAAATGTCGTACTAGTTCCCTTTCCCTCCTTTCCGGGCGAGGTGCTAACTCCTTTGCCGCCATCGGCCAGTGCAGCCCAGAGCATCTGGCGATTTCCCTGGATAGCGCTGGTCGAACTGGCCGTGGCCGGCCTGTTGGTCCGGGCGGCGCTGGGAATCCGGCGCTTACGCCGCAGAGGAGCCGAAGAAACACGTCTGGCGCAACAGCAAACGCTGACGAGGCAGTTAGGACTAGCGGCGAACGATGTTGCAGTGGCCGAACCCAACCAAAAGGCCGGGACACGCTCACCTCCGGGATGAGGCAGAGGTGAGCGTGTGCCCGGCCTTTTGGGGCGCTACAGCAAGCCCCCCGCAGGTTAGATTGCGGTCAAGGTCAGCGTTGTGGTGTAGGTCCCGGCCGCAACTGAGAGCGGGAACTTAAGGTCTAGTGCCGCCCCCAGGGTGGCATCGCCCAGCGCATGGCCGGCCGGAGCGCTTGCCATGGTCTTAACTGAGCGGAGCCCTCCGCTTTCCTCGGGCGCTACCGCCGGACCTGCTACTGACCCGGCGCCGCTGGCCGAAGGCGTCCATCCCAGATACTTTCCGCTGTCAAAGCTGATCGCGGGATTGAAGGCGCTGGTCTGCCCGGATACGGTCCAGGCTGGTCCGCCGCTGCGGGTGTCGCGTAGCGTTACCGGGTCCAGCGCTCCGGTGAAGGCATGGTGGGTGCTGCTAGCCGCCGGCGTCAGGACAACATTCTTGTCGCCCCCGATTGTTATGGAGAACTCCTCAGCCACCACCGTTGCTGAGATCTTGTGATTGGCGGGAGACCCGGTGGCCGGAGGAGGAGCAGGCGTGGGGGAGACCGTCCTGGTGAGCCCCCCGGCAACCACTACCTCATCGCCGGGATTCAGTGTCGGAGGACCCCCTGGAAACAGATCGGTATCACTCGTGCAGCCGGCGGTGGGAATCCAGTAGGCAACGAACGGCCCGAAAGCGGTGCTTTGCGCGGTGACGATCGAAATGAAGCCCTCGGTTCCACCCGTGCAGTTGTAGCTGGTTTGAGCCGCAGGGGAAGGTGTCTTGACCGTGAACTGGAAGAACCAAGGCATATCAGCTAGAGCCGCCGCTTTGGCCGCATTCAGGTCGGCGGCTTGCTGGATCATTCTCGCCCTTGGACCTGAGGTGTCGACGGTACAGGTCCAGCCGGAAACGGCGTCGCCGGGCTGGTTGGTGAAGTTGGTGCTGGCGTCATTCTTCTGCTTGAACATGTTTGCGTTGCCGTTGGGTCCGCAACTGGGCTCTGTCCAGCCCTCGGGGAAGATGACCTCATGCTTGACTATTGGAGTATCATTCGGCCCTTCGTGGTTGCGGATCCAGGCGGTTACCGTGGTGTTGGGGGAGTAGGGCGGGGTGGCGCCGGCTGCCCCGGTGCCTCCTGTGGTATTCGGAAGGAAGCCGTTCGACGGCGCTGACGTGAAGCTGGCGTGGGCGAATGCGGCAGCGGCGGTAAGGACAACCATGAGGAAGGCCAGCCCGGTGGCGGTGACCACTCTGCTTGGACTTCGCCGAGTGTGGCGGTTGCTTCTTTTGGGATGATCGGCCTTGGTTCTCAGTCCAAAATGCATGAAGTACTTTCCTTTCCGCCCCGTAGAGCACAACTAATGATTGCTCAGGGGACCCCCCTGCGCCTTCGATAGAACCGACCGTTAGTGAACAGCTTTGGCGTAGAAGTTCCCGCAGAGGCCGAGGTCGCCGGAAGGTTCTTCTGATCGCGCCTGCTGCAGGGATCTGAAAGGCTTTGGGAACTAGGGTGTAAGAAGCAAGCACTAAGCACGTTAGACATCAGGAATCCAGGAGCGGCCGGTATAGGAACCAGAGTCACGCTTGTTGCCGTACTTATCGCGGCGACTATGCTCAACGCGAGCGTTGGCGTTCTTGCCCTCGCGCCCCAAAGAGGGCAACCGGAGTCCATCACCTGGTCCATCAAGCCGGTTCCCGACCCCCAGGGCGCTGAACGCGCCAGCTTTACTGCCGAGGTCGAGCCCGGCCAGATGATCACCGACTCCGTCCAGATCAAAGTGCTGAGTTCCAATCCGATCGCCTTCGAGGTCTACGCCAGCGACGCGTTCATCACGCCCACCGGCGGATTCGATCTGTTGGTGGGGGCCGAGGCACCCAAGGATTTGGGCAGTTGGGTACAGACCAGCTCATCATCTGTCCTGATTAACCCGGGGGAGCCGGTGGAGGTGCCGTTCACCATCCGGGTGCCGGACAACGCCACCCCAGGCGACCATGCCGGGGGGATAGTTTCCTCCTTGACCACTTTGGCCGCGGTGGAGGGTGGGGCGCCTGTGCGTGTGGAACGTCGCCTCGGCACACGCATTTACCTGCGGGTCATTGGCCCGGTAGAGCCTAAGCTCGAAATATCAAAGCACCGCTCCAGTTTCGAGGGAGTTTGGAATCCCACCGGCCGCGGATCCGTAACAACGAGCTACACGGTGGAGAATACCGGCAACGTGAGGCTGAAGGCCCGGCAACGGATCTTAGTCGGGGGCCTATTTCAGGGCCAGGCGGTGGAATTTGAGGATCTCCCGGAGTTGCTGCCGGGTAGCCGGTTGGACCTTTCTCAGCAGGTCAAGGGAGTAGTGCCTTCGGGCAGGCTAACTACAGAGATTGTTCTGGAACCTTTTGCCTCCGCCGAGGGCGAGGTGATTGAACCTGCTCCAGATCTTGTTGCAAGTGCAACCTCCCTGTTCGCCCTGCCCTACGCGTTGCTCCTGTTCTTGGCGCTTGCCGGGGGAATTTGCGTGCTGCTGCTGGTGAAGCGCCGCAGGCTCCATCATCGGCAACGGCCCACGGAGCCTCCACCAACAACTACCTGACGTTGAATTCCAAGGTGTGGTTCAGGCCCTCGAACTTGCCTTTGGTCATCACCATGTTCATTGACCACCTGCCCGGGACGGGCAGTGCTACGTTGGTCACTACGAAGTGTCCGGGCGAAAGAATCAGCCCCTTATGCTCGAACGGTCCCAAATTCTGCTCCAACTGGGTGAACACAACCTTCGGATCGACTATCTGGTCATCGGGAGAGCCATCCGGGTTCAACATTGTCACGTGAACCTGGGTCAGGTTGCCGACCCGGGCGGGAAAGATAGTAATACTTGCGAAGTCCGAGCCGACGGTTGCAGTGGCCACAAACGTCTCCGGAGAGTCTCCCACGCCCTCAGAGGGCGAAACAGCAACCAACGCTGCTGCCAACGCAAGGATTGTTGTGGTAACCAGGACTTCGCCTCGCACCGCCTTTTTGAGTTTGAGGCTCCACCTTTCCGACTCATCAGGTTCGTCGGCCGATGCTTGGAGTGCTTTGCGGGTCTTGAACAGGTTGTAGCCGGCAAGGGCCAGAGCTATGCCCAAGCCGACTATTTTGGCCAGTACCAGGCGGCCGTACCCTGTGTCGAACAATCCCTGCCAGGTCTTGATATTGACGACTGCCAGGTAGCTGCCGGTAACGGTCAGGACAACCACCGATAGGAAGGCGATTGCAGAGAACCGGGGAATGGTGACGGCCATGCTAGCCGCCCGCTCCCTCGCGTCCACGCTGGCAAGCGCGCGGGGGACCACCACCAGAAGAGCAATCAACCCCCCCATCCAGGCCCCCACGGTGAGCGCATGGATGACGTCTGAAGCTATTCCGATGGACCGTGACTCCAGCGTGTTCGAGTGGCCCCAGAAAGCTGGCGTAGCCGCCACAACACCGGCAGTCATTACCTGCAGTTTGGCGGCGGAGCGGCGAACGGTACTGCCCTTGGTGAGCATCCGCAATATCAGCAGCAGCAGAACTGCCAGTGCCAGCCCTCTTATCATCAGGTAGTTCCCGAAGTTCGAATCGAGCACGGGCCGCAGGTTGGAAGGCGAGAGCCCTCCGGCCAGTGAGCTGGCCGATTCTGTAGCTGCCTGGGTAACGAGCAGGCCAACCGTGGCCAAAGCTGCCAGCGGCCAAGCACGGATCAAAAGGCGCCTGGTGGCCAGGGCCATCTGCACATCGGCCCGGCCGCCGCGCGGTTGGGGTCTCCATGCTCTCAAGTAGAAAAGAATGCCACCGAGCATCACCACCGAGGTGGCGTAGCCAAGAAATCGAGCCACTCCGCCCGCCACCTTGACCGGCATCCCCACTTCCCCGAATTGTGCAAGTGCGGCGTCCAGTCCGGCGTTGGGCGCTTGGGAGTTGGTGCCCACGGAGAAGGTGAACGCCCCTTTAACCGGATGCGAGTCGGCCGAGATTACCTTCCAGGCCACTGAGTAGCTACCTTCCGGCAATTTCTCCACCCCCACCGTGACCACGTTGGGCGACACCTGCTCGAAAGTGGCGTTGTCAACCTGCCGAAGACGCGAATCAAAAACTCGGATGCCGCCGAATCTTGTCTCAACCGCCTCGTTGAACTCCAGCGTTACCGAGTCAGGAGCATCGGGAACAGTTGCCCCGCGCTCGGGCGCGGTCTTGAGAAGGATGGCGTGAGCTGACGCCGGCTGAGTGAGCGCCACCAGCGCCACCAGGCAAACAGCCCCGATCACCAGACATTGAGCGGGGCTTCGAACCGTGAGACCAACTCGCCTACGCGGCCGCGTGGGTCCTTTTGCCCTCCGGGTCTTCAGGCTAGGCAACCTCCCTAAGACTTCCTAATCTGAACCGAGTCTGAGTGGGCTTCGGGCGGTTTGATGGCTCATTTCGGGCCATCATCCACATGAGCACAAATCCGAGGAATGTGGGCAGGTGAACCACCTCGTAAGCCAAAGATACGTTTCCGGCGATGAGGTCGGCAACGGAGGCGACCACGGTAACTACGATTCCGGTGGCAACCACCGCAAGCCTTGCTTTAGCCTTGCCATTCCACGCTGAGACCAGGAATGCCGCGGCCAGCGTCATCCCCAGTCCGGCCAGCTCCCTGGAGGGATAGTTGCCGCTCCCAGTCAGCGCCGGCGTCTGCGCTCCCAGCAACAAAGGAAGCGAGAAGGCGACGCTCATCACCCCCATGGCTGCCACGGCTTGGCGTAACCACATCGGGGCGACTTTATCCGCCGATCTGGTTCGGTCCCATTCGGCCATGATCGCTCCGGTTAGATCGGGCACCTTTATCTCAGAAAGCCTGGTGGCACGGTTGACCAGGAAAAGCGAATCGAGCCAACTCTCACAGGAAGGGCAACCTGCGATGTGTTGCTCGATTTGCCTGAGCTCCTCCGGCTCTGCCTCGTGGTCCAATCCAGCGCTGGAGATTTCTCTGACCTCATGACATTCCATCGCTATCCTCCTCGGGCTGATCCTTGAGAGCAGCAACCATCTGAGCCCGCGCTCTGAACACCCTTGACCGAACTGTACCAACCTTGATCCCAATCACGTCGGCTGTTTCCTGGTAGGACAGGCCGACCACTTGCGTGAGCATCAGCGGCTCCATCAGTTTGCTGGAGAGCCTGCTGAGTTCAATGGCCAACTCAGGCATCATTGCCGGAGAGTGGGAGCGAATCTGTTCCATCGGCACCGCCTCCCTCTTACTTTTCTCCAGTACCGAGGCTACCGATCGCCGGGCGATGGCCAGTACCCAGGTAGTTATTTCCGAGTCACCTTTGAATCCCGGAATGCTTCGAATTACCCTGCACCAGGTCTCCTGAGAAGCTTCGTCAGCCACCTCCCGGCTCATCGTGATGGAATAGGCGTACCTCCACACGGGCGCCTGTAGTTCAGCAGCCAACTTTTGCATCGCCGAGCGGTCACCCCTGCCGGCGGCAAAGGCCAGATCGTTCAGCTTGGACATGTCTGAAAGGTTAGTGGCAAGCGCAAGCCCGGAAGTTCCATCAGGCAATCACGCCTCTGGGTGTTTGGCAGTAGACGCAAAGCGCCTTCAACTGCCTTC
Organism: Actinomycetota bacterium; assembly: GCA_052389675.1. Classification (GTDB taxonomy): domain Bacteria; phylum Actinomycetota; class CADDZG01; order JAHWKV01; family JAHWKV01; genus JBBDRH01. Next base: position 38,139 of record JBQTHR010000042.1, read on the forward strand.
GAATTGCATTAGAGGTAGAGTCGCAGGTATCGTCGCTTTTCAAATGCACCGATGCGCTGATTTCGCCCCTTCCAACCACCCATGAAGGTGGTAGTTGAATGGTTGTTCACGCTAGCGCCGGTAACAGTCACGGCGCCAGCGCCCGGCGCCTCGCGTCCCACCTTGATCCCGGCTTTGCGACCCACCGGTCACCACCTGATCAACCGGCGAACGAGCTGAGGACCCGATAATGCTTTCCCCTACACGACGCCTTACCGCACTGGCAGTCGCCGCCCTGCTCCTGGCCGGTTGCGCCGCGCAGGATAACCGGCGGCGCGAGAGCACCCCGGACACTGCCGAGGGATTTCCGGTGACCGTCACCAACTGCGGGCGTGAGCTGAGCTTCAACGAGCCTCCGAGCCGGGTGATTACCGCTTATCACCCCACCTTCGAGACCCTGGTAGATCTCGGGGTGCACGAGCGGATCGCCGCCCGGGTCAACTTTTCCGAGAACGGACCGGGAGGGTTCCTGCCCGGGCACCTGGAGATCTACAACTCGATTAAGGAAATTTCCGACAACATCGATCTTCCTTCCAAGGAGGTGCTGCTGGCCGAAGACCCCGATCTGGTAGTTGCTATCAGTTTCAACGACTTCAGGGCGGCCTCCGGTCAGGCAACTATCGAGGAACTGGAAAGCGCAGGCATCCCGGTCTTCATCACCGGCGGTTGGTGTGATGCACAGGGTGTGCGTGACGCCCGGATCTCAAACATTTTCGACGACCTCCAGAACCTGGGAAAGATCTTCGGGGTTCCCGATGCAGCAGCCGAGCTGGCAGCCGAGTTCCAGAACCTTATCGATGATGTGCAGACCCGGGTAAGTGGCCGCGAGGCGGTACGGGTACTGGCTACCGATGGTGGCGCCGGGCCGGTTAACGCCTACGGCGGGTCCGGGCTATTTCACCAAATGATCGAGATTGCTGGGGGTCAAAACGTCCTGGACGAGATTGACGAAGACTACACGGAGGTAAGCGCGGAAAGGGTGGCCACCTCTGATCCTGAGGCGCTGCTGGTTGTGGATTACGACGTCCTGTTCGGCGAAGCCAGGCCTTCGGCCCGGGCTAAGGCCGACCAGGTACTGGCCCTGGTTCCGGACAGCCCGGCCGCCCGGCAAGAGCGCTTCCTGGCGGTTCCGGCGGCGGCCACTCACTCCGGGGCCGGCAACATCCGGGCCATCCCGGATATCGCAAGGTTCCTGCACCCTGACGCCTTCGATCAATAGATTGAGATCCGGCACACTTCAAGCCGATCGGGCCCACCCGGCAAGCGGGTCGGCGGGATTGTTCACGGGCCGGTTCAGCTTCACAACTTTGCTGATTGTGTTGGTGGGTACCGTTACGGTTTCCACCTTGCTGGCGGTGGGGGTTGGAGCGGTTACGATCGCTCCAGGCACGGCGGCGGCCATTATTGGCAACCGTGTGCTGCCGGGTGCCTTCGACTACAGCTACACCGCGATTGAAGACCGCATCGTCTGGCAGTTCCGCTTGCCCAGGGCAATCTTCTCGCTGTTGGTGGGGGCCGGGCTGGCGGTGGTGGGGGCGGTCCTGCAAGCGGTGGTTCGCAACCCACTCGCCGACCCTTTCCTGCTGGGCATCTCCTCCGGGGGAGCTCTGGGGGCGGTGTTGGTTCTGGTGTATGGAAGTACGGCGGTTGGCGGGCTGGGGTTGTCGGCGGCGGCCTTCTCGGGAAGTCTGTTTGCCGGCGGGCTGGTCTATCTGCTGGCGCAGCGGTCGGGCCAGATCACCCCGGGCCGGTTGTTGCTGGCGGGGGTCGCCATGGCCTATCTGTTCCAGGCGATTTTCAGCTATGTGTTACAGGCGGCTCGTACCGGTCAAGCCGCGCAGCAGGTGCTGTTCTGGCTGCTGGGCAGCCTGGCCTCTATACGGTGGGACGATCTGGTACTTCCCAGCGTGGTGCTGGGCCTGGGCTTGGCTGTTCTCATGGTCCGCTGGCGCGGATTGAATGCCCTGGTGATGGGGGAGGAGACGGCGGCATCGCTGGGCATAAACGTTACCCGGTTCCGAATCGAACTGTTCGTGGTTACCTCTTTGCTGGTGGGTGTATTGGTGGCGTTGACCGGAGCCATCGCCTTCGTGGGCCTGATCATCCCGCACACGGCCCGCTTGCTGGTAGGTGCCGACCACCGCCGGGTCTTGCCGGTAAGCGCCCTGATCGGCGCTGGGTTCCTTCAACTGGTTGATCTCTCCGCTCGCACCCTTAAGGCCCCGGCGGAACTCCCGCTCTCCATAGTAACCGCCCTCTTCGGAGTGCCCTTTTTCCTTTGGCTCTTGCGGCGGCGCTCCGCGGACGCATCGGTGGGCACGTGATCAGGCTGTGCATGCAGGGGGTTGCAGTGGACCTGGCTGGGTGCCCGATAGTCTCGGATGTCGATCTGGCGGTCGCAGAGGGCGAGCTTGTCGGGCTGATCGGTCCCAACGGTAGCGGTAAGTCAACTCTGTTGCGCTGCATTTACCGGGCGCTCAGGCCCTCGGCCGGGATCATCAGCCTTGACGGTGATTTGCTTGGAGAACTCTCAGCCCGTGAAACCGCCCGGCGGGTTGCGGTGGTGTCCCAGGAGGGCCCAGCGGATTTCGATTTTACCGTCTGGGAGGTGGTTGCGATGGGCCGGACGCCGCACAAGAACCCGCTTGACCGGGACACCGCAGGCGACCGGCGGATCTGCTTCGAGGCTCTGGAGCGGGTGGGGCTGGAGGATACTCACGGGCGCCTGTTCAAGACCTTGTCCGGGGGGGAGCGCCAGCGGGTGCTGATCGCCCGGGCACTCGCCCAGCGATGCCGACTGCATCTTCTAGACGAGCCCACCAGCCACCTGGACGTGCGGTACCAGGTGGAGATACTGGAGTTGGTTCGGGGGCTGGGCCACGCCACTTTGGCTGCCATTCATGACCTCAACCTGGCTTCGTCTTACTGTGACCGGGTTTGCGTCTTGGTCCAGGGACACCTGGTGGCAGATGGTCACCCCGATAAAATCCTCACGCCTCAGCTGGTGGGTGAGGTTTTCGGGGTGCGGGCCCACGGGCTCAGGCACCCCGTTAGCGGACGGACCATTTTCGCGTTTGAAAAAATCGCCTCATCACGCCCGCCCGCCGCCCTGCCGGAGCAGGAACCGGTGCTGGGATGAGCGCGAGAACTACTGAACTGGCGCCCGCAAACAGCCTTCCTGACTTGTCATAGAGGACGACTGGATATGGCCGGGCAACGCCGGCACACCCTGTTGTGGACGGTTGGTCTCGCTTCCGCGCTGCTGCTGCTGCTGCTGGCGGGGCGCCCTTTCTGATCATGCTGGCCCGGCGTTTCCAAGCCGCCACCGAATAAAGGAGAAGATATGAGGCACACCTGCAGAACCCCCAATCGCAAGACGGCTCCGGTGGTCCTGGGCGTGGTGATCGCGCTGACCGGCGTTTCATGCGGACCAAGCGAGGTTGCCAGCCCGACGGAAGCTTCCAGTATTGCCGGCGAGGGCACAGTCGAGTACCCGCTCACGGTCCAAAACTGCGATGACTAGGTGGTGTTCGACAAAGCTCCGGAGCGGATCATGTTGGTCAGCAGCTCTCCGGTACCTGCTCTGAAGGAACTGGGTGTTTTGGACCGGGCTATCGCTCGGGCCGGGGCGTACCCCGACGAGTACTACGATGCCGACACCCGAGCAGCAATCGCCGCCGTACCATCGCTCGGGGAGGAGCTTGACGACGTCGGGCATCTGCAGATCTCCCAGGACACAATCATTGCTCAGGATCCCGACCTGCTGTTCGGCCTTCCCGACGGTA
>JBQTHR010000043.1:0-79969 GCA_052389675.1 Actinomycetota bacterium
GCGTCCCGGCAGGCCACCGGACCGAGAGGGGGTTGGCGACAAAGTAGGGGTCATGTAGAAAGAAACGTGAGACCGGGGTGCTGGATTGTTTGGAATTCGCACTGCTGGATTGCGTGGCGGTTCACACTCGGCGATCCCGGTCGGTTCGGTACTGGCCGACGGTCAAGCGTCGTACTTCGCCAGCATCAATGTCTTGTACTCAGCGGTGTCCGGCGACGATGGAGAGGTCCTATCCAAGACAACGGACCCCTCCCCAACGGATTTCGAAGGATTGTTGGGGTTAACTTCGGGCTAGCGGGTTGGCCGGTTTCGCACCTGTCGGGCTCTTCCCTTAAGTTGAAATCCCGCGCTGATTACGGTCCATCTGGGCAGAAAGTGGATTGCAACCGCCGCAAGTATCAGTAGAAAACTAACAAAGGTGGATTTTGGAAAGGCACCTGCTACCCCGACGATAAAAAGTCCCGCACCAGTTGAGACCGAGGACATAGCCTTTCGGACCGAAGGACGCACCCTGATGGGCAATCTGACGACAGGCCCTTGGCTTCCAACTGCTGGATCAATCGCGAGTACCGTGTCTCTGGATCCATCCTCCGGATCAGCCACATGAAATGGAATACGAATGAGGTCATAACGCGACGCAATATCGAAACCTTCTCGACCTATTACCTTCAGTACTTCCTTGTCACTACTTACGCTGAATGGTTGAGTGGTCGACACCTCTTGGGGTTGGCGCTGCAAGATCTGAAGCTCGTAAGTCCGTCCACCCTGCAAGGAAAAGGTTCCATTCTCAATCTCAACCCTTCCTCGGGATTGACTTTGATCCGGATCTCTTAAGCCTATCTGGACAACATGAAAGAACCATGCTTCTCGAAAGCTGTCGGTCAATCTCAAGTAGCGAACGGAACGTTCAAATTTAACGAATCCATCCTCGCCAGGCTTTCGCAAGCCCATCGTCACGTCGGGCGCGAGAGTTGCCGAGTAGTGATAGGGCACATCCCGAACCTTCTCGGCAACGATCTTGGTGTAGGCCAAGGCCTTGCTGGAATAGGCTGGCTTTCCATCTACTCCAAGCGGTTCATCAAGGCTCACGTAGTCGCCAAGAACAAACTCCACCACATGAACATCGTTTCCTATGGTTTCACTAGCTGTCACTATTGCCCGCCGGACGGGGAAGAAAACCGGAGAATGGTACCTGGCCGCTTGCTGTAACGAAAAGTGGACCAAAACGTCCCTGTCTTTCAATCCATCCCTTGGCCAGAGTTCTAGCGCAGCAGGATTGACGTACTTGCGATCGTAGCGGAATTGGTACCTGAGCCCGGGTGGATAAGCTAGCAAGTTCAGGATGTCCTGCTCGTATTGCGGACTAATGTTTGACGAAAACAGATACAAAAGCTCCATTTCCCGTTCCGGGCTACTCGTTTTCATACACGATCCCGCGAAGCTCGAGGGCCTTCTTGAGAGCGACGTATCGTCGAACAGTTTCGGGAAAGGACAACACGTAGAGTCGATTGCCAGCTTGGATTTCTTTACGATCAAACTCAGACCCGAACTGCTCCCGGGTTAGGTCTACTTGGACGCCGCCAGGCAGAAGATTCCAGTAATGCGAAACATGGCCGACTCTGCACTTCATAAGGGATCCTCCGCGAATATCTTGAATGATCAAAGCCGTAACAGCACATTGCCCCCACGCGGGAATGTCTGGAGTCCAGCCCTGCGGATCAAGCGAAGTCTCTTTTGACCAGCATCGCTGGAAGATCTCTGAGAGCCTGGCAGTTTCTATATCGATCGTCTGACTGATCATCGCCCAACCATTAAACCAATCTGCCATGACAATTGTCGGTACATAGGCCAAGCTACCTTCCCTACCATCTACCGCCGTGACTCTTCGAATTTCCCGTACTGCTTAAAGTAGCGGAGCAAGAGCGATGGGTAGTTGGGATCTTGGCAGCGACGTTCCACCGCAAATCGGGACCGCGAACCAACGATGCGGGGGTGACTGGAAGTTCCTAGCTTCCGAGGACACGTCGAATGACCTGCTGGCTCGCTGATGGTAGATTGTGGGTGATAACGATATCGTCGATCAACTCGATTGGAACACTGCCACCGAACTCCTTTGCTTCGCGTAGGAGTGGGTCGGCCGAATAGTCCGGTGTGAGCGGGGCGTGAACTCCGATGATGAAAATCTTCTCTCCAGCTGTCGCGCAGATGGGCGCAACAATATCCCCCAGCCCCGGAACGTTGACGTGCTTGTCTCGCTCGAACGCAATGTCGGCGAGTCCGTGTCGTTGGAGGTCCTCGAATAGTCGGTCGGCCGATCGCTTGCGGCGTGCGGGCCCAAGGACGGGTTCCTCGCCTCGTAGGAGGTAGCGCAGCAGGCTGGCTCCGACGAACCGATCCAGTTGGTGGTGTTCGAACCGGTTCCTGTAGCTGCGCAGGCAGCGGTAGCAGGATCGGTCGCAGTTGCCTGGGCAGCTCTCGAGCAGGGTCAGGGCGGAATGCAGGATCTGGTCGACGTGCTCGCCAACCTCGCGGGCGAAGCCGGCGCCGCCAGCAAGGGTGTCGTATAGGTAGATCTCTGCCTCGAGACCGTCCTTGCCCAGTTCGGTGAGAGCTGGGCGGTACTCGGCTTGAAGTTCTCCGTGCTCGATCTCAAGGTAGGTCGCTGACGCGATCGTGATCGCGTCAGCGACGGTTCGCAGCGCTACGTCGGTAGCGAGGAGTGCTGGGCGGAGCGTGATGGGTTCATCGACGCGGAGGGCGATGAGCAGCACGTCGGAGACGAAGTCCGTGCCGAGCACGAGTCCTCGGGTGCTCAGCCCGCCTGGGCAGTCGGGTTCCTTGCGATCCGGGTACGGCTTGGGATGCGAGTTGCTCACTCGACCGGTTGGTATGGCCGTCGGTTCGATGACTCCGCAGCGCAGGCAGTAGGTGTAGCCCTCTCGGTTCGGACCCGTGTTGCTGACGAGGAGGAAGTCCCGGTTGTAGTAGGAGCGAACTCGTTCGGTCACTTCGGTCCAGTGAGCGGCTTCGCTGGACGCCATGAGCTTCGCCCTGGTCGCGTAGCTTCGTGCGGGCTGGTCGTCGGGCGACGTCCCTTCCTCGATCGTGTAGGGATGGGCGAAGCCGGGCGGCCGGATCCAGTTGCGTGCGCCGCCGAACCGGCCTTCAGCCCCGCAGGCCGGACAGTTGTCTCGCTGGCCTCGCTCAGCGTCTTCGCGGCTGACCGTGCGCGCGTAGCGGCACACCTCGCACTCGAAGTACAGCCTCCCTCGGCTCCAGGCGTTGAAGCGGTCGGAGGACATAGGCGAGTAGAGAGCACCGGAGGTCCAGAGCTTGCCGTCGATCCAGACTTCCTTCCCGGGCGCGTATTGCGTGAGGGCGACTGGTAGCCCCTGGCTCGGCGCGTAGCGGAACACGGCTCGGAACCGCGTGGACTGTTCGGCGTCGAAGACGTGGAAGGACACCACATCGGTAGGGAAGGCGTATCGAGGGAGGACGCCCTTGTAGAGCAGCCGGTCGAGGAGGTTCTCGCGCGCACCTTCAGGGCGGGCGGTCTCTTCGCCCGTCTCTGCCTGTACTTCGAGCCCGTCGGCAGCCTCATCCTCCTCGTCCCCATCCTGTTGGTGAGCGAGACTCGGTGGGTCGGCTTGTTCGTCAGCGTCGCTCCAGTCCAACGCGTAGTCGATCCGGCCGACGGTGTGCTGGACGAAAGTGGCGAGGATGTCGTCTGTCGCGGCGTGTTCGAGCTCGTTCGGCAGCCAGCCGGCGATCTCGCTTCGGAGGTCCTGCTCGTTCTCCGCTAGCCATGCTGCGAAGTCGTCGCGGTTGAGGATCGAATCGGGTCGCGTGAAGTCGTCCACCTTCCCGAGCACCTCGAAGAGCTGTGGCTGCTGTTCAGGGTCGATGGTCGGGAGGCGAACGGAGTGGTAGCGCTGCAAGAGGAAGGCGGTCACGTGGCGCCGGGTGATATCGGCGTTGTCAAGGGAGAGAAGTGGATCATCGACACGACCGCGGATCATGGCGTCGGGCTCGCGGAAGTAGTGCTCGTCGTGGCTGTCTGCGCTCCCGAAGGCGGTCACGGTCGCGAGTGCGTTGCCACGGCGGCCGGCCCGGCCAGCTCGCTGCTGGTAGCTCGCTCGTGACGGGGGCATGTTGCGTAGCGCCACGCCCGATAGCGTGCCGATGTCGATCCCGACCTCCATGGTGGTGGTGCACGACAGCACGTCGATCGCTGACTGCCTGTTGTTGCCCGTCGCTCCCCCGAGATCGACGTCCTGGAAGAGCAACTCGTGCTCCTCGGCCTTGGAGAACACGGCATCGCCTTGCGCTTCGCCGAGTTGGGCGGTGTGTTCTGCCGCCACGATCACCGTCGGAGGCACCGGAGGGTCCGCTAGGGCACGAAGCGTGCTCTGGCGGTAGTAGCCCTTGCGTGCCCGGAACACGGGGTCGGTGTCTGGATCGACCGGTCGCACGTCCTTGCGGCGGCAGGCGACGCATCTGGTGGAGTTGGGAATGGGGCGTTGAGTCGTTCTGCAGGTCCCGCACCAAGCCCAGTCCGGTGACGTATCGAGGGTGAGCCGGGATGCTCGTATTCGATAGGTGTCGCCTTGGACCTCGCAGAAGTGGGAGAGCAGCACGGGAAGCCAGGTCTTCTCGAAGGCCAGACGTGGTTCCTTGTCTTCGAACCAGCTTGTGAGGCTCTTGAACTTGCCCTTGTGTCCGCGTACCTCGGTGTTCCACCACGCGGACGGCATGGTGGTGAACCAGAGCCCTGGTTCGGTCCACTGGTTGATCCACAGGCGAATGAGAGCCTGGCGCTGTTCGTCGCTGCTGAAGCCAGGAAGCGCTGGTAGGTCCTCAAGCAGCTTGGCGGTGTCGCGTTCGCGCTCGGCGAGACTTGCGAGAGCGAGGTACTGGAGCCCGGTCCACCGGTCAGCGATCGTGCCCACAAGCCCTCGGAGAAGAGACGCTGGTGGCGTGGCGGAGCGAGCGTCGGTCAGCAACTCGTCGAGCACATCCGGGTCGTTCAGATCTTCCAGGCTGATGCGGTCGAGGTCATGTTGGAGTTGAAAAGACTCGCCCGACTTCAGCTCAGGTCGAAGGCGGATCTCACAGATCCGGGCGCCCAGAAGCACGGCGAGGTGTGCATCATCGAGTCCGACCTTGCGACGGATGCTGGGATGCTCACGGAGTTGCCGGAGGCCAAGGAGCAGCAGTGGACGCAACACGTCGCGCATCGCGTAGGTCTGCAGGTTCGGGGCGAGGCGCGCGGCAACCTGGCGAGAGTCGGAGAACGCGAGGACTTTTCGGCCTCGGAGCGGGGCGAACTCGGTAGCTGGCTGTGGCCCGGGGGGTTGGACCTCGAGCTGACGGGTGACGATGGCCTGGAACGGCTGGTCGCCCTTGGTCTGGTGGTCCTGAACGGAGGAGCGGCCGTAGCCAGCCTGCTTCCCGCACACGCCGCACGGGCGGAACTCACCGGGACGGCGCGCGGAGGTGCCAGCTTCATCGTCGTCGCCGGTGGACTCCGTGGACAGGCGGTCCCGTGGGATGAAGACCTGACGGGAGCGTTCGCCCAGTTCCATCGGGTTGAGCCTGCCGGTGACAAGGTCGAGTTCAGCTGGTTCGACGCCCTCTGCAAGCGGGTCTTCGAAGCAGATGTCGAGCGCTTCGAGCTCGACGACGTACCCGCTGACGGCCTCGAACCGTGCTCCGGGCTCTGACCACAGGAACTCTGGGTCAGAGATCTTGTCGGTGTACGCACGGCCGTAGGCGGAGCCGCAGTGCCGGCAGGTGAAGAACTCGAGAACTCGTGCTCCGCAGTGGTCACAGGCGTCGCGGGGCTGGTCGTAGAGCTTGCCAATGGGTCCGCGGCCCTCCACCCCGGAGCAGTCCGGGTCGGTGCATGCCCAGAGGCCGGGCAGTCCTCTGAAGAACGAGTGGATCCGGCACGGCAGGAGGCCGGGCTCGCCCGGTTGGAGTCGTGCCATGCTCCCGAGCGCAACCAGCGCGGCGAGCGCACGGTCTGCTTCATCGCCTGCTTGCCCGAAGCACTCGATGGCCAACTCGTACGGCGGGCGGGCTTCGCTCATGGTGAGGTTCACCAGGGTGCCCATCGGCGGGTAGTCCTCGAGCGCCCTGTGAAGGGCGGAATCGATGTCGTCGCTGGCGGGGTCAACGCCCCGCCGTTGGAGGAAGGGAGCGATTGCGCTTCGCCGTCGCTCCTGGTCGTCGGCGTAGAGGTCGTTGAGGTCGATGTCGGCGAGGAGTGCTCGCTCGTCGTCTTCACCGGGTCCGCTCGCAGGCCGGAGGGCGAGTCGTCCGTCGATGGGGACGAAGGCGTCTCGTGCCTTGCCAGCGAGGGCGGCGGCGAAGTCGCAGGCTGCGTCACGGTCACTGAAGCTCGCGCTCGTGCAGATGACCTGGAGTCGCTCGTGGGGAAGCCCCAGCCGAGCTTGGAGCCGGCGGATGAGGAGGGCGACCTCAGCGCCGGCAGCTCCCCTGTAGAGGTGCGCCTCGTCGATGACAAGCAGCAGCCGCTCGTCAGGATTCTGGGCAAGCCACTGGCGGGTTGCATCGAAGATCGGGCGCTCGAGCGGTCTCATGAGCATGTACTCGAGCATCGAGTAGTTGGTCACGAGCACGTCTGGCGGCGCGGCGAGTGCTTCGTGGCGGGTGAACAACTCGGCGTCACCTGGCTGCGTGATCGCTCGAACGAACTGTCCGCCGCGTTGCCAGTGTGAGCCGCTCTTTCCGCACCAGGCGCGGAGGTCGGCCTTGGCTGGCCACTTCCCGCGTGTCTTGAGGTTCTGGACTAGGTCCCGAGCGCGTTCAGCAGCCGCGTCGTTCCCATCCGCTCGATCGAGAAGATCGACATAGAACTTGTCGATGGGCCGGAGCCGGGTGCTGTCCTTCTTGCGAGTGCGCACGCCTGGGTACAGCGTGCGGCCGGTGTAGCGCGCGAACCGGGCCGGGCGGTTGGCCCACGTCGTGAACTGACCGACGACTCCTTCGTTGCCCAGGAGCAGTCGCAGGCGACCGAGCTGATCGTTGACGAGCGCGTTCATCGGGTAGAGCACGAGCGCACGCACCGCAGGTTCAGCGAACGCAGCCGGCCGGTCTCTGGCCTCGACCGCGAGCTTGGCCACGATCGGCAGCAGGAAGGACTCGGTCTTGCCGGAGCCAGTACCCGTCGTGACCACAAGACTGCGCTCGTTGCGGACGGCTTCGGTGAGCGCTTGGGCTTGGTGGGCGTAGGGCGGGTTGTGGAGCAGGCCAAGACCGCCATCGGTTGTCGGTCGCGCCATGAGGTCGAGCAACTCAAGTGCCGCTCGTGGGAGATCCAGCGTCTCGAAGCGTTCGCCTGCGATGTATCTCGGTGTGGACTCCAAATAGGGCGTCTGGGCGATCACGCCAGGTCTGTCGAGCAGCTCGCGGCGTTGCTCGACGATCTGCGGGTGGCTGATGTGATAGGTCGCCTCGATGTAGTCACGAAGGGCTGTCCGTACCTGCTCGATCGTCTGCCCGATGGTGGGTTGTGTTGTCATTCGTTGGTTGCTTCCTCGTTGACGACACGGCGTGACATCCAGAGATGATCCTTAACGAAGTCGAGCTCTGCCCGCGTGTCTCGGGGAGAGAACTCGTAGCCGAACAGCGCCGACTTCACCTCCGCAGGGCTTCCCAGCAGGTCCCACCGACGTTGCAGCCACCGAGGTGGTGGAGCGGGAAGCCCGAGTTGGATGCGCCCGGCACCGGTCCGCCTGACGATGACTTCCTGGGGTGAGCCCTGTTGTGCATCGAAGGCGGCCTGGAGGTGCCAGGCTTCGTCGCATCCGCGGTCGCGGCCGAGGGACGGGAGATCGAGCAGTCGGACGTGGTTGCCGTCGCGGAGTTCGACTACACACCACAGGTCCGCTCCGTAGCCTTGGCTGCGCCGCGCGACGAAGATGCCTGAGTCTGACGAGCCGGGTGGTCGCCAGCGGCCTCGGTAGTACGCGGGGTTGCGGGTTGGATCGAGGATGCGAAGGCCAGGAATCTCGCCCGAGGGCCCTTGGCGAGCAAGCAGGCCCGCGTACACCTCGATGAGATCAACGGCATCCTGTGGAGGTGCGTGACGCATCCACTTGTCCTCGCTGAGCAGGTCGAGTCCGTAGACCGACACCAACTCGAGTTCCTCGGCGGTCGGGTTGACCAGACGACGGAGGTGTCGGTCAACGTGCACTCGCTCGATGAGTCCCTCACCGACCAACGGTGCACCGTCTGGTCTTACGCCTATAAGGAGCAGGTCTCCTGTGGAACGTTCGACGTATCGCGGTGGGCCAAGGTAGATGAGTCGACGACGCTGACCCCCGGAGGGGTCGATGACTTCCACCAGGTCACCCGCTGCCACGACGGCATCGAACGCTTCGCCCACCTCCTCTTTGGTGAGAGGTACAAGGGGATCAAGCACCTGGCGGACCGCCTCGACGATCGCCTGAGGCGTCGATGGACAACGTACCGACGCCGTCCGTCGAAGGCTCTCGGCAAGGAGGCTGGCGAGGTCGGCGCCGGGAGGCAGGCCCAACTCCGCCAGGGTCGCTTGAAGCGCTGCATCGGGGTCAAGCGCCCTCACCATCGCCACGGCTCTTCCTCCGCTTGACTGCAAACCGTCACCATTCGAGCGGCCCGATAGGCGAGGGGGTGCTTGAGCGTCTCGTCCACGAATCGGGCCAACTCGGCACCATCCCACTCGTTGAGGGTTCCAGGATCGGATGCCAGCCAAAGAAGGAACTCGGCGAGCCGTTCCCCTCCAACCTGGAAGCCCCTCGCGGGGCCGCCACCGCCCGGGCGATGACCGCTCGACGACACGACCACGCGTGGCGAGTCGGAGGGGGCCGACTTCCCTGGACCAAGGAGTCTCGCGAGGGCGTCAATCGGCGGATCCTCCAGCGATTGCTCAGCGAGAGCGGACACACCGCGCCGGAATGTGTGCCAGTCGCCTGGCTTGGCCAGCGCTTCACCCCACTCGCCGAGAGGTACGTCCCTCCCCACTGCGAGCCGTCGTTCAAGCGATGCCCAGAGCTTTCCTCCGATGAGTTCGCCAATCTGGCCCTTGTGAGCGTTGACAACATCGTCTCTGGCCATCAGGGCGACGAGATCTCCAGGTACGCGTGCTGTCGTCCATGAAGCTGCTGAGCGGATCAGAGCCTCGATGTCGGCGGCTGTCCGCGACCTCGCCTGCAACCCGACACGGGGCTTGAGATCCTTCAGATCTTTGACCTCGGGGGGAAGCACCGCGCCGACCTCGGTGCCATCGAGGTTCGCAATGAAGAGGCCACCAGATCGTTCGGCGTAGAGGCGATCATCCGCGAGGATGATCTCCGACGCGGTGTCGGCGCTGTGGAACGGGAAGAAGCGCACGACTGGGTCGATTCCCAGGTCGGCGCTTTCGTGGAGCTTGACCATCAGCCGGCCAGCGCGGCGTGTGAAACCCCATCTGATCGGAGCTACCTCCCGCTCCAAGGTCATAGAGACTCGGCCGAGTTCGTCGTCGCCTGCTTCGATGACAAGCACAGCGGCCTCATCGAGGCCTTGTTGGATCTGGCGGGCTGAGCGCACGTTCGAAGCGAAGACAGAGTCCCACTCAGCGAGAGTCACGGGCAACTGCACCTCGAAGCTGTGCGACGCTCCTGGACCGCCGTCGGGAAGTCGGAGGCATGCGGTAACCCGGGTCCTGACAGCGTTCGGTCCCTCAAGTTCCAGCGCAGCCCGACCGTCCCAGAGATCATCAAGCGAAGCGACCGGGGGTGTGAGCATGAGGCGGAGCGGATCGCGAAAGGTGCCGCTCGACCGATGGATCTCGGGTTCACGAATGTGCACCTCGAAGAAGCCGTCGCCGACTGAGGGTGCTACCTCGGCCACCAGGAACGAGAGCCGTACCTCATGCCAGCCGACGGGGAGTTCCGGCAGTTGGAGCACCAAGCGGTCCCGAGTGGGTTTGCCGAACGCGACCAGCGTCGGCGGGCCGCCGTTGATCGACACTGTCGCCGCCTCGATCTCCTGGCTGCGAGACAACGATAGAAGTGGCCGGGTGCCGACGATCCACTCGCCGTATCCCTGGCTGTCCCACGCAGCAGGGACCAGCCCGACCGCATTGAGCTCGACGGCCGACTGGAGGCCCACTCCGATTCCGGCTAGAACATTGCGTAGCTCTTGGCCCAGCGTGTCAGGTATGTCCAGGATCAGCACTTGGGCACCTTCAAGGGCAAGCGACGCAGCCGAGGCCCAACTCACGGGGGCCGGGGCGACCAACGGCCCAATGACGAGGTAACGCTTGCCAGGCTGGACGGCTCCGGATCGAACGAGTCGGCCAGCACCGTCCGGTCCGATTCCGAAGACCCAGGGATCGCTCGGCGGCGTCCGGGACTCGTCCCGCAGGAGGGCCGAGACGAGTTCATCCGCACGCTCGAGCTCGAAAATGGGTGTGTCACGCCCTGGCCAGCGATCCAGGGCGACCTGCTTTCCGCTGAAGAGCAGCCATCCGCGCGCCTGTGGCCGTCCTGGTGTCCCAGCGACTCGACACCGCACCTGGCCGAGTTCGTCGGCAACGCCAGGGTGTCGAGAGAGCAGCGGCGTAAAGTCAGGAACGCGTAGTCGAAGCTGCCACCCCGCCGCAGTCGGGTGAACGGAGAATGGCACGGGTGACGTCGGCCGCCGCGATGTCGATCGTGACCCGCCGGCGGGCGACCCAGCGGTCCCAGAACTGAAACCCTTCCAGCGCACCCGGTCAGCGGAGATCCGAGCATCATCCAGCCATCGACGAGCTTGGCGTTCACGCCCAAGATCCTCGACCAGTCGATCCAGCGTTGACGTAAGGATGCTGGCATCCTCTGGAACGCGGGCGAGCAGCGACGCGCCGATCTGGCCGACCAAGTCAGTACTTTGTGCGAGTTGCTGGAAGCGCTTGGAGGTACCGCCCACCCTCCCAGCGAGCGTTCTCCCGAGATCGTGCGGGGAAGCGAGGAGTTCGCTGGTAAGGATGCCGCGGTAGTCGAAAAGCAGCCTGGCGAAATGCCGCTGGAGGTCGGTTGGGAGGATAGCGTGTGTAATGGGCCAGCAAATGTACTTGAAGTGCGTCGCCCATCGCCCTTGCGGCTGCGCTCCGCCGTAGGATCGAACGAATTCTAGGAACCATTCTCTAATGAAGGCTCTGCCAACGTGGCTCTCCCACCCTGGGGTATCGGATTCGAGGGTGGGCCAGTAGTCATCTCCCTCGTACTTGTACCCAACCTCGGTGGCATGGACGATGAAAGGAAGCCAGTAGAGGGATGGCCGACGACGCAGGCGAACCCATTCACGCACCGCATCACGGAGCACCGATAGATCACCGTCCAAGAGTCCGTGCTCCAACGCGAACACCGGTAGGCCTGTTCCGCGAGCAGCCCGAGCTTGCCGCAAGTCTGCGAAGTGGCGCTGCAGCCGCGCATGTAGATGGTCCAAAGTGTCCCTGCATATGACACTGTTATCCACTCAGCCTTCCTCGCTCGTGCTCTTCCTCGCCCTACTATCCCCTACCGACGTAAGGCTCCCGCCCATTCCCCAAGTCCGTGGCATCGGGCATCGTCACAACCGCCCCGTGACGGCTCTGGCCTTCCTGCACGTGCGCGTAGTGCGCCTCAACGCGCGCGAGCGCATCCGAAGACTGCAGCCGTCGTTTGAGCCATCGGTTTGCCCACCAGTCCACGACCTTGGCCGTGTCTGTTCCAATATTTGAATGGAACCGGTAGTTCGGTTCCGAGTCCAGCCCGAGAAGATAAGGGAGCAAGTTGTCCACCAGCGAGACGCAGTAGATAATCCGTTGGCGGCCGTGTTGCAGCAGCCGGTCGGATGGCCATCCCAGAAGGTCCAGGCCATGCCTTACCTTTCGAAGCTTTGGGTTCACACCCTCACCGAAAATACTGTTGTTGCCGCGGGTTCCGTTCGTTTCTTCGACGAGACGCACAAGAGCGTCCACTGATCTAGCCGAGAGGTGAGAGGTCCCGAAGCTCCTGCTACGTCCCACGCGCTTGTACTCGATCGGACCCGTACCTCCAAGTACTGGGCCGGGCATCGACAAACGGTTGTACTGGCTTGAGTACGAACCGTAGAGACTAGTGGTCGCTATGAGAACCAGTTGGTTGCGCCGAACAATCGGACGGCCGGCCATGCATGAGGCGATCTCGCCGGGCGAGCCACAGTAGCGGTCGTGGTACGCCCGCACCACAGTCGGGCTCGCCGCTAGCATCGCGACCAGCTTTCCGCCAAGCAACTCGTTATAGGGTGCGACGGCACCGCAAACTGTCAGATCGGCCATCTCCGTGCCGACCGCATCCGCCTTGGCTTTCCGGAGAATGGCTGCTACTGCGTCGCGTCCATCTTTATTCCCTAGGGCCTTGGACAACGCTTGAACCGTTGGCTCGACACCGAAGTATGGTAGCAGTGCGGCTCGGGCGTGGAGTGACTGGGCGAGCGCCTGGCACCGCTTGCTTCGAAACAACGGCGTGGTCGCACGGCGAACGAGGGCTGCTTCGTCCGACAGATCGACTTTTGCCTTCAGGTCCGTGGGGTTTGCAGTTCGACGGTGTTCAGCGCGGCAACGCCTCGATTCCTGCTCCAGTTGCTCGATCGCGTCCTTATTCGGATTGTCCCAGAGGGTAGGCCAGTAGAGTCCGTCCTGTTCGAGATCAGCCAGGTAGAGCCCATCCAGTTGCCCGTTAAGGCGGGCCCAAATCCAGTCCGCCAGTTGTTTGGTTGGGCTCGCCGTGACCTGATCAAGAAAGCCGTGGCGCTGCCATCCAATCCAGTCGTCACGCTCCTTAAGTTGGATTATAGGGCTGCCCAAAGCGGCGATTCCGATAACTGGATGACAGGGCGCGGCACGGTCGCGAACCAACAGCATCAGAGTCCTTCCCGGGGTACTAGTGTGCTGGTTCGTCCATGTGAGGCGGAAGTATCGCCAGATTTCCGAAAGGAGAAGTCCTGTTTGGTTGCACCGCTCGCCCGCGGCAACGACTTGGATGTAAGGATTCAGGACCGAACGCAGCGCCCCTGTATCGACACCCGCGCCGACTGCGATGCCCCGGAAGGCGAGAGCAAGCTCGCGGCCATCTCGCATGAGGCTGAGGATGGAAGCGGATTCGTTGCCACGTAGGCGTGGCGCCTCCATTCGGGTGACGAATCGAACAACTGACTCACGACGGAGATGCTCGTCTCGTTTGAGCAACTCCTGCTGGCGAACGCGCTCGCGCTCCGCCGTTGGGTCGCTGTTGACGACGGGAGGTCGGACGATCACCTGTGTCGGCTCGCAGGCCAACTCCCAACCCTGGTTGAGAAGATCCGCCGTAATTGCGTAGACCGCGTCGACGCTAGCGTTGGGCAGTGATCGGGGTGCTTCAACCGGAAGGTGCTCCTCGCGTGTTCCGCGGACCCAGTCGAGAAAGCGACTTCGCTGGGAGGGTGTCCATCCAGCAGGAAGGCTGAGGCGAAACATCGGTGGGTCGTCGGGGCCGTCCACAATGCTCCGTCCGTGGCTTTTAGCCGTTGCACGATTGGAGTGCAGCACTTGCCTCGGCCTGCATCAACTCCACCTCTTCTTCTAGCCAGGAGAGCTTCCGATCCAGTCCGTACATCGTCAGCTTAGCTCCTAATATTTCGTCAACCAGTTCGTCGTAAGTGGCTGCAGAAGCGGCCCAGTCCAAATTATCGGACGCGTCGTCGACTGCTTCTCTAACGTCGGAGACATCCACCTGTCCAGCTACGGTGACGAGTCCTTTTTGACTCTTTAGCCACGCAATCGTAAACAGGCACCGACTGGCAAGCCGCCAGCATGACCAGTAAGGATTCGCGGGGCAGAAGCCTTCGCAGCACCAGGAGGGTTGAGGTCTTCAACCTTCGTTGCGACGACCCCCGCGTTCCGGGAAGCTGAGGAATCGACTGACGCGGACGGCGGGTCGGAGGAGGGTGCCCTTTGAACCAGTTCAATCTTGCCGGCTGAGGCAGGCGGTCGCTCAGTAGCGAACTGCATTGGATGCAACCATTACCGAACTCCCGACGCGGTAACTGTCTGGTCTCTCTATCTACCATCGGCATAAAGGGCAAATTCCTCAAGCCGAAGTTACCCCTGAGACCCACCCCCGAAATCCGCTTATCCAGGAACAATTTCAGCTCTGAGGGGAGATTGCTGCATTGCCGAAGAGAAGCCTACCCGGTGGGAGACCCCGAGTACCTTGAAGGCCACGTGGCTGTACCGGCGTGAGGATGTCGACCGGGGATACCGACCGAGAGTCGAAGCCAGCGCAGGACCGTGAGCGGCAAGATGACGTCCTGGTACTTGCCGCGCTTGAAGGTGTCACGTATAAGGTACGCGACTCCCCAGAGGAAGCTGACGATCTAACTGTGGTTAACGGCGTCATTGGAACACACCTCCACTGCCTGGGCACGGCTGGTTCGGGAACCTGTCACCCCCAACGGGTAACGTTTACCCCGTCACAGGCAGGTTCGGGTCCCTAGCCGTTCAGATCCGCGCAACCGGCTGGAACAGCTCATTCTGGTTGCCCACCGGATCCCCCATTAAGGCTGGGTCTTCGACGGTTCTTGGTCGAGCTAAGCAGGTCCTTGCATCGGTCCGGCCGCTCGCGTAACGTCTTGTATCCGGTATGAGATCCCGCATTCGGCTGGCGTACGCCGCCATATTGGCCATAGGGTGCCTGACGCCCTCGGCTGCCCTTGCCCAGGCTGCCCTTCCGGGGGAGCCGGCGACGACTATGGCTTCAGGCATACTCATCGACCTTGAAGCCAACAAAGTGCTGTGGTCCAAGGACGCTGAAGCGGCCCGGGCCCCGGCCAGCCTCACCAAGGTGCTCACTGCGCTTACCGTCCTGGAACACGCAGGCAGTCTCCAAGACACCGCGGTCATTTCAGAAACCGCTCGCAACGCGGCCGGCGGCCGGATGTTCGCCGAGCAGGGTTGGACCTTCACCATCGAAGACCTGCTTTGGGGTCTGATGCTCCAATCGGGCAACGATGCCGCGATTACGCTTGCAGAGAAGATCAGCCCGGATGGCACGGTAGCCGGATTCATGAAGCTGGCCAACGCCAAGGCGGTTGAGCTCGGCGCGCTCCGATCAAGCTTCATGAACCCGCACGGTCTGGATGAGCCCGGGCACATGAGCACGGCCAAGGATCTGGCAATCATCACCGCCGCGGCCATGCAGAATCCTGTCTTCGCCCGGATCGCCGGCTCCAAGACTCATAACGTGCCCTGGGGCGACGGCAAGCCGCACATGTTCATCAACCACAACAAGCTGCTGTGGCGGGCCCCCGGAGCCGTAGGCGTCAAGACCGGCTTCACCGACGATGCCGGCAACTGCCTGATCTCGGCGGTGCAGCGCCATGGGTCCACCTTGGTCGCCGTGGTGATGGGCACTCCCCACCACTACGCAGACTCGATCGCCTTGTTCGACTGGGGCTTCGCCAACCTCGGCACCCTGAATGCTTCCTCAGCCGAGGTTATGGTTAAGCCTGCCTCTGCCACCCCGGCGCAACCGGTGGACCGCGGGTTGGTGGTGACGCAGACGTCGTCTGGGGGCCTGGGCAAGGTGCTGCTTCCCGCCTTGGCACTGCTGGTGCTTACAACGCTGGGCATCGCGTTCCGGGAAAGGCTGCTGTTCAGCCGGACCTGACGGCCCGCCGGGTCTTTAGCCCATTGCGTCAAGCGCCGCCATGAGTCACCTTCGACCACCAGCTCGTAGCTTGCGCTCTGCAGCCGGTCAACGGCACTTTGGGCCAGCAGCGGATCAGCCATCACCGCCAGCCACTCATTCGGTTCGCGTTTTGATGTGAACAAAGGTAAAGTCCGCGGTACATTTTTGCATTAGCCAGTAGTACCCGCCACCCCCGCCAAACGATTGACGATACATAGTCACCGTACAATTCTGACCGTTGTTGTAATTGGAGTCATTCCAGGTAGATGTTTTCGTGATGTTGTCCGATCAGCTCCCCGGTCGTGCCCTTAATGACGACTGAGTACCATCCGGACCCACAGAGATTTCTAGGTCGCGGAACCGTTTGGCTCTCCTTCATATCCGATCCTGAGCCACATTGGTCTGGATACTGGGACTTGAGCCCCGATGGACCAACTAAGGCCTTGGAGGATGCGGGAGGCTGGAAATCGGTAGAGGGCGCGGTCAGGTGGGCACAATCTCGGACCAAACGAGTCTTCCTTCGCCCTGATGAAACGGATGGATACTACTGGGCTGGACTAGGAGAGCCACCCCAGACGGTAGACCTCGAACTTGCAGGCACGCTCTATTTGTGGCCTGAAGATGCCAAATCACCAGCTCTTGAAAAAGCTGCCGAGGTTCTGATTCAACCAGTCGTTCTTAAAAGCGAATCGGATCCCGCGTAAGAAGCCTCGGCCCGCTCAAGTTGGCCGTTCTCACTGTTCAGCTGAGTGCGAACCCTTGCTCAACCCAGGTAGAGCGTCGCCTCTTCGCCGGCTCGCCGGGTCCCGCCGGGTAGCGGGTCTTGTTCCAGAACCCGGCTAGAGCCGCACTCGGCGGCGCCGCCTGCGCTGCTCTGGCTGACCACTTTCATCCCCAGCGCCTCTAGCTGGCCTTTGACTTCCGAGCACGGCTTTCCTTTGACGTCGGGCATCTGGAAGGGCGCCGGGCCCTTGCTTACCTGGAGCTTTACCTCTGTCCCCTGAGGATGCTTCTCCCCCGCCGGAGGCGCCTGCCCAAGCACCGTGCCGCTCGAAGCTCCGTTGAAAACCTGCTCCACGGCAACCACGAAACCCAGATCGGTGAGGGCTTTCTCGGCTGCAGCCGATCCCTGCCCGGCCAGTGCGGGCACATCCAGGATCAACGGACCGTCGGAGACCACCAACGCCACCAGATCCCCGGCGCGCACCGTGCTCGGCTCGGGATCCTGACCGATGACCTTGCCCGGCGGCTCCCGATCATTGCGCCGGGTCACACCGCCCAGTTGCAGGCCGGCATCGATGACGGACTGCTTGGCCGCCTCAAGCTGCATACCCACAACCGACGGAACCTGGCTGAGCTTCGGCCCCACACTGACCGACAATGTGACATCTTCGCCTTTTCGGGTCCACACCCCCGGGAAGGGGGCCACCCCAACCACCGTCCCGGGTGCCGCGTCGGAAAAGGCGTCCGTTTGCCCTGGGGCCAGGCCCGCCTCGGCAATCAGCGCCGCAGCCCGGCCGCTTTCCATGCCGGTTACGTCGGGCACCCGGGTGGGCCCGATATACCACACTCCTCCGGCCGCACCCGCCAGAAAAACAAGCAACAGCAGCCACTGAACCAAGCGGCGCTTCTTCCTGCGGGGCTTGCGGCGCACCACGGTGGACAGCCCCTCCACCGGCACCTCCGAGGTGAACTCCTGAATCAACTCTGTGAGTGGCGGGGCGTCAGGAAGCTGCGCAATGACCGAGGCCAGGTCCTTGCGCATCTCAGCCGCCGACCGGTAGCGCTCTTCCCGGTCCGGCGCAGTGGCCTTCAGAACCACCCGATCCAGCTCCGGCGGTATCGACGGCTCCCTCTCGGAAGGTGGCGGCACCCGGCTGTTCAAGTGCTCTTGGAGGACCTTGGCGGCGTCGCCCTCGAAGGGCAGGCTGCCGGTGAGTAATTCGTAGAACATGCAACCGGTGGAATAAAGGTCCGCTCGCACGTCCACCGGCTCTCCCCGGGCCTGTTCTGGGGCGACGTAGGCCACGGTGCCCATCAGCCCGCCGGTGAGCACAGCACGCTCCAACGCCCGGGCGATGCCGAAGTCGGCAACTTTGACCCGGCCATCCACCGCTACCATGACGTTTTCCGGCTTGACGTCCCGGTGAACCACATCCTTGGCGTGAGCGGCGGACAGCGCCCCCAACACCTGCCCGATGACCTGCGCGGCCTGCTTTGGATCGAGCCGTCCCTCGGGCAAGCCGGAAAGCACCTGGCGCAGGTTCTTGCCCCGGACGTACTCCATGACCATGTAATAGGTCTCGTCCTGCTGGCCCCAGTCATGAACCTGGACCACGTTAGCGTGGGAGATCCGGGCGGCTGCCTGGGCCTCCGCCCGGAAACGGTCGACGAAGCCGGGCTGCACCGCCAGATCGAACGGAAGGATCTTGAGCGCCACCGTGCGGCCGAGCACCGGGTCATGCGCACGCAGGACGTCGCCCATCCCGCCGGCTCCGATGCGCCCGGTGATCTCATAGCGCCCGGCGACGTGGCTGGGAGTGCCGGTAGCCCTCATCCGCCGTGGTACTTGCGCAGATGGTCGTTGTAGCGCGTCTCCAGCAGGGCAAGCTTCTGCTCGATCGCACCGATCTTGTTGGTCTGCGCAGCCACCGAGGCAACCTGGCCGGCCATGGCATCAACCTTCTTCTTGAGCGCCGAGTCGGATCCCTGCGCCGCGTCGACCTCCTTACTGACCTCCTCCATGGCAGCTTGGAGTTGGGCGATCGACTGGTTGAGCGAGCCCATCTGCCCGTCCACGCCCTGGTCCTTGCCCTCCAGCGCATGGACCCTGGTGGCAATGGAAGAGACGCCGGCCACCGAAGTTTCCAGCTTGCTGATCCGCTCAGCCGATCGATTGTCGGGCTGCTGGCAGGAGGCTCCGATCACCAACAGGGCGGCGCTGCCGGTCACAACCATCGCAGCGCGGCGAATTTTGGGGCTAGGAAACCACCTCATGTAAAGAAGGTAACTCCGCCTTCCCCGAAATCGGCGGCAATCCAGCCCGTTGGGTTGAACAGCGTTAAGCCGGCAGGCCCTCCACCGGGGTGCCCATGCCAGCCGCCGCCAGGGAATATGAGTGGCCCAGCGCCAACTTCGCCGCATGCGGAATGCAACCTTGTGCTGCTCTGACCGGGCCGTCCGAAGCGGGGCTAATGCGCCAGGCCGCTGTCCTCGCGCAAACGGCGCTTGTCCTCCGAAGAAACCAGCATGTCTGCGGGGGTGATCAGGTAGATGCGCTTGGCCAGCTTCTGGATGTGCCCGTCCAGACCGTAGACCAGGCCACTGGCGAACGCCACCACCCGCTTGTAAAGGTCTTCCTCCGCCTCTTCCAGGTTGACGATCACCGGCAGGTTGCGGCGCAGCCGGTCCCCGATCTCCTGTGCGTCGCCATAGGAGGCCGGGCGGACAAGGTGGACCTGGCCCATGGGCACTTGGCGGGCGGAGATGGGGTGAACGGAGGCCAGCGGGGGTTCCTGGGAAACCATTCGGGGGCGGGACTCCAACTGCTCCCGAGGATGCCTGGACGATCGCTGCTCCCGGGGCTCACGCAGATCATCCTCGAAAGAATCGCGAGCCTCGCGGGCACCGACGGAAGAACGCCGCCGGGGCGCATCATCGTAGCTGTTCATCTCCTCCTGGAGTTCGTCCTCGACGAATCCCAGATAGATGAGCGCATTCTTGACTATTCCCACGCGCCGAGTCTCCCTAGAGAACGCACCATCACTATAACCTCAGCGGTGGTAAAAATCAGCCGGCCAGCCTGGCATTGCCAGCCCTGATAACCAGTGCGCCGCGCGGATTTGCGGTCTCAAAACCGTACTCGTGCGCAGCGGCCGATCGCCACACGGTGGTGGACAGGGTCTGACCGGGGAATACCGGCCGGGAAAAGTTCACCGACACGCCGGCCAGCCGATCCGGGTCACCTCCGGCCACGCCGTCCAGGACCACCTTGCAGGACATGGCCATCGTGCACATGCCGTGCAGGACAACCTGGGGAAAGCCTGAGCGCCGGGCGGCCTGCCGGTCCAAGTGGATCGGGTTGTAGTCGCCGGAGGCCTCCGCGTAACGGGCAGGCTGGTCCTGATCCACCAAACTGTGCTGCTCCAGCACCGTCTCGCCCCTGTCGACGGGCTCATCCGGTGCCTTTCCCCCGGTCCCGGACTTGCGGATGAGCATGGTGCTCAGGATCTCGACAACCCGCTCAAGACGCTGATTGGTCAGTTCGATTGCCAGGGTAAAGCTATGGCCGGTGTCGGCCAGATCGACCCGGTCCATGCGTGCCGCCACTTTCAAGACGTCGCCACCCGCCAGAGGTGTGAAGAATCGGTGTTCCTGGCGGGCGTGTACGAGCATCGCCATATCGACTCCCAGGTCCGGATCCTTAAACACCACATCGAACAACCGTGAGACAGGCACGAAAGCGAACGCCGGAGGGGCTACCGGCCGATCGCTGAGGAAGCGGGGATTGTAGTCGTTGGTGGCTCGAGCGAAACGGCGGATCGCTTCAGCCTCAACCGGAAACTCGTACGCCTCGTAGAGCTTGCCAGCAAGCGCGCGGTTCAGTGGCAGAGCATGCTCCTTTGAAATTAATTGTTCGGCTTTTAATGCCTTTTCGTACCCAATCTACCTCGCGATCTGCGGACCTCGCCGAGCTTTAAGCAGGAAGACGGGTAGGGTAGGTTAGACCAAGGTCTCACCATCGGCCCCGGGCCATTGAACAAAATCATCGAACAAAATCATCGAACAAAATCAAGGAGTTCCCATGGGAAAGCACACACTTGCGGATCTGCCGTACGACTACGACGCTCTTGAGCCCCACTTCGACGCCGAAACGATGAAGATCCACCACACCAAGCACCACCAAACCTACATCGACAAACTGAACGCGGCTTTGGAGAACGAGGCGTCGCTGCTCGACAAGAGCGCAGAGCAACTGCTGGAGTCCTGGGAGGACCTTCCCGAACGGGTGCAAAAGCCCGTGCGCAACCACGCCGGCGGTCATGCCAACCACAGCCTTTTTTGGAGGAATCTGAGCCCCGAAGGCGGGGGGGAGCCGGTTGGCGAGTTGCGCTCCACCATCGAGACCCAGATTGGGTCAGTCGACCAGTTCAAGGAAACCTTCAAGCAGACCGCGCTCAACCACTTCGGCAGCGGCTGGTGCTGGCTGGTAATCGGCGCCGGAGAGCGAAAGGTTAAAGACCAGAAGAAGCTGCTCATTATGAGCCTGCCCAACCAGGACTCGCCGCTAATGGGTGGACACACGCCGATCCTCGGTTTGGACCTTTGGGAGCACGCCTACTACCTCAAATACCAGCAAAACCGTGCTGGCTACGTCGACGCGTTCTGGAACCTCGTCAACTGGAAGCAGGTCAACGACAACTACGGCGGCGCCGCCAATGTGGCCATAGCCGGAGGCTTCGTCAGTCCCATGGCCGGACGCACCCTGGAGCGCTAGGGGTTGCCCTCTTGCGATAACTAAGACCTGTTCCGTCAACAAGTGCTTACTCGAGTAGCTCTACCAAGCCCTGCTCATCCAGCAAGGTGATGCCCAGCGCCTCCGCCTTCGCCAGCTTGGATCCCGGGCTCTCACCGACCACCACGTAGTCGGTCTTCTTAGAAACGCTAGAAACCACCTTGCCGCCCAACTGCTCGATCAGCCGGACTGTTTCATCCCGGCTCCAGCGCTCCAGCCCGCCGGTCAACACGAACGACTTGCCGGTGAGCGCGCCCTGCTGCTGCTCGGTGCGCGGTTGTTCCAGAACCACCCCGGCCGCCTTCATCTTGGCGACGATCTCCTGGCTGCGCTCCGAACGGAAAAACTCATGTATCCGGGCCGCGACCACCGGCCCGATCCCCTCCACCGCCTGAAGTTGTTCCACGCTTGCCTGCTGGATCCGCTCCATCGAAGCAAACTCGTCCGCCAGCAGCCGGGCAGTAGGGGGCCCCACGTCCCTTATCCCCATCGCCACCAGCACCCGGGCCAGCCCGGCCGATTTCGACAATTCGATAGACCCCAGGAGCTGGTCGGCCTTCTTGTCGCCGAACAGGGGGAGTTGCAGTAGTTGGTCTCTGGTCAGCGCGTACAGGTCCCCCGGATGCTTGACCAAGCCCAGTTCCCGCAACGCCCAAGCGGCCTTGTAACCCAGACCCTCAATGTCGAGCGCCCCCCGGCTGGCGAAATGAAACAATTCCTCGACCCCCCGGGAGGGGCATTGTTCGTTGGGGCAGCGCCACACCACCTCATTCATCGGACGCTCCAGCGGCGTGGCGCACACCGGACAATCCACCGGCATGACGAATTCCCGCTCGTCCCCGGTGCGCTTCGACAGAATCGGCCCGATTACCTGCGGGATCACCTCACCAGCCCGGCGCACCAGCACCGTATCGCCGATGCGGATGTCCTTGCGCTTGACCTCCTCGGCGTTGTGGAGGGTGGCCTGGGAAACCATCGCTCCCGACAAGCGGACCGGCTCAAGTTGGGCGAAGGGTGTGACTGCGCCGGTTCGGCCCACGTTCACCACGATATTGCGCAGCAGCGTGGCCTTCTCCTCCGGGGGAAACTTGTAGGCGACCGCCCAGCGGGGGCTCTTGGAGGTGTATCCGAGCTCTTCCCGGGCGCCCAGGCTGTCCACCTTGACCACCACGCCATCCACCTCGAAGCTGAGTCCGTGCCGGCTGCCCTCCCAGCGCTTGCAGAACTCGAATGCCGAGTCCAGCGTTGCAAACGCCCGGTTGTGCTCCATCACCGGAAGGCCCATCTCGACTAAAAAGTGCATCTGATCGGAGTGCTTGGCGAAGCGTTTACCCTGAACCAGACCCATGGTGTGACAGAACATGTCGAGCTGCCGGCCGGCGGTGATCTCGGCATCTTTTTGGCGCAACGATCCGGCTGCCGAATTACGGGCGTTGGCGAACGGCCGGGCCCCTGACTCGATCAACTGAGCGTTGAGTTGGTCGAACGCCTTCAAGGGCATGAAGATCTCCCCCCGCACCTCCAGGATTTCCGGGACCAGTGCCGGGTCCAGCTGGTGCGGGATCGATGCAATTGTGCGCACGTTGGGCGTGATATCCTCGCCCTGCCGCCCGTCGCCCCGGGTTGCAGCGCTCACCAGCTCGCCCCGCTCGTAGACCAGGTTGACCGCCAAGCCATCGACTTTGAGTTCGCAGTAGTAGTCTGCAGCCGATCCCAAGATGCGCTCCGCCCGGCGCCCCCAGGCCAGCAACTCCTCCAGCGAGAAAGCATTGTCCAGCGACCACATCGGGCTCAAGTGCGTGCGTGCGACGAACAGCCCGGAGACCGGAGCCCCCACTTTCTGGGTGGGCGAGTCACCGGTCACCAGTTCCGGGTTGAGCGCCTCCAGGTCGGCCAATTCCCGCACCAGCGCGTCGAACTCGGCGTCGGCGATCTCCGGATCGTCCAGCTCGTAGTAGCGGCGAGAGTGGTAGTCGATGGTCTCCCGCAAATCGGCTATGCGCCGGTGCGCATCTGCATTGTTCACGCGGCGGTGCTGATGGTTCCTCCGCCCAGCACCTCGGCGCCGTCGTAAAACACCGCACTCTGCCCGGGGGCGGGCCGGGGCTGGGGCTCATCGAACACCACATCGGCACAATCCCCGGCAAGCGTCACGGTAGCCCCGGCCTCCGGACCGCGGTAGCGACACATCACCGACGCTCTGAACGGCCGGTCTGGCGGCCCGGCAACGAAGCGTACGCCGTCCACGGTCATGCCGGCGGCTCTGAGCTCAGTGGCGTCGGAGACCACCAAGGTGTTGTCGCCCGCCCGGATCTCCCGGACGTACAGCGGCAGGCCCAGGCCCTTGCGCTGCCCGACGGTGTAGTGGGCAAAGCCCTTGTGGGTTCCCAGCCGGCGGCCCCCGGTATCGACAATAGGACCGGGCACCGACCCGGCGGGCACCCGCGAGGTTATGAACGAGTGGGTGTCGCCACCGGGCACGAAGCACAGGTCCTGGCTCTCGGGCTTTCCGGCGGTGCGCAGGTCGAGCGAGCGGGCAATCTCCCGGATCTCCGGCTTGGCGTACTCGCCCACGGGGAAGCGGGCCATTGCCAGCTCTTGCTGGCCGAGCATGTGCAGCACATAGCTTTGGTCCTTGGCCGGCTCGGCCGCCCGGCGCAGCCGGTAGCGGCCACCCACATTGTCCGTGCGGGCGTAGTGGCCGGTGGCCAGCACATCTGCGCCGTAGGCACGGGCGCGCTCAAGCAGCGCAGCAAACTTGATGCTGCGGTTGCAGGTGACGCACGGGTTCGGGGTGTAGCCGGCAGCGTATCCGGCGGTGAACTCCTCCACCACGGTGCGGGCGAACCGGTCGGCAAAGTTTAAGACGTAAAAAGGGATGTCCAGCACCTGGGCCACCCTGCGGGCGTCCTCAGCGGCATCCAAAGAGCAGCAGCCGCTTTCGTTATTGGCCGCCTCGCCCTTCCAGAGCTTGAGCATGATGCCTGTTACGTCGTAGCCCTGATCTTTCATGAGCGCGGCGGCCACCGAGGAGTCCACTCCTCCGGACATCGCCACTATCGCCTTGGGCTTCATACGGAAAAGCGCGGCGCAATCGAGCGCAGGCGTTCCACCGTCTCCGTAAGTGCCTCGACCGCCCGGTACACGTCTGCCTCGTCGCTGCCCCTTCCCAGCGACAGCCGGAGCGACCCGTGGGCCAGTTCAGGAGGCACTCCCATCGCCAGCAGAACGTGCGAAGGGTCGAGCGAACCGGATGCGCACGCCGAGCCGCTGGAGGCGGCGACCCCCTTGGAGTCCATCATCAACAGCAATGACTCGCCCTCAACACCGGGGATGCACAGGCTCACCGTCCCCGGCACCCGGGGAGCGTCCCCGCCGTTCACCGTAACGCCTGAGATGCTGTCAACAATTGCCGCCTGAAGATAATCGCGCAGCCGGGAAAGGCGATCGCTCTCAAAATCCAGTTCCTTGACCGACACTTGGGCGGCAACGCCGAACCCGACTATCCCGGCGACGTTGGGCGTACCGCTGCGCATCCCCCGCTCCTGCCCGCCGCCATGTGCCAGCGGTTCCAATGCGGTCTTGTTTCGAACGAACAGTGCCCCCACCCCCTTGGGCCCACCGAGCTTGTGGGCTGAGAAGGCTGCCATGTCCACGCCGAGCCTGCCGACGTCTACCGTCACCCTGCCAAGCGCCTGGACTGCGTCGGTATGGATAAGGGCACGGCTCTTGCTGCGCACGATGCCGGCTATCTCGGCCAGAGGCTGAACTGTGCCCACCTCGTTGTTGGCCATCATGACGCTGACCAGCGCGGTCTCCGGACCAACTGCGGACTCCAGAGCAGCAAGGTCGACCCGGCCGGACGGCTCGACCGGCAGGAAAGTCACCCGGTAGCCCTGCTTCTCCAGCCACTCGGCGGCGTGAAGTACGGCGTGGTGTTCGGTGGTGGCGGTGACCACATGCCGGCGGCGACCGTCCAGCCGGGCGATGGCCCCCTTGAGCGCCAGATTGTCCGCCTCGGTGCCCCCGGCGGTGAATACGACCTCAGAAGGCAGGGCGCCGATGGCATCGGCCACCTGCTCGCGAGCCTGCTCCAGACCTTTCTTGGCTTCCCGGCCGGCGGCGTAGACGCTGGATGGGTTGCCAAAATGGTGCTGCTGGTAGGGAAGCATCGCCTCAAGGACTTCCTCCATTATCGGAGTGGTCGCGGCGTAGTCGAGATAGACCATCGCTACATGATAAAGACGGCCGCCCGGCGACGCACCGCCTAAACGCCCGGAACCCGTTTTGGCGCGCACGCTCCGGGGTAGGTAGCGGACACGAATTCGTACCAGGTGCCGCAACTGAAGTGGACGATCGCAAAGGAGGCTCGCCATGAGCAGAAGTCAGGAAGAGATGATCCGTGAGAACGCCGGCGATGCTATGAACCGCAACACCCAGAGTCCGGCGGGTACAAAGCAGGTGCCACCGCCGGACTCCAACACCGCAGGAGTGGCCGATCCGCAGCCGCCACAGGCTGGCGCAGCGCCGGCCGGAGAGGACGCCGACGTTCAGGGTATGCACGAATCGGCCCAACGGGCGATCAACTCCTTCGCCGGCATCAGCGGGCCGGATAGCCCGGCGAGCATCGTGGAAAGCAAGGCCGACGGCGCAAGCGAGGCATCACGCGCTTCCGCCGACGACCACAGCGACGCCGGCACCACCAACCAGGCGGTAGGTCAGGCCGAGGAAGGCTACTCTTCGGAATCCGGGGACGGCGACGGCGACGGCCGCCAGTACAAGGAGCCGAGCACCGGCCAGATGCTGGCCGGGATCATGAGCAGCGACGATAACCTCAAGTGGGAGTCCAAAATCGTCTCCAAGCTCAGCGGGGCCGCCGGCGAGACCATGCCCGAGAACGGCTGAGGGACCGGTTACGGTTACGAGATCCGGGAGAAAAACTCCACGTCGTTCTCCCGGATCTCGTGACTTACCCGTCGCTGTTCCATCAAGACGTCCAGGTGGGCCATTGCCTCGGACACAGCCAGCAACCGGGCGTAGCCTGTGGCGCCGGGATAAAGATGCCGGGAAACATCGTAAGCGGTAGAGCCGGCTGGATCCAATGAACTGCCTACCTGGTCCAGGCGCTTAGCGTGGTGTCGGCGCATGTGCTCGATGGCTTCGGAAGGGTTGACAATCAGCGGCCCGTGGCCGGGATAGACACAGTTGAGATTGAGCGACTGGAGCATGTCCAAAGTTGCGAAGTACTGCTTGAGACTGTGGCGACGCCGGCCGGGCTCGTCGCCCTCTGGCTCGAGCATCGGTTCCAGTAAGGGATTGGGGCGGATCTGAGGAAGAAGCGCATCGCCGGAGAATAGGACCCCCCGCTCAGGCTCCAGATAGCCGATATGGCCCTCCGTATGCCCCGGCAGCGCCACCGCATGAAGCGCAAAGTCACGAAACTCGAATACTTCCCCATCTTTCACCGGCCGGCAACACAGCTTGGTCACTCGGTGCACACGGCTTACCCGCCGCTCCAGCCGGGCCAACTCTTGCAGCAGGTCCTGCGGAAAACCTGCTTCGAGCAGTAGGCGACTGCGCTCCCAGACCGGTCCCGGCTCGGCGATCCGCTCGATCTCCCGCTCGCCCATGTACGCCGTAACAGTCCCGGCGCCATTGCACAACCAGGGAACCAGCCCGGTGTGATCGGGGTGCCCGTGGGTGACCAGCACCCGCTCCAGCGATTCCAGGAACAGCCCTTTGGCGGCGAACCCCAGCTTGAGGGCGTTCTCGGCGTCCAAGGTGTTGGCGCCGGCGTCGACCATGGTCAGCGGCTCGGCGACGATCACGAAGGCGTTCACCTGACCTACGCCGAACGGTGTCGGCAGTGAGATCGTTTCGACCGGCAGGCAATAAGTCACCGACACCGGGCCAGCATACCCGGAAAATCCACGCCTGGACCTTTCCGCACCGGTTGCTGCTCGATGCGGTAAGGTCCCCCGGGATGATCAGATCACGACTTCGCTTTGCTACGCTGGTTGCCGGGCTGGTTTTGGCTCTGAGTGCTTTTGCCTCGGCAAATGCTCAAAGCCCGGCGGAGCCGGGCGCCCCGGAGCAGGGCGTACACCGGGAACCCAGCGCCTTCGACCGGTTCACTGCGGTTGCCGCAGTCATCTCCATCGGCGTGGTGGGAGTTGCCGGCATCTACGTTTACCGGATGATCCGAAAGGGGCTGTAGCCTCCCGGGGCCCCAGTGGTGGAGGGGAACCGGGGGCGTCCGCTGCCCGATTGAACGTCGTTCGGCAGGGAGCTGTATTGCTACCAGGCCTTGAGTTCGCGCTCCTCGCTCACTTTCACCGTTGCCCCCAAGCCCTCCAGCTTGCCTCGCACGTCCTCGTAGCCCCGTTCGATGTGGTAGCAGTCGTGGATCTTGGTGTGCCCCTCGTCGGCCGCCAAAGCGGCAATGAGCAGCGCTGCGCCGCAGCGCAGATCTGAGGCTCGCACCGGGCAGCCCTGCAGCCGAGGAACCCCCTTTACAACGGCATGCTGGCCCTCGGTCCAGATGTCTGCTCCCATCCGTACCAGCTCCAGCACGTGGGCGAAGCGTGATTCGAAGACGTTTTCTGTGATGATGCTGGTGCCCTCCGCAGTAGCCAGATAGGCCATCATCTGGGGCTGAAGATCGGTGGGAAACCCGGGGTAGGGCAACGTTGCAAAGTCGACCGCCCGCTGGCGGGAGGCAGCAGCTACACGGATCCCGTCGGCGGTGGGCCCCCATCCGGCACCCGACAGGTGGAGCTTCTCCAGGAACATCTCCATGTCGTCGGGGACGGCTCCCACCAGTTCCGCCGAACCCCCGGTAGCCAGCACCGCCAAGGCGTAGGTGCCGGCCTCGATCGGGTCGGCAGACACCCGGTAGGAACCGGGAGCCAGATCCCGGACGCCGGCGATCTCAATCGTCGAAGTGCCGGCACCCCAGATTTGGGCACCCATGGCGTTGAGGAAACTGGCCAGGTCGACTATGTCCGGTTCTCGAGCGGCGTTCTCTATGACGGTGACCCCCTCGGCAAGCACCGCGGCCGTAAGCAGATTCTCGGTAGCGCCCCGGCTGGGAAACTCAAGCAGGACCCGCTTTCCCCGAAGTCGGGAGGCCACCCCCTCCAGGTAGCCGTGGTCGCAGCTGAACGTAGCCCCCAACTGCGTCAGGCCCTTTTCGTGCATGTCTATGGTGCGCTGGCCGATGTTGCACCCGCCGGGCATTGCCACCCGGGCGTGACCTGAGCGGGCTAGCAAAGGGCCGAGCACGTTGATTGATGCTCGCATCCGCCGGACCAGATCGTAGGGGGCGACGGTGCTGATCTCGCCTGAGGTGTCTATGCGCAACGTGTCGCCCTCGAAGCTGACTGCGGCCCCCAAACGCTGGAGCACCTCGGTCATGGTGAAGACGTCGCTGATCCGGGGGACGTTGGTGAGCACGGTCTCTCCCCGGCCGAGCAAAGAGGCTGCCATAAGCTTGAGGGCGGAGTTCTTGGCTCCGGAGATTCGGACTCGCCCGGACAGGCAGGTACCGCCCCGGACGGTCAGGAAATGATTGCTGAGGGCTTCACCCAAGATTCTAAGGATTGTAACCAGTTGACCGGAGGGTCATTCGGGTTCGCCGGTCTCCGGTTCGGCCAGGATGATCACCTTGTCGTCCTTGACGGTTAGAAACCCGCTATCAATCCGGAACTTGTGCTCGGCCCCCGCCGAGACGATCTTCACCTGCGACGCGGCCAGCTGAGCCAGGATCGGCGTGTGGCCGGGCAGGATACCGATGTCCCCCTCAACGGTGCGGGCCGAAACGAATTCGGCCTCTCCTACGAAAAGGTCGTCCTCGGCGGAAACGAGCTGAACCTGTAGCGCCATCGCCTATTCCTGGATCTTTTTGGCTTTTTCGATCGCCTGATCGATGCCTCCGACCATGTAAAAAGCTTGCTCGGGCAGGTGGTCCACCTCGCCTTGGGTGATCATCTTGAAACCTCGGATGGACTCCTCCACCGGGACGGTCTCCCCCGGAATACCGGTGAACACCTCGCCCACGTAGAACGGCTGCGAGAGGAACTTTTGGATCTTGCGGGCCCGGTAGACGTCCAGCTTGTCTGCTTCGGACAACTCGTCTATGCCCAGGATGGCGATGATGTCTTGAAGGTCCTTGTAGCGCTGCAGGATCCGCTTGACCTCGTTGGCTACCTCGTAGTGCTCTTGGCCGACGTAGCGTGGGTCGAGCACCCGGCTGAACGACGCCAGCGGGTCCACCGCCGGATAGATCCCCAGCGCGAAGACGTCTCGAGAGAGTGCGGTGAAGGCGTCCAGATGGGCGAAAGTTGAGTGCGGCGCCGGATCGGTGTAGTCGTCGGCGGGGACGTAAATGGCCTGGATGGAGGTGATCGACTTACCCTTGGTAGAGGTGATCCGCTCCTGCATCTCGCCCATCTCGTCGGACAACGTTGGCTGGTAGCCCACCGCAGAGGGCATGCGGCCGAGCAGCGTGGACACCTCAGAGCCCGCCTGTACGAAGCGGAAAATGTTGTCTATGAACACCAGCACGTCGCGCCGCTCAACGTCTCGGAAGTACTCCGCCATGGTCAGAGCGGACAGGGCAACCCGCAGGCGTACGCCGGGCGGCTCGTCCATCTGGCCGAACACCATGGCCACCTTGCTGATAACTTCCTCGCCCGATTCGTTCAACTCCAACCACAGGTCGTTGCCCTCACGGGTGCGCTCGCCGACGCCGGCGAACACCGAGTAGCCGCCGTAGGCTTGGGCGATGCGATAGATCATCTCTTTGATCAACACGGTCTTGCCGGTGCCCGCTCCTCCCAGCAACCCGATCTTGCCGCCCGAGACATAGGGTTCCAGCAGGTCTACCACCTTGATGCCGGTCACCAGCATCTCGGTCTTAGGCTCCAGTTCGTCAAACGGTGGCGGGGTGCGATGAATGGCCCAACGCTCGGTGATGTTCAACTGCTCGTTGGGGGTGTCCAAGCAGTTGCCCAGCACACTGAACACGTGCCCCAGCGTCACCGGGCCCACCGGAACGGTAATAGGAGCGCCGGTGTTGACCACCTTGGTGCCCCGGCGAATGCCGTCGGCCGGAGCCATACAGATGGCCCGCACCATGTTGGAACCGATGTGACCAGCCACCTCGGCGATGATCGATACGGTCTGCCCGCCCACTTCCCGGCTCAGCGACAGCGCGAAGTGAATATCCGGCAGCCCATCGGGTGGGAACTCCACGTCGACTACGGGGCCGATGACCGCAACCACTCGACCGTCGGGCAGTGCCTTCTGCCCGCTACCGCTGAGCACATCATCAGCCGCCATTACCATCCCTGAACTCCTTTGAAATCGTTGATCTACTGGTGGGAGAGCGCCTCGGTGGCACCCACGATGTCGGCGATCTCGCCGGTGATTTCCGCCTGCCTGGCCTTGTTCGCCCGCAGCTGGTAAGCCTTGATAAGCTCCTCCGCCTTGTCGGTAGCGGACTTCATCGCCCGCATACGAGAGGCGTGCTCGGAGGTGGAGGACTCCAGCATGGCACCGTAGATCTTCATCTCCACGTAGCGGGGCAGCAGGGCATCCAGCAGCGCTTCGGGCTCGGGTTCGAACTCGAACACCGCCGCCGGGCCGTCTGAGTCCCGTTTGGCCTCGGCAGCGCTTCGGGGTACCGGAAGGATCTGAGCAACCCTCGCCCGCTGGACCGCCGCGGAGGTGAACTCGGTGTAGGCGATCATGACCAGGTCCACCTGCTCGCTCAGATAACCATCGATGACCCCCCGTGCAATGTTCTTGGCGTCTGCGTAGCTCGGCTTGTCCGACATGCCCTGGAACGTCCCGGACAGTGGCACCCCCCGGAACTTGAAGTAGCCGACCCCCTTGCGACCCACCGAGGTCACTTGGGTCTTGCGCCCGGCCTCCCGCTGGCGCTCGGCCACCCGCTGAGCCTCGCGCAGCACGTTGGAGTTGTAGGCGCCGGCCAAGCCCCGGTCACCGGTAATAACAACGATCCCCACCGTCTTGGTTTCCGGCCGGCCGGCCAGCAGCGGCGACGACTTTGCCTGGCTGGCCAGCATCTCGATCATCTCGCCGATGGCTCGGGCGAACGGGCGCGAACGCTCCGCCCTGCTCTGTGCCTTGGAAATCCGGCTGGCCGCGATGAGCTGCATCGCATTGGTGATCTTTTTGGTCGACTCGACCGTCCGGATCCGCCTGCGGATATCGCGAGCCTTCTCTGCCACGGGCGCTAGTGCTCCTCGATCAGTTCTGGGGCAGGCTCGGACGCTGCCTCAGCTCCGGCGGCGCCGGCTGCCGGAGCTATTGGAACATCAGCTGCCGGGGCATTCGAGCGCTCGGGAGCCGGCGCCGGGGCGGCCGGCTTGGCTGCTGCGCCGCTCACGTAACCGGCCTTGAAGTCCTCAATTGCCTTGCGCAGTGCCGATTCGATGTTCTCCGGGAAGTCGCCCACCGTCCTGATGTGCTCGTAGACCTGCGGTGCCCGGGCGGCAACGTATTCACGCAGCCCTTTGTCGAACGCCAGCACATCGTCCATGGGCACGTCATCCAGATACTTGTTGGAGCCGGCAAAGATCGACACGCACATCTCCTCCACCGGCATTGGCGAGAACTGGGGCTGCTTGAGCAGTTCGGTCAGGCGGGCGCCCCGATTGAGCTGCGCCTGCGATGCCTTGTCCAGATCCGAGCCGAATCCTGCGAAGGCTGCCAGTTCACGGTACTGGGCTAGCTCGATCTTGAGCGGGCCAGCGATCTTTTTGATCGCCTTGATCTGGGCCGCACCACCCACCCGGGACACCGAAGTGCCGACGTTGATGGCCGGCCGGAAGCCCTGGTAGAACAGGTCGGTCTCGAAAAAGATCTGGCCGTCTGTGATCGAGATGACGTTGGTAGGAATGTAGGCGGAGAGGTCCCCCTCTTTGGTCTCGATTATCGGCAAAGCGGTCAACGATCCCCCGCCCTGCTCCTTGGAGAGCTTGGCGGAGCGCTCCAGGAGTCGGGAGTGGAGGTAGAAGACGTCGCCCGGGTAGGCCTCGCGGCCCGGCGGACGCCTCAACAGCAGGGAGATCTGCCGGTAGGCGTCTGCCTGCTTGGACAGATCGTCGTAGACAATCAGGACGTGTTCACCCTTGTACATCCAATGCTGTCCCAGTGCGCAGCCGGCGTAGGGAGCCAGGAACTTAAAAGAGCTGGGGGCCGCCGCCGGGGCGTTGACCACCGTGGTGTACTCCATGGCGCCGGCTTCGGTCAGCCCGTTGAGCACCTCCGCAACGGTTGAGTTCTTCTGCCCGATCGCTACGTAGATGCACTTGACCGCCTTATCGGTTCCCCAGTACTGCTTCTGGTTGACGATGGTGTCGATTGCTACGGCCGTCTTGCCGGTCTGCCGGTCTCCGATAAGCAATTCTCGCTGTCCCCGGCCCACGGGGATCATCGCGTCAATACCCTTGATACCGGTCTGCATCGGCTCGGTCACCGGCTGGCGGTCGATAACCGAGGCGGCCTGTAACTCCAACTCACGGGTGCCATCAATCCTGGACTGGTCAAGCGGGCCCTTCCCGTCGATCGGGTTACCCAAAGCGTCCACCGCCCGGCCGAGATAGGCGTCGCCCACCGGGATAGAAAGCACCTTGCCGGTCTGCGTGACCGGCATCCCCTCTTCCACGGCGTTGGCATCGCCCAGGATTACCACGCCCAACAAGTCCGGCTCCAGGTTCAGGGCGATCCCGATCAGGTCGCCGGGGAACTCGAGCATCTCGTTGGCCATAGTGGAGGACAGACCCTTGACGCGGGCGATGCCGTCTCCGGCCTCAACAACCCGCCCGACCTCCTGCTGCTGCAGGGAGGGCTTGAACTCCTTGAACAGCCGGTCGAGGGCGCTGCGTACCTCGTCGGGCCCTAACGTCAGATCAGCCATTTAGCAATGTCTCCTAACTTGTTCCTACTGGACGCCCAGGTACTGCTTAAGCTGTTCCAGCCGACCCCGGACCGTGCCGTCAATCAGGTAGTCGCCCACCCGGGCATACACCCCTCCGATGATGCTGGGGTCCACCACGTCTTTGACCACCACCTTGCGGCCGGTAACCTTCTCCAACGCTTCGGCGAGCTTTTCCTTCTGACCCGGCCCCAAAGGCACTGCGGTGCGCACCTCGGCCACTCCGGACCCGCTGGCCTCGGCGGCCAGCCGGGACAGCTCCTCGGCAATCTCCACCAGCTCTCGGGCATGGCCCTGGCTGAT
This sequence comes from Actinomycetota bacterium, assembly GCA_052389675.1. Taxonomy (GTDB): domain Bacteria; phylum Actinomycetota; class CADDZG01; order JAHWKV01; family JAHWKV01; genus JBBDRH01. Next base: position 33,503 of record JBQTHR010000043.1, read on the forward strand.
GACAAAGCGCACTGCGTTCAGGGTCTGCTCTGCCGCCTTGCCGCCCAGCAGATCCGACAGAAGCTTCTCTTTGCCGGCGAACGGCACGGAGATATCGGTCAGTGTCTGCCTGAGCTCGTGCTCTATCTCCAGCGTACGGGCCAAGCGGAACAGCTCGTCTGACACCCGCTCCAGAACGCGCTCGCTGCGGGCGATCTCAAACAGCGCCCGGGCGTACCCCTTGACCTCAGCGTCGACGCTCAAGCGCCGCCCCCTTCTCCGGGACTCATCGGGCGCCCTGGGGCTTGGCCACCTCGGCGATGAACCGGTCGATGAGGTCCTTGTGGGAGTCCGGGGTCAGCTCCTTTTGGACGATCTGACCGGCGATGTCGGTTGCCCAGCGGGCAATCTGGCCTTCCAGCTCGGCGAGCGTACGCTCCCGCTCGCCAACAAGCTGCTTGCGCGCCTTGTCGACAATAAGCCGGGCGTCGCCCTCGGCTCGGGCGATCAGCTCTTTGCGAACTGAATCCGCGGCAGCTCTAGCCTCCTCCACCACTTGGGCAGCCTCCTCCCGGGCGTTCGCCACCTTGCTCTTGTAGTCGGCCAGGATCTTCTCGGCCTCCTTCTTGAGGTTCTCGGCAGCCTCGATCTCCCCCTTGATCTTCTGCTCCCGGTCGGCCAAGCCTTCCTCGAGCGTAGGAAAGACCTTTTTGGCCAGGAAGTAAAAGACGACCGTCAAAGCTACCGCAGTCCATACCACCAGACCCCATTGCGGCTCGAACGGGTTGAAGCCTCCTTGGCCCTCCGCCGCAGCCAGTACTTTCAGCATTCAGGGCCTCCTAGAAGATGCCGAGCAGCAGCAGAAGAGCAACAATCAGGCCGTAAAGCACCTGCGCCTCAGCAAGTGCGAACCCGACGAACATCAGACCCTGGAGCGTGCCCCGAGCCTCAGGCTGCCGGCCGATGCCCTCCAGACCCTTGGACCACAAGATGCCGATGCCGGTGGCACCGCCTCCGGCTGCCAGACCGATTGCCAGGCCTGCTCCAAGCTGCTGCAGGCCCTTGTCCGTCATACCGGCAACGGCCTCAGTGGCCTCTACTGCCAGCTGCAATGCGCTCAAAACCGTCTCCTTTCAACTATCTCCATGCGAACAGCGCTCAAGCGCTGCTCGCGGGCGGGTCCGTCGCCAGATCAGTGACCCGGGTGAAGCGCGTCATTCAGGTAAATCGTGGTCAAAAATCCGAAAATAACCGCCTGGATGAATGCCACGAATAATGCAAAGGCCGTAAAGATGATCATGAACAGCAGCGAAATCGGCAGGATCCCAACCAATACCGCGCTTCCAGCCGCCAGGAAGATAAAGCCGGCGAACACCAGCAGCATCATGTGGTCGGCAAGCATGTTGGCGAAAAGTCGCACCGCCAAGGAGAGCGGCCGGGCCAGTTGCGAGATGATCTCGATGGGCACCATCAGCGGGAGCATCGCCTTGGGGATGTCCGGCGGGACCAGCGTCTTGATCCAGAACTTGCCTACCCCATTTTTCGCCATGCCGACGGAGATGGCCAGCAGGTAGACGATCAGCGCCAGGGTGAAGGTCACGAAGATGTTGGCGGTGGCGGTGAACCCGAAATAGGGAATCAGGCCAACCGTGTTCATGAAGAAGATGAAGAAGAACAGGGTGGCGATTAGCGGAAACCACTTCTTGCCGTCCTTGGCGCTCATCACCGAATAAACGATGTTGGTCTTGACGAAGTCGATTGCCACCTCTATGGCATTGGATATCCCATGGGGCACCAAGGCCCGCTTCTTGGCAGCGATCATGAACACGCCAACGCACAAAAACGCAGCCAGCCAGATGTTGAACACCGCGTTGGTGAAGGACAGGTCCATCCCTGCGATCTCCCAGCGGGGGGCCCAACCGTAGCGATGGGGCGAAAGGTGCGAGGTGAGCTCACCGAATACGTCCGGCTCCCCCTCAGCTGCTGTTGCAAGAATCAAGCCCAGACCTCCTAACCTTGCCTAGCCGATGATCCCGCGAGCCTTGAGCTGCCGGGCAGCCCTGGGTGCTTCGCTCGCCAAAAGGATCGGGAAACAACAAAGGAATGAAAGCAGGTACGCCTTCAACGCCGGCTTGTCCCAGACAGCGAAAACGACGATCCCCACCAGCGCGATCACCAACACTCGAATCAAAGCGAAGCGGGCCACCCGGGAGTCGAATGTGCGCTCGGTCACCCGCCGGTTAACGTGCGACCGTACGTAGCCCAAAACGTACAGTCCGGCAGCGGCCGCACCGCCGAACGCGCCGAACGCCCCCGCCGCACCGTTGGCACCCAAACCCGCCAAAGCAGCCAGCGCGCCAACGCTCAGCACCTTGACGACCATCCGGCGCATTGCTGCGCCAACCGAGTCTTCCGCCGCTATTTCACCCATGTCCTGTAGATTCTGAGCACCCCTGCGACCATCCCCATCAGCCCCCCGACGAAGATGAAGATGAGCCGCGTGTTGAGCCAACCGTCCACCAACCAACCGAGAAAAACGCCCACCCCGGTTGTCACCACAAGCTCGGCAGCCAGCCCCATCGCGGCACCGTAGCCCGACATCAAGGAAGGATCTCGCTTGGGGTCAATGGGCATGTGAGCACCTTGGGGTTGACTTAAGGCGCGAAACGCGGCCCACAGGATCCGAGTGTCTGCGTGTGGAACTGTGAGCTAGCCCACATAGTATCCGCAGTCTCAGCCTACGGGCAAATTGCGGACAGATCGGGGGGCTAAGCGCTACCCCACCGCTCAGAGTTCCCGGATACTCTTGCTGGATAGACGGGGAGACGTGGGCACATCAAGACCCTTCGGATCAAGCGGACGGGCGGCGTCGTGGGATTGTCCCGCGAAAACCACGAAGCCAGTCCATTGACCTAATCGCCATCGACGAACTCCTTTTGGTTTTGATGGTTGAGTCGTGCCCTTCCCTACAACCGGACGGTGCTCTGGGACGCTGGCGCAAGCAAGCCAGCGTTCCGTTGCGATGTGGTTGATCCGGCCCCGGGACGCTGCGTCTCCGGGTAATGCGAACGCCCGCCTTATCAGCCTCCCGGAGGCGGCTCATACCAAAACGGCCAGAGGGCATCTGTTGGTACCTCCACCAAGCCGGTCAGGTCCCCTACCAACCGTGCTACGTCATAGCCGATGACTGAAGTCTGAGGGATTCCGCCCCAGACCCAGATGAAGGGTACAAATATCCAGGCCATCAGCAGCCAGCCCACCGAGCGGTTGTCGATACTTCCCAGAAGTTCCTCGTTGTGAAGCCAGAAAACAAGCAACAGCGGAAAGGTGACAACCGCCAGGACCCGGGTTTGATCGAACACCAGGAACAGCAGGACCAGCGATCCGGCGAATGGGAGCAGAAACGGGAGCGACCTTTTCCCATCCAAGGACTTAACCAGCACCAGCCAACCCAGGCCCAGGACCGACCAGATCATGAGTTGGAAGTTCTTCCAGAACTGGTCGATAAGAACAGGGAATAGTTCACCCACCCAGTAGGCGCGATCGGTGGCCACCTCCAAACCGGTGGACCGGAACAGCAGGACGAGCCCCAACTTTCCGATCACAACCCCGGCGAGGGCGACCACGCACCAGCTGAGCGTCACCTTAAGCTGCCCGCGCCTGCGCCGATCCAAAAACAGCGCGACCAGCAGGAGTCCCAAAGCAACAGCTGCCTGAGGGAAGTGCTGCAATCCGAGCAGGATGCCACCGGTTAGGGCAAGCAGCCGGCGGCCGGGAAAGGCGAATATCGCCATCATCAACAGCAGAGTCAAGCCATCCATGCCCACCCAGAAAAAGCTGGTCGCGGACACGGGCAATAAGAAGTACAGCACCATAGCCACCCGAGCGTTGCGATCAGAAAGGCGCTTGACGGTGATCGTCAAAAACAGCGCTGTAAAAGCGGCGGCAAAGAGAAAGTGCAAAGCGAAGAATAGCCAAAATCCCGAAGCCCCCAGGAGCCAGGCAATGAAAGGACCCAGCCAATTCCACATCAGGTAGTGCGAGTCGGCCTCGGCAAACGGGTTCATGAATGGGTTCACCGCGATCTGCCGGTAGGCGTCCTGATTCGGGAAGTACCAAATGCCCGACTTCAAAATGCCGGCAGCCAGCAGCACCACAGCGAGCTTTCGCAGACTGGACCCGAAAATGAACGCCTCCAAGCGCCCGAAGGGGCCAGCCCCCGAACCGGCAGATCCCGGATCTGAGCTCATGAGAGGTCCGTCCAAGCCGGCCCCTGAACCCGACGGGTCTGAGTCTGACCCCATCAGAGGCGCGTCGAGGCTGGCCTCCAAACCGGGCGGTTCCGAGCCAGCGGCGTTAGGAGTGTCGACACTGCCGTTTGGGGTTTCGCCGGCTGAGTTCATGATCCGCGCCCGGAGACCTCACAGCAGGTGCTCGGCGAAACGCGACGGCTTTGGGCGTTGTACTTCATGGGGTAGGCCGGACTCTACGGCATTTCGAGAGGTCGGAAAACGTCCAGGTGCCCCGGCCCCGGCTTACCGCCTGCCCAAGCCGGGCAGGGCGGTGTAAAGGACCATCGCCGCTGCGGCGGCAATGAACGGGACCATGAAGATCGGCCGGAAAGTGAGCGCCAAGGTCATACCGGCAATCAGCCCCGTCCACACGTACATAATTAACACCGCCTGGCGGTGCCCGTGGCCCAGATCCAGCAGCCGGTGGTGCAGGTGTTCCTTGTCCGCCTGAAAGACGTGCTCGCCCTTGCGCGCCCGGCGCACCACCGCCAGGGCAGTGTCCAGTAGCGGGATCGCCAGCACCACCAACGGCACCACCAGAGGCAGGTAGAAGATGAAGGCGGCCGAGATGTCCGCCGGGGATTGCGTGGCTGAGCGCCCCACGCCCGCCACCGTAGACGTCGCGAGCAAGAACCCCAGCGTCATGCTGCCCGAGTCCCCCATGAAGATCCTCGCCGGGTTGAAGTTGTATTTGAGGAACCCCAGAGACACCCCAACTATCACCGCCGACAGCAACGCTGCAGTGGGTTCCGGTCCAACCAGGCCCTGCTGGCCCAGCTGATAGGTGTAGACAAAAAATGTGCCGGCGGCGATGGCGGTCACCCCTGCCGCCAGGCCGTCCAGCCCATCCATGAGGTTGACTGCGTTGACGATAATCACTATCCATGCAATGGTCGCCAGCGCGGATATGTCCGGCGACATGGACAGTGCCCCCACCTCACGCAGCGGGAAGCGAAAGTACTCCAGCCGGACTCCGCCCAGGAAAACGAAACCTGCTGCAAGAAGCTGCCCGGAAAGCTTGACCGGCGCCTTCATGCCCTTGAGGTCGTCGACCAGGCCGAGCACGAAGATGATCGCCGCGCCGATCACTATCGCTATTAACTCGGACGTCGGCCATACCAAAAATGGGTTGAATGAACTGCGAAACGGCTCCACGGTGGAAGCCAGCGCCATCGCCCCCAGAAAGCCTGCAAACATCGCCGCTCCCCCGAGCGTGGGGGTGGGGATGGCGTGGACCTTGCGGTCGTTGGGAACGTCAACCGCCCCGATCCGCCGGCTCAGCGTCAAGATGAGCGGCGTCACCGCATAGGTGATCAGTCCGGCAGCCAGCAAGATGAGCAAGTAGGGCGACATCGGCGCCTATTCTGGCACGCGTTTGACCCCTGCTGGCATAGGACCTACCGTTCGTCCCGTGAGCGGATATTGGGATGCCCTGCAGGCACAGGATCCGGACATTGCCGGGCTGATTTCCGGGGAGTGCCGGCGGGAGGCCCGCAGCATCCGGCTGATCCCCTCGGAGAACTACGTCTCGGAGGCCGTGCTCGGGGCTACCGGCACGGTCCTCACCAACAAGTACTCGGAGGGCTACTCAGGGCGGCGCTATTACGAGGGCCAGCAGTTCATCGACCCTATCGAAGACCTGGCGGTTTCCCGAGCCAAGGCGCTGTTCGGTGCCGATCACGTCAACGTGCAGCCGTACTCCGGGTCCCCGTGCAACCTGGCTGTCTACCTGGCTTTCGTGAAGCCGGGAGAGACGGTGATGGGTATGGCATTGCCCTCGGGCGGCCATCTGACCCACGGCTGGAGCGTGAGCGCAACCGGCAAGTGGTTCCGGGCGGTCCAGTACGGGCTGCGTGCGGACACCCATAGGATCGACTACGACCAGGTGCGCGACTTGGCCCGGGCGGAGCGGCCCAAGCTGATCTGGGCGGGGGGCACTGCCATCCCCCGGCAAATCGACTTCTCAGCCTTCGCTGAGATTGCCCGGGAAGTGGGGGCGATATTTGCCGCTGACATCGCCCACATTGCCGGGCTGGTGGCGGGCGGCGCCCACCCCTCCCCAGTCCCCCATGCAGACGTCGTCACCACCACCACCCACAAGACCCTGCGCGGGCCCCGCGGGGCAATGGCCATGACCACAGCCGAGCACGCCAAGGCGGTGGACTTCGCAGTTTTCCCCGGCCTGCAGGGGGGGCCCCACAACCACACCACCGCGGCCATCGCCGTGGCGCTCAAGGAGGCGGCGCAACCAGAGTTCAAGCACTACGCCCACCAGATCGTAGCCAATGCCCGGGCGCTGGCGGAAGGGCTGATCGAGCGCGGGTTCAATCTGGTGTCCGGCGGAACGGACAATCACCTGATCCTTATCGACCTCACCAACAAGGGCGTGTTCGGCAAGCCGGCCGCCAAGGCGCTGGACCGGGCGGGCATCGAACTTAACTACAACACCGTGCCGGACGACCCGCGCAAGCCATTCGACCCGTCGGGCATCCGGCTGGGCACCCCGGCGGTCACCACCCGGGGGATGAAAGAGCCAGAGATGGCGCTGATCGCCGGGTGGATAGACCGGATAGTCTCCGCCCCAGGCGATGAGGACCTGGCAGTGCGCGTTGCGGGCGAGATCCACGAACTGTGCCGGGCTTTCCCCGCCCCCGGCGTGGGGCCCGCCTGAGGCAATGGATGGGCGGCGCATGATCCGCGCTCTTTTGCTCAGCATGGTCTGGTTGATGGGCGTGGCCTGCGGATCGGAGCGAACGGTGGACGAGGCCGAGGCCTCCGGCTCCGGCTCGGACTCGGGCGCAACCGGCGCCGGGGCGCCTTCGGAGGAGGTCCGGGAGGACCTGACCAACCGGTGCTCCGAGGGCACAGAGGAAAGCTCCGGCTCGGAAGGCGGGGTTCCGGCGCAGGGGGCCCGTCCGGTCGACGTTACCGCCACGGACCACTCGTTCGGCGGAGTCCAGGGCAGCTACCCAGCCGGCAACTTTAAGTTCGGCCTCACCGGAGGCGGCGAGGAGCTTCATGAATTGGCGGTCATGATGGTTAGCGATGCCACCCGGCCAATCGACCAGCTCCTGCGGCTTGAGGCGGAGGGCGCCGAGTTCACTTTGAGCTACCTGGGCGGCACCACCGCCTGCCCGGGCCAGACCTCTGATCCATTCGGCCTGACCCTGGCGCCCGGCCGCTATGCCTTCGTATGCTACATCGCCACCGGGAACCGGCCCGACGTCCCCCCGGAGCGACTCTCGCAGATAGCCGGCAACCCACCTCACTGGGCCAAGGGCATGTTCCACGAACTGAAGGTGACTGCCGTTTAGCGCTCGCACTCCTGCTGCTCGATCAGGGCGATCTGGTCAATCCGCGGCTGATGTCGCCCGCCCTCAAAGTCAGTGGACAAGAAGATGCCGGCAATCTCGTTGGCCATGAACGGCGTGACTATGCGGGCGCCCATGGCCAGAACGTTAGCGTCGTTATGCAGCCGGCACAGCCGGGCGGTCCACAGTTCGTTGCACAGCGCCGCCCGGATGCCGTGCACCTTGTTGGCGGATATTTGCTCCCCCTGGCCGCTTCCGCCCAGGACTATCCCCCGCTCTGCCTCCCCGCTCACCACCGCACGGGCGGCAGCGGCGCAAAAGGCCGGGTAGTCTACCGAGGCCTCCGAGTCTGTCCCGCAATCCTGGATCTGGTGGCCCAGCCCGCCGAGGTAAGCAATGAGCGAGCACTTGAGCTGGAACCCGGCATGGTCGGAGGCAATGGCGATCTTCATTCCCGCTACTCTAACCTTGCCCCTGCCGCCCGGCCGCGACCGGCCGAAAACCGCACACCAGACCATCTCCTGGATTGCGCCACGCGCCCCCGTCACGATCGTCCGCAAAGCGCCAGAAAATATAGCGCTGCGCCCGGGGTAGTTTGGAATCGTGCATTTCCGCTACCTCGGCAACTGTGGCATGCAGATTTCCGAGATTACCTACGGCAACTGGCTGACCCACGGCTCCCAGGTGGCCGACGACGTCGCCCAGAGCTGCGTCAAAGCGGCGCTGGACGCGGGCATCAGCACCTTCGATACCGCCGACGTGTACGCCAACGGCAGGGCGGAGGAGGTACTTGGGGAGGCTTTGAACGGGGTGCGCCGGGAGTCGCTGGAGGTCTTCACCAAGGTCTACTGGCCCACCGGACCCGATCCAAAGGGCCGCAACGACACCGGGTTGTCCCGCAAGCACATCATGGAAAGCATCGACGGGTCGCTGCGCCGCCTGAGGATGGACTACGTGGACCTCTACCAGGCCCACCGCTACGACCTGTTCACCCCGCTGGAGGAGACTATGGAGGCATTCGCCGACGTCGTGCGCCGGGGAAAGGCGCTCTACATCGGCGTAAGCGAGTGGACCGCCGATCAGATCCGGGCCGGGCAGGAACTGGCCGGGCAGCTGGGCATCCGCCTGATCTCCAACCAGCCGGAGTACTCAATGCTCTGGCGGGGAATAGAGCACGAGGTGGTCCCGGTGTGCCGCTCTTTGGGTATGAGCCAAATTGTATGGTCGCCGGTAGCACAGGGGATCCTGTGCGGCAAGTACCTTCCGGGACAACCGCCTCCGGCCGCCTCGCGGGGCAACGACGCCCGGGGCGGCGCAGGCTTCATCAGCAAGTTCATGAAGCCGGAAATCCTGGAGGCCGTGCAGGGGATCCAGCCCATCGCCGCCGAATTGGGGCTCACCTCCGCTCAGCTCTCAATCGCCTGGGTGCTGCAGAACGACAATGTGGCTGCGGCCATCGTCGGCGCCTCCCGGCCGGAGCAGGTGGCGGAAAATGTTCAGGCTTCCGGCGTTACCATCCCGGCCGAACTGATGGAGCGCATCGACCTGGCCCTGGGCGAAACGGTGAACCGGGATCCCGGGCACACCGCCTCCATGACTCCCACTCATCGCTCGATCTGAGGCCTATCGGAACCCCGGAATTAGGGCGAAATCCTGCTTCCCGCAAACGCCGGAGGCTGGTAGCGTTCAGCCATCCCGCTACCTTCCATCACTTCCCGAGGAGGTTTCGCATGTCCCAGCCGATGGCCGCCCTGCGCTCGAGTTGGCAGGTGCACCGCAGCCGACCGTCAATTCTTACTCTGGTGATCGCCAGTAGCGCGATCTTGCTGTTGGTCAATGCTTTGATCTTCGACAGCTTCTTCACTCCGGCGCGGCTGGCCGCCCAATGGGCGCCCGCACCGCTCGATCTGGCCGGTGGGCTGATTGGTATCGACGGGCCCTTCCTTGGACTCATCATTTTGGCCGTGAAGGTGGCGGTGAGCGGGCTGGTGATCGGTTTGATTCTGGACGAACTGTTCGACACTCGAAACTACCTGCGGGCCGGGGCCGTGTACCTGCTGGGGGCCGCGCTGCTATTAGCGATTCTGATGTTGCGCGCCCTCCTGGCCATGCTGCTGTCCGATGTCTCGCTGTTGCCGGCGGCCATCCCGGCGCTGGAGATCTTCTTCAGGGCCATGACCTTGCCGATTGCAATCTTGCTGATGCCCCGCCTGCTCAGGCAGTTCACCTCGCTTGACGGCGGTTCGCCCTATCGATCCAAAACGTTTTGGTTGCTGACCCTGGTCTCGTTCGTCATCTGGAGCAGCGTCGAGTTCCTCCCGTTCTACCTGCTGCCGGTGGCGCTCGACTACGTTCTGGCGCTCGTTGTGCTGGCGGTGCAGTCGATCCTTTACGGGGCGATCGTGCTGGATCTGTCCGGCCGCAGCGAGCCGGCGGTCAACCGGCCGGTTTCCGAACCCGTTTAGCGCTCCCGCAGCACCTGCGGGGTGCCGATCAGCGAAACCACTTCGGAGGGGGCGGCCTCCAGGCGGCCTCCGTCCACGAACAGCGCCACCCCCTCCGGCAGTTCCCGGACCACCTGGGCAACGGCCACTCCGGTGGGCAGCCCGCTCGGGTTGGCGCTGGTAGCCGCCAGCGGGCCGCTTTGACGAAGTAGCTCCAGAGTCCAGGCGTGGGCAGGCACCCGGAGCCCGATCGCCAGGCCGTCGCCTCCCAGTTGCGGCAGCGGCTCCAGCGCCGGCACCACCAAGGTGAGCGCCCCCGGCCACTGCCCAGCCCGGCGTAGCGCATCACTGTTGAAGCTGCCCAGCGTTCGGGCGACGGCCAAATCGGCCACCAGCACCGCCACCGGCTTGGAGCGAGGCCTGTGCTTGAGTTCAAACAGGCGGTCAAGAGCCTCCGGGCGGTCCAGGCGGGCGGCCAAGCCGTAGACCGTGTCTGTGGGAATGACCACCAGTTCCCCTGCCGCAAGGGCCGCCGCCGCCCGGGACAGGGCGTCGGGAGAACCGGCGGAGACGATATCGGCTATGGCTTTTGCCCCCGGGCGATGCGGGGGTGGCCGGCCAGATCATCCAAAATCGCTACCTCCCGGTAGCGAGCTAAGAGCAAACTGCGGACCGCGCCGGCCAGCATCGGCGAGGTCTCCAGCACCAGCCAACCTCCCGGCCGCAGCCAGCCGAAAGCCTGGGCGATGAGCCGTTCGCTGGTCTCCAGGCCTTGGTGGTCGCAGCGCAGGGCGATGGCCGGCTCGTGCTCCCGCACGTCAACCGGTGCCGAATGCCATTGCCCCTCCGACAGGTAGGGCGGATTGGAGGCGATCAAATCGATCGCGCCACAAAGAGACGATGCAACCGGTGCCAGCAGGTCGCCTTGGAGCAACGCGACCTCCGGCAGGCCCGCCCTCTCACAATTGACCTCCGCCCAGTTCAGCGCCTCCGGGCTCACATCGGTTCCCCAGACCCGAGCCCCCGGGTGCTCCAGAGCAATCGACAGAGCAATTGCGCCGGACCCGGTCCCCACGTCTACTACCGCCGGAGATACCAGGCCGGCAATCGACAAAAGGCACACCTCAACCAGCAGTTCGGTCTCCGGCCTGGGCACCAGCACGCCCGGGCCGACCCGCAGATTCAACCGTCGAAACTGCTGCTCCCCGGTGATGTACTGCAGCGGCCAGCCGTCCCGGCGCCGGGCGGCCAGCTGGTCCAATGCGGCTGCCTGGTCCACGGCCGACAGCTCGCCCGGCCGGGCATAAAGCTCCGCCCGGCTGCATCCCAGCACGTGGCCCACCAGGATCTCCGCCTCCACCCGCCCGAGCAACTCGGCTGTCCGGTTAAGCATCTGCAGACGGGTGATGCCGGCGTTCACGCACATCAGGCGCTGCCCAGTTGCTCCGCTCTTTGCCGGGCGATCAACCCGTCGATGAACTCGTCCAGCTCTCCGGTCATCACACCGGGCACGTTGTGGACCGACACCTTGATCCGGTGATCGGTCACCCGGTTCTGCGGGAAATTGTATGTGCGGATCTTCTCTGAGCGGTCCACGCTGCGCACCTGGCTCCTGCGGGCCGCCGAATCCTCCGAAGCCCTCCGGTCCAGTTCCGCCTGGTGCAGCCGGGCCCTCATGATGCGCAGCGCCTTTTCCCGGTTTTGCAACTGCGACTTTTCGTCCTGGCAGGTCACAACCAGCCCGGTGGGCAAGTGGGTCAGGCGCACCGCCGAGTCAGTGGTGTTGACGGACTGGCCCCCCGGCCCGGTGGAGCGGAAGACGTCCCACTTCAGGTCCTTCGCCTCTACCTGCACGTCCACCTCTTCCGCCTCCGGCATCACCAGCACCCCCACCGCCGAGGTGTGCAGCCGCCCCTGCGATTCGGTCTCCGGCACCCTTTGGACCCGGTGCACACCCGCCTCGTGCTTCATACGGGAGAAAGCCCCGCGCCCTTTGATCGCAAAGGTGACGTCCTTGAATCCGCCCAGGCTGGCGGGCGTCGAGGAGAGCACCTCCGACTTCCATCCCCGCCGCTCGGCGTAACCCTGGTACATCTTGAACACTTCGCCGGCGAACAACGCCGACTCGTCGCCCCCTTCCCCCGCCTTGATCTCCACGATCACGTCCTTCAGGTCGGTCGGGTCCTGAGGCACGAGCAGTTCCTTGAGCGTAGCCTCCAGCGCCGACGCTTTGCTCTGCTGGACCGAGATCTCCTCAGATGCCATCTCCTTCATCTCCGGGTCACTGCTCTCGGAGAGCAGTTGCCTGGCCGAATCGATCGCGTCGACTGCGTTGCGCCAGTTGCGGAAGGTGAGGACGGTGGGCTCAAGCTCGGCGTTGAGCTTGCCCAACTCGCGCAGCTGATCCGGATCGGAAGTGATCGCCGGATCCATCAGCTTGTCCTGGACGGATCGGTATCGCGCGTCCAATTCACCGAGTCGCTCGAACATTGCTAAGCCGGGGCCCCATCGCGGCCGGCAGTCAGGGTCAGGGGCATCTTCGCAATCCCACGAGCAGGACCACCCAGTGACGCAGGCCGGCCGATGGCGGGCGGGCGCAGATCCATCGTGACCTTTCCGGCAACGCTGTTCGCCTCGCCGCTCTTGGGATGGCCGGCAGCGGGCGGGCACAGATCCGTCACCGGTACAGCCGCGCTCAGGCCGGCGCCACGCCCGGTTCGGGCACCGCAGGCAGGACGGCACCCGGCTCGGAGGCAGCCTTTACCTCAACTACTTGCGCGGTTGCGGCACCGGACACCGCCTCCGCCGCCGGCACCCGGTTGATAACGCCCTCCATCGCCTTGATGGCCACTTCGATCTGCTCCAGGGTGGGCGGCCGGGTGGTGATCTTTTGGACCGCCAGCCCGGGAAGGCTGACGGTTCGGAAGATGATCGACTTGTCGTTCTTGCCCGCCGCCCGGATCACCTCGTAGGAGGTGCCGGCCACCAGCGGGATCATCAGGATCCGCACCGCAAGCTTCACCGCCACCGGGAAGCCCTGCAGCAGCAGATCGGCAGCGAAGTGACCGATGATGGCCAGGATCATCACCACAAACAAGAAGTTGGTACCGCAGCGCACATGCAGTGTGGAGTATCTCTGGATGACCTCCGGTTCCATTGGATCGTCGTTCTCGTAGGCGTAGATCGTCTTGTGTTCGGCTCCGTGGTACTGGAACACCCGCCGGATGTCGGGCACGAAACCGATCAGGATCACGTAGCCCAGGAAGATGCTCATGCGAATGCCGCCCTCGAGGATGTTTTGGCCAAGATCTCCCTGCACCCCGATGGCCGCGCCACCCCACTTGGATATCGCCGCCGGGATGGTGATGAACGCCGCGGTGATCAGGACCATACCGATGCCCAAGCTGTAGTTGAGCGTCTTTTCCACCGTGGCGGCATCCTCCGGCGAGTCCCCCTCCTCCTCTACCGAATAGGCCGCGGAGATCTTGAGCGCCTGGAAGCCGATCATCATGGACTCGACCAGCACCCACACTCCCCGCAGCAGCGGCCTTCGGGTCCACTTGTGGCTCTTGGCGTAGGTAGGCAGGTCGTGGCTGTGGCACACAATTTCCTGGTTCGGCTTGCGCACCGCCACCGCCCAAGACTCGGGGCCGCGCATCATGACCCCCTCCATGACGGCCTGGCCGCCGATGGAGGGTTTGGAGGTCATAAAGTCAGGGCCGGATTAATGGGCACGCTTGCCGTATTTGCGCTCGAAGCGTTCGATCCGGCCACCCGTATCGACCATCTTCTGTTTGCCCGTATAAAACGGGTGGCACTCGGAGCACAACTCGGTGTGCAACTCCGGCCGGGTAGAGCGGGTCTGGAAGGTGTTCCCGCAGGAACAGCGCACCGTTGCGACCTCATACTTCGGATGGATTGCGGTCTTCAATGCTGTTCTCCTTGAATCTCTACTTGAATCTTTAAAGAACGGGGAACTTCAAAGATAGGGATTTTGTAAGTTCGAGAGTAGCAGACGAGGCGACACTGCCCCCAATCCGGCCTGTTTAGTGGTGCGTACGGAGTTAGGATCTAGCCATGGATGCCGAAGCCATTCGCAAGGATTTCCCGGTGCTCGATCAGTCGGTCAACGGGCACCCGCTGGTCTACCTGGACAACGGCGCCACCTCCCAGCGGCCGGCGGCGGTCATAGAGGAGTTGCGCCGGTTTTACGAGGAGGACAACTCCAACGTCCACCGCTCGGTCCACACCCTCGGCCAGCGGGCCACCGTGCTGTTCGACGGAGCTCGGGAAAAGCTTGCCCGCCTCCTTAATGCCCCCAGTTCCCGGAGCGTCATCTTTACCAAGTCCGCCACGGAAAGCCTCAACATGGTGGCTTACGCTTGGGGACGCCACCACCTCACCCCCGACGACGAGGTACTGGTCACTGAGATGGAGCACCATTCCAATCTGGTGTCCTGGCAACTGGCGTGCCGGGACACCGGCGCCAAGCTGAGGGCCATCCCGGTAAATGACGGAAAGCATCTGGACCTAAAGGCGTACGGCGAGTTGCTGTCCAACCGGACCAAGATCGTGGCGGTTACCCACGTTTCCAACGCTTTAGGAACGATAAACCCAATTTCAGAGATCGCCGCCAAGGCTCACGAGTTCGGAGCGGTGGTGGTGTGCGACGGTGCCCAGGCGGTCCCCCACATGGCGGTTGACGTGCAGGCGCTGGGCTGCGACTTTTACATCGGCACCGGCCACAAAATGTGTGCGCCCACCGGGATCGGCTTTTTGTGGGGCCGGGAGCAGATCCTGGAGGACATGGAGCCGTTCCACGGCGGGGGGGAGATGATCTTGGACGTGTGGATAGACCATTCCACCTACAACGAAATCCCCTACAAGTTCGAGGCAGGCACTCCGCCGATTGCCGGGGCCATCGGGTTGGGCACGGCAATCGATTACCTGAACGGCATCGGCTGGGAGGCTATCCGCCAGCACGAGAAGGATCTGACCGGCTACGCGATCACGGCACTCAGCCAGATCAAGGGCATCACCATTTACGGCCCCACGGATCCAGAACTCAAAGGGGGGCTGGTGTCGTTCAATCTCGGCGACATCCATGCGCACGATGTCGGCACCATCTGCGACAGCTACGGCGTAGCTGTGCGAGCCGGTCACCACTGCGCCAAACCGATGATGCGTAAACTAGGGGTCCCTGCAACCACGAGAGCAAGCTTCTACATCTACAACACGCCCAGCGATGTCGACGCACTCGTCAAAGCCCTCGAGCATTGCACCGAGATGTTGGGCTAAGGAGGGCCGGCGTTTGAGCGACCTGGAAGACCTGTACAAGGAAGTAATCCTGGACCACTACCGGTCCCCACGGAACCGGGCCAAGATAGACGGTGCCGACGTTCACCTGCACCGGGACAACCCGTTGTGCGGGGACGAGATTGATCTTTACGTGGACATCGAAGACAACAAGGTGACCAACGTGGGGTTCGAAGGCCGGGGCTGCTCTATCTCACAAGCTTCGGTATCGATGATGACGGAGAAGCTCAAAGGCATGTCATTATCCGAGGTGGAGGCCCTTGCAACCAACTTTAAGCAAATGATGCAGGGCGAAGGCGTTCCCGACGAAGACTCCTTGGGCGATCTGCTAGCGCTACAGGGGGTGCAGAAATACCCGGTGCGCATCAAGTGCGCCCTGCTCGGCTGGAACACCTTGCTGGAAGCGGTCAAGCTCCACGGGGAAAAGCACGGGGGCTAATGCACGTGTTTGCCACGCGCACCCTCTGGCCGACCGAGACGCTCCGATCATGGCACCTTAGAACACCGCCGTTCGGCGGGCTTTGCCTTAGATCGGCGCTGAGAATACGATGCAGGGATGCATAACCGCCATTGGGCTTGGGTGTTGGGAACCGCCACCGCCGGCGTGGTGGCGGGACACTCACTTCTCTACGCCGCGGTTGCTCCGGATCCGGCCGGGCGCCAGGGTTTCTTAGACGCCACCGGCCACTCCTACTGGCGAGTGGCGCTGCTGGCGGGGATCATGCTCGGTACGGCCTCGCTGGCTGTCTTGCTGCTCCGTCACCTGCGCGCCGGCCTCTACGGGTCTTCTGCAGAGCTACCCGGCTACCGCCGCCTGGCCCTTTGGCTGTCCGGCATCCAATTGCTCGGCTTCACCGCCCTCGAAAATCTGGAGCAGGTTCTGGGCGGTGGGCAACTTCCCGGAGCGATCAATGCCGAACTGATCCCAATCGGCATGGTTATCCAGGTGGTTATCGCCCTCGTACTATCCGGGCTGCTGCGCTGGATGGCGCGGGCAGCCGAGATTATCGGCTCCGCATTCAGCAAACACCCTCCCCCTTCTCGTTCCCACAGGCCATTGTTGGCCGCCGTTCCCACCATGGGAAGCGGGCGAATCTGCGAGGCCTGCCGTGGCCGAGGACCACCTCACGGATTTCTCCTAACTGACTGATCAAGCCGACCCCCGTCCGGGGGTTTCGGCCGTTTTGACAGATTCAATGGAGGAACACCATGCTGAAGGAAGATACTGCTCTCGCGCCCGCGCCGGCACCGCCGGATGAAATGGCCGAGCAGGACCTGACCG
The DNA here is from genome assembly GCA_052389675.1 of Actinomycetota bacterium. Lineage (GTDB taxonomy): Bacteria > Actinomycetota > CADDZG01 > JAHWKV01 > JAHWKV01 > JBBDRH01. The sequence goes on from JBQTHR010000043.1 coordinate 50,127, forward strand.
AACCCCAATCTGCCGGTAAGTCTTCTCCGGCGATGTCCGGGCTCTACCGCGCCGCATGGCGCTGGCATTTCTATTCCGGGATGTTCGTCATCCCCATCCTTTTACTCCTGGCGGTGACCGGGATGATCTACCTGTTTAAACCCCAGGTTGAGCCAATCATCTACCAGGACAAGATGCGGGTCCCGCTGGCTGCTCAGGGAGCGGTTGCGGTGCCGCTGGAGCAGCAGCTCGCAGCAGTGGTTGATGCGTATCCCGGCTACCAGGTGGTCCAGCTAAAGACTCCCACCTACCCGGGGCGCAGCACCCAGTTCAGCATCAACAATCTCGCCCGCGGCGAGGAGGGCCTGGACCAGTGGACCGGGGTGCACAAGTGGGTATTCGTCAACCCCAACACCGGCGCGCTGCTGGGCGACTTGGACCCGAAGAACACCTTCATGGCCAATGTCCGCGAGCTTCACGGCAACCTGATGGTGGGTGGCCAGGAGGGAGTGGGCGACACGGTGGTGGAGATAGTCTCCTCCTGGAGCGTGATCCTGGTGGCCAGCGGGTTCTATCTGTGGTGGCGGGGCCGCAAGCCCCGGAAGGCGCAAAAGGCCGCCGGTCCGCTCACCGGACGTTCGCTCATGCGCAGCCGTCACGCTTTGATCGGCTCCTTGGCGGGAGGCTTCCTCGTGTTCTTCATAGTCTCCGGGCTCCCCTGGTCCAATTTCTGGGGTAGCAAGGTGAGCGAGATCCAGGCTGCTACCGCCACCGGCAGACCGCAGTTCGGCGAGGACGCTACAACCTCAAGCTTGAAGTTGGGGGACCTGGCAGGTGGTGAGCTTGATCTTCCCTGGGCTACCCAGCAGTTCGCCGTACCGACCTCCGATCCGGAGGGTGCCGGTCACCACCCGTCGGGCTCGTTACAGCCGGATGGAGCCGCCGGTGCTCCCCAAAGGATCGGGCTGGACAGGGTGGCGGAGATAGCTGAGGAGGGGGGCCCGGCGCCCTACGGCTTTTCCATCGGCCTTCCTGAGGGTGAGACCGGCATCTACACGGTTAACTTCACCCAGCCCAACAACCCGCACGGCAACCGGACCCTGAACATAGATCAGTACTCGGGGAGGGTGCTGGCCGGCTACGGATTCGGCGATTACGGCATTCTGGGCAAGGCGGTGTCCGACGGTATTGCGTTGCACGAGGGCCGGCGCTTCGGCGCGGGAAACCTGTGGTTCAACTTTGCCATCTGCGGCCTGGTGATCTTTTTGTGCATCACCGGTCCGATGATGTGGTGGAAGCGGCGTCCCAAGGGGGCTTGGGTAGCGGCACCACGCCGTTCGTCCGATCCCAGAACCAGAAGGCGGCTGTTTTGGGTGGTGATGGTACCCATCGGGATCCTGTTCCCGCTGGGGGGGATCACCATGCTCGCGGTGCTGGTGGCCGACTGGCTGATTCTGCGGCGTATCCCGCGGTTGGCCAGGGCCTTCGGTTCGGCATGAACCGGCCGGCGGGGGTCCTGGTTGTGGAAACTCCAGGCTCAGACCCGGATCACGCACAGATGGAAACGTTAGTAGCTGTTTACGCTCTGGCGGCACTGGAGGGCGAGGAGTATGCCGCGGTGGACCGCCACCTAGACGTCTGCCTTGGATGCCGGTTGGAACTTGCCGAGCACCTGCGGGTGATCAAGGAACTCGGGCTGTGTTGGGGAGCCGCCGGAAGCAGCTTGGAGAACTCCATCAACAGGGTGCGAGAGCGCATCCAACAGAGCCGGACCTGAATAGCGCGCCACCGGCCCGGAGCTTGTGTCATTCAGCTCCGGGCCGGTGCCCGCCTCCGACTCGACCGGGACCGGCTACGCGAGGGGCAGCATGAACATCGTCTCCGGGTCGGTCGACTTCTGCGTGACCGCCATCACCGCTGCCATGCAAGGGGCAGCCGAGGACGAACCTATCCGTTGGCCACCGATTCTTCAGATTCCTACCATCGGCCAAGGCTGAGCTGAAGACGGCACTTTCTGCGATCTCACCTAAGGCACACGCGACATCGACTGAAGCGTTTCCAGAACATGCTCCCGGAACCTTCGATCCTCGCCCGGGTGCAGGTAGTTGAAGCTGTGCCCCCACAGGTGCAGCTTCCCCGCCTCCACCGCCCTTTCCGGGACCGGAGGGTCGTCCAGGAAGACGTCGTCTGGGCGGTCCTGCTCGGGTCGGCAGTTCGGCGGGCGGTGGGGGTCGACGAACATCCGACCGCCCAGGTAGTCGGTGGTGCGCCCGAAGTTCATCCAGCCGGGAGGGGCTGCAGGACTCGGGAAGTCGGCCTGCTCGCCATTGACACCCTCGAGCGCTGCCTTCAGCTCGATCAGGTCCGGTACCCGCACGACGCTGGGAAAGGAGCGGCCGTAGGAACGTTGGAGCATGCAGCCGTAGGTGACGAGCTTGATGCGCTCAAGACGAGAACGCTCTGAGCTACCCAAGACGCTCTGCAGGACCGCGTTGCACAAAAGGGTTCCCTGGGAGTGTGCCAGCAGCAAGACCCGGCCTTCGCCCTGCGTGAGCTCGATCAGGCGGGCGCGTAGCTCGGGCACCGCACGGTCGCCGTAGCTGGGAGGCGCCAGCGGGTGGAAACGCCGGGGGAAGAAGCCGGTCACCTCCCAGAGTGTGCCGATCGCGCGCCGAATGCCGGATTCCCGTTGCGCCGTCCGCACCACCCAGATCACCAGGAAAGCAACGCTCACCAACAGCCACGAGGCGAAGCCCACGAATCGATCTAGCTCCACGGAGCTGTTGCCGGCCACCTGGCCGGCAACCACCGAGAGGCAGCATGCGAGGAAGGCAACGATGCCTGTTGTGACCATCCAGTCGAGATCGTCGATCAAACAGGAACTCGCCCGCGCCTTCGCCATCTTGACCGGGAGCTTCCGGCGCAGCCGTGGCGGCATGCTCTGGATCTTGCCGAGCGCAGCGTCGATCCGGGAGACCTCGGCCCGGTACCGGTAGCGCCACAGAGCCGCCGTCCGGGTCCGGAAGGCGAGGCCGAAGACAATCAGTGACCCAAGCCCGGCGGCGGCGATCCAGCCGAGTTCCTCGTAATAGCGGATCTGCCGGGGGTTGAAGATTCCGGTTGGCCTGCCCGCGGGCGCCGCATGGCCCAGCCGCTGGGCGGCGAACACGATTACCGCTGCCGATACGAGGGTCAGTCCGGTGGCTCCAACCGCAGCGAGAGTGGCCGGGCCCCCCACGCGCAGCTTCCAGCGGGGGGCGTAGTCGTGGGCGCGGGAGATCTGGACTCGCGCCATCGCCATTAGGTACCCGGAACAGATCACCGCCCCGGCGATACCAGCCCAGGTGCGGGCTCCCGCTCCTTCCGCCGCCCGAACCGCCGCCAGCGACGCAAGAAACACCGGCGCCAGGCCAAAGAAGATCCAGAACTGGTTCGACAGGTGGCGGTCGGGGTTCTCGGGAGGTTTGTCACCCCGCATGACCTTCGAACCGATCGCCCGGTTGCGGAGCCCGTAGACGCCTACCCCTGCCACCGCAAGCAAGGTTGCCGCAACCAGCCAGCGAGCCTCCGCAGGTCCGGGGAGCAGGCCCAGCGCACTCCTCTGCTCGGCTGCCGGCCGGCTGAGAGTCAGGTAGAGGGTCGACCCGATCAGCGCAATGGCAAGGAACATTCGCGGCTGGTCCTTGAGGAAGTAGAGCATCAGGAGGCCGAACTCCACGAGCAGGATGCCGTCGAAAGCCGCTCGCAGCGCGGGGAGCACGGCCGGAAGCTGAGCGGCTTCCGGAGCCGGGGCAACGAATGCCTGCCACACCACCACCGCGATGGCACTGAGCGTCAGTACCCCGACCAGAGTCACCGCACGGCCCCACAGCAGGGCGTCGCGAGGCTTGTGGCGTACCCAGCCGGCCGCCAGAACCAGCGCCGATGCCAGGCCGCACAGCACCCACAGAGTTGCTCTGAGCGGCGCCGCGCCGCCGGCCAGGTGCTGGACTGCGCCGGCCAGCGTCGCCCCCACCGCGGCCAGAGCCGCCAACCCGTGGGAGCTGGCCATCAGGCGGGTGGTCGACGGCGACTGCCAGAAAGCCGGATCCTGGAACAAGGTGCCATCGACTCTCTGGTCGATGTCGGGCCGCCCAGGCCAGCGTTCGTAGTCCGCGGGGTCTCCCCGCCCGGTCCACAACAGCGCCAGGATCACGATAACCGGGAAGACGCTGAACAGCGCCGCATGTCGCAGAGGGCTCGGTCCCAGGAAACTGAGGGTCGAGTCGAACCAGCCGAGTAGATAGCGCCCCCGGCAGATAGCCGAGCCGCCGCATTGGTAGGCGAGCAGATCGACAAAGACGACCATCGCCCACAGGGCATAGTGGATTGTCAGCGCCACGCCGATCAGCCGGATCAGCGCCCTTTCCCAGCCTCCACCCGGCTTGGGCCCGACCATCCAACCGGCGTGGTTGACCATGGCGAAGGGGAACAGCAAGATCCAAAACGCCCGGGTTTTGGAGCGGCTGCTGATCGCCGACCAGGAGTACGCCTCGATGTTGCGGCCGGGGCCAGACTCCGGCGGCGCGAGGCGCCGGTAGAACCCTGCCTTCCCATCGCCGGATAGGAAGGCAGGGTTAGGGTCGTTGACCAGAACCTCAGGAGGCGACCCGCTGACGCCATGTGTGCGCAACTCGGTCAGGCCGGGTTCGGGCTCGGTATCGCCCGCCCCCGCCCTGTAATACTCTCGGTCGAATCGCTGCGGTCTTCTCAGCTTCCTCCCCCACCGCCTCGGTGAAAGTGTACGTGCCCTCAGCGGGCGGAAGCCAGCAATCGGCCTCCACTGACCGCTTTGCTGAGCAGACCGCTGCGGATACCATTTCGACTTCTCCGGGACCCATCAATCCCGAGGCGCCGGCTGTGAGCCTGAGGGATGACCAACCGGTCAGACCTGCATCAGCGTTGACGTGGCCCAAAGCTGGCGATGGTCGGAATGGCGGGTGTAAACCGTGGCGGCGCTCGGTCCGTAGAAGTGGTCACGGCTGAGGAAAATGTAGTCGATCTTCCGGCGGCCGTAGGTTGCTCTGTTGCGGGCATCTACCTCCACCAGCCGGCCTCCGTACAACTCGACCTCTTGGGGCAAGACATTGAAGTCCCCGCCGGCAACGACCGCCGGGCACCTTTGAACCAGCAGATCCACGGCGCCGGCCAGCGCCCGTTGCTGTTCCAGGTTAGCTGAGCGATCCCAGCCGCCCGGGACGAGGTGAGTGCAGATCGCGCGCACCGGCTCGCCCCTGAACTCGGCAACCATCGCGACTGCGCTCCGGCGCTCCCGGGCCGACACCGGGTTCGGCAGCGCAATCAGTTCCGGTTCCCCCAGCCCCGGCCCCCGGGAAAATACCGCATTGCCAAACCAGGCCTGCCCGGCGGCTCCGGGGCAGCGGGTCAATCCGGTGGTGGCGCCGAACGCCCCGCTCGTCAGGTAGCCCGCCCGGTCAAGGATGGACCATAGCCGGTCCGCCTGTGCCAGGCAGATCTCATTCAGCAGCACTATGGAGGGGCGGCTGCCGAGAATCATGTTTGCCAGATCCTCCACCGGCGCGCCGACGTCGCCGGCAAGGCAGTTGCTGCCACAGAAGTTGAACTCGAGGATGCCGAAGGCGAGCAGATCAGATCCGGAAGGGTCGGATTCCGGCTCCAGGATCCACCGCCCCCAGCGCCACAAGCCTTCGCCGACCGGTATCGCAGTCACCGGGGCTAAAAACGCTGGCGCAGGATCAGCTCTCGAGGGCCGGGGTCCAGGTAGGTTTGGCCGTCGAGAGTGGAGTGTTCCAGCACTCTCACGTAATGGCGAAGCAAGGTGACCGGCACAGCCAGGCTAACGGTGCCCAGGCGGTAGTCCTGCAATGCCCGGGCCAGTTCCTTGGCCGCTTGCGCTCCGACTCGTGGCTTCACTTCGGCGAAGACACTCTTGAGCACCTCGAAGTGGCCGACTGCCGTGGCAGGGGAGGACAACGCAGACATGAACTGCCGGCGATACTCCCGGCAAAGATCCTGGTAGTCGTACTCGGCGGAGCGCAAGAACAAGTCCTTGATGGTGGAGTGAGCGTCCGGAGCGTGCACGTCCAATTGGAGCCTGACCTGCGCGTGGCACATAACCAACTGTCCTACGCTGCGCTCGTTGCTAAGAAACTGCGCCAGCCGGCTGTAGGCGAAAACCTGCTCTGCGAAGTTCTCCCGAGCCGGCCGGTCGGCGAGGGCCTGCTCTTCGATTACCGGCAGATCCGGGAAAGCCTGCAGCACGGCGGAGGCGAACAATCCTTGCCCGGTGGCGTCACCACCCTGAACCGGTACCTCCAGCCCGCAACTGGGCGAGCCGCTCTTGAACACGTAGCCGCACAGCTGCACGCCGGCCAGCTCCTGCACTTTGCGGATGGCAAAGTCGTTCATTGCCTCGGTGTGGTCGATCCCGGACTCGGTGCCCACCATTTTGAGCTCACTCTCGGAGCCGGCCAGCCGGACCGTCTCCCGGGGCACCCCCATCCCGGCTTCGACCTCCGGGCAAACCGGAATCAGGTTGAAGTTCGCCGCGAACTGATCGAGCAGCAGCGGGTTTGATTTGTGTCCACCGTCGTACCTGACCCCTGCTCCGAGCAGGCATCGGGACACGCCGATGTCCAGGGCGTCGGTGGGAGGCATGACGTAGAGACTAGCCGGTTAGACGGCGATTTGTATCAGGCGTATCGTGGTTACAGGACATTTCCGAAGGAGGAGCACATGGCAACCTGCGGACACGAAGGCTGCACCTGCGAAGCACGCGAGGACGGCTTCTGCAGCGACTACTGCCACCGCCACGGAACGCACGAAGGGCATAAGCCACATGCCTGCGGCTGCGGCCATCCTGGGTGCGAAGTGGCAGCTACCGAGGCCTGAGCGGGCATTTTGGAAGTGGGCGATCCGACCGTTGAGCTAGAGGATTGGGAACAGCAACGGTTGGACGGCGCCCTCGGCGTGATCAGCACCATCGGCCGGCGGGGTACACCGCACAGCGCTCCGGTGGCTATCCGGGTGGTCGACGGGTCCCTACAGTTCCAGACCAACTCAGACTCCATAAAGCTGCGCAACATCGAAGCCGACCATCGGGTGGCCGTTCTGGTTTACGGCCAGCCGAAGTGGGGAGTAATGATTCAGGGCACCGCGACCGTTCTTTCGAAGGGGCAAGGTGCCGAACAGGCACTGGTCAACGTCGTGCCGGAGCATAAGGCCTCCTGGCGGCGCAAAGAACCCTGAAGGAGAGTTGGCTATGGGCATTGTAGGAATCCTCGTGGCCGGGCTGATCATCGGAGCGCTTGCCAGAGCGTTCAAACCCGGCAGGCAGCGGCTCGGGTTGCTGGCCACCATGGGGATAGGGCTGCTCGGTTCCGTGGTGGGCGGGCTGATTGCTTCGCTACTGGGGACCGGAAGCTTAAACGAGCTGAATGTGATCGGATTCATCATTTCCGTGGTTGCGGCGGTAGTGTTCCTTGGAGTTGCGGAGGGAATGGCCGGAAAAAGGGCTTAGCCGGGACCGGCAAGAGGTCCCCCAAAAGGACCAGCTTGGTTAGCCCGCTTCCTCCTCCATGCCCTTGGCCATCAGGTACCCCCTGGCCCGTTCGGTAAGGGGGTACCTGTTGACCAAAGCCCAAAACTCAGCGGAGTGGTTGGACTTGATCAGGTGCGCCAACTCGTGCATCAGTACGTAGTCCCGCACAAACCGGGGCATCGTCGCCACCTGATCCGAGATCCTGATCCGTCCACTGGCCGGGCTGCACGAGCCGAATCTACTGACCTGGTTGGTGACGTAGCTGAGCTCCAACCACTCCAGGCATCCCCCGAAGTACTCCCGGTTGAGCTCCTGAGCCCGCCGCTGCAGTTGCCCGTCACCGTTCAACTCGGCCTTGCGCCGTCGGGCGTCCACGGTAGCGGCCATCTTAGCCACCCAGTGCGCCTCCTGCGCTTGCGTCATACCCGCAGGCAGATAGACCACCAGTTTGCCGCCGGTCATCCGGGCAGAAACAGTTCGCCGGCGCCGCTCCGAGCGGCGCACCTCGATCTCAGGCGGAGTAGCTATTCCTGGGGCACCCAGGCGGTGGTGACCGCCCCCTTGGAAGAGCTGGTAACCGTGCGGGCGTACTTTTCCAGCGCTCCGGTGGCGTAGCGGGCGGGGGGGCAGGTCCACGCCTTCAGCCTGCGGCCGAGTTCCTCCGAGTCCACCAGAAGATCGATTATCCGGTTGCGCACGTCAAGGAAGATCTCGTCGCCCTCCCGGACCAGGGCAATCGGCCCACCGTCGGCCGCCTCGGGGGCTACGTGACCTATCGAGAAGCCCTTGGTGGCCCCGGAAAATCGCCCGTCGGTCAGCAGTGCGACGTCCTGGCCAAGTCCCGCACCGAAAATCGCGCCGGTGACCGCAAGCATTTCCCGCATGCCCGGGCCGCCCTTGGGGCCTTCGTAGCGAATGACCACAATGTCACCCTTGCGGATGCCGCCGTTGACCACTGCCTCGAAAGCATCGTCTTCGGAGTCGAAAACCCGGGCCGGGCCTCGGATGGCGTCGCTGCCTTCCAGCCCGGCCGCCTTGCACACCGACCCCTCGGGCGCCAGCGTCCCTTTGAGGATCACCGTGCCGCCGGTCTGATGGATCGGCTGATCCACCGGGCGAAGCACCTCGCCATCCGGATCAGGGGCCTGTGCAGCGTTCTCGGCGATGGTCCGGCCGTTGACCGCCAGGCAGTCGCCGTGCAGCAGACCCGCCTCCAGAAGCTGGCGGATGACCACCTGCACTCCTCCCACCCGGTCCCAGTCAGCCATGACGAAGCGGCCCGCCGGCCGCAAGTCGGCGATGTGGGGCACCCTCCGGGAGATCTTGTCGAAGTCGTCTAATTCCAGGTGCAGACCGGCTTCGTGTGCTATGGCCAGCATATGAAGAACCGCGTTGGTGGATCCGCCGGTGGCCATCACAACGGTGATGGCATTGTCGATTGACTTGCGAGTCACAATGTCCCTTGCAGTGACCCCGGAGCGCAGCTGATCTACGACGGCCTGCCCGGAGGCGAAGGCGAACTCGGCCCGCCGGTCGGTAATTGCCGGAGGCGAGGCGCTGCCGGGCAACGAAAGGCCCAAAGCCTCCACCGCGGCCGCCATGGTGTTGGCGGTGTAATGGCCTGCGCACGAGCCGGCGCCCGGGCAAGCGTTGGACTCCAACTCGTGAAGTTCTTCGTCGGTCATCTTGCCTGCAGCGTGGGCACCAACTCCCTCGAAAACGTCCTGGATGGTCACATCCTTGCCCCGGAACTTGCCCGGCATGATCGTCCCGCCGTACAGAAAAACCGAGGGCAGATTGAGCCGGACCGCCGCCATGACCATGCCCGGAAGGCTCTTGTCGCACCCGGCGATGGTGACCACACCGTCCAGCCGCTCGGCGTGAACGACCAGCTCAACCGAGTCGGCAATCGCCTCCCGGGAGATCAGCGACGCCCGCATCCCCTCGGTACCCATGGAGATACCGTCGGAGACTGCGATGGTGGTGAACTCAAGTGGATAGCCCCCCGACTCGAACACGCCCGCTTTGGAACGGTCCGCGAGCTTGTCCAAATGCAGGTTGCAGGGGGTGACCTCGTTCCACGAAGAAGCGACGCCGATGATCGGCTTGCTGAAGTCCGCATCCTTCATCCCTACCGCCCGTAGCATTGCCCGGGCGGGGGCTCGTTTGGGGCCTTCGGTCACGTCGCTGCTGCGCAATTTCAGATTGGGTTGTTCGGTCATCGCCTGGCTCCTGGAAATCTCGTGCCCCTCAACGGTGCCTTTGAGCATAACCGCCGTGGCACGCTGAGAAGTCTTGATCGCCCGGGAGAGGACGAACGCATTTCGCGTGCCCGTTAAGCTTGCTCCGTGAACAAGCTGGCCGAGTTGCGCCTCCGCTTGGGGGACGTGGTGCAAGCACCCTTCGAGGTCTCCCAGCTGCCCGGCGTTCAGTACACTGACCCGCCGGGTGACCCCGGCCTGTTCGGGCCGGGCAGCGTGACCTGGCGGGTGGGTTCGGACTGGCCGTCGGCGCTGGTGGGCGGCATGAGCGGGCTGATCCTCGGCACCCTGCACCCGCTGGTGCTTGCGGGCACGCTGGACCACTCGATCTTTCGCCGCGACCCGATAGGCCGGCTCGCCCGCACTGCATCGTTCGTGATGGGCACCGCGTTCGGCTCCACGCCGGTGGCGCTCGGTGCCGTCGACCACGTGAACCGTCTCCATCGACGGATCAGTGGAGTCGCGCCCAACGGCGGTACCTATCGAGCTACCGATGGCCAGCTGGCGGTATGGACCCACGTCACCATCTATGGAGGGTTCCTGGAAGGCCACCTGCGCTACGCCCCCGATCCGATCGGCGAGGCCGAGCAGGACGCCTACTGGGACGAGGTGGCCCAAGTGCCCGAGATGCTCGGGGCGGTCGGCACCCCCCGTTCCCGCAGGGAGGTCGAGAACTACCTCCGGCGGGTCACGCCCGAACTCGATGCCAGCCAAGATGCTTTGGACTCGGCCCGCTGGGTGCTGGAAGGGGGCAGGGGCGATACCCCCACCGTGCGGGGGGCCGCCGGTGCGCTGGTAGAGGGCTGGGTGAGCCTGATGCCGGCGCTCGGCGCCTCCCGATCGCTGGAGCGCAGGCTCTTGCGGCCGGCATCGGCGGCAGCGGTACGCATCGCCTATGCAATCTTCGCCCGCACCGCCACCGACTTGCTACCCGCATGGGGCCGGGAGATGCTTCAGTTGCAGGCGTCTTCGCTGGCCCGCCCGCTAACCAGGGCATACTTCGCTGCCCTGCGGGCGGCGGTCCCTACCACGCCGAGGGCTCTGCGCCTGGCCGCCGAGAGAGCCGGGGCGCAGGCTGTCCCGTCCGGCAATTGAAACAAGATCGGAGCGAACGACGACGGTCGTTCCCGGGCGGTGATGCTCGCCGCGGCCAGGGCGACAAAGGATCGTCACCATGCGCGCGAATGGATTAAGGCACAGCTCGGAGACGAGATCGATGAAGAACCCGCGTCGGGTATGTCGCCGTCACGCGGGCCAGGAGGTATTGTGCCGTTGCGCTTCCCTCGAATACACCCGAAGAAGTGATCGACGCGTACGTGAAGGCGGGCTTCGTTGTGCAGTAACGAGGGGGAAGCGAGTGACCAGCTCTCGGAGCATTCTCTCTCGAGAACACAGTGCTGATCGACCCCAGTGAACTCGGCGACAGTCCTAGTCGCCGCCTCACGTTTCGGCGAGAGGAGGAGCGGGTGATCTTTGTAGGCGACGACTGGGCTGAGGCCCATCACGATGTGTGTGTGCTGGACGAGCAAGGCAAGGTTTTGGCAAAGCGCAGGATACCCGAGGGACTTGCGGGAATCACCCAGTTCCATGCTCTGGTTTCGTCTCCGGCAATTACATGGTTGGACTTTCCAAGCTGAGTGATCCGATTGACGAGGACTGTGCCATGAAATACTCTGTTCCGCATCATGTGGAACAAGGCTCTTTCTGAGACAGAGCTGCTGCGTATGTTCACGGAAGCTCTAAAGTCTCGGTTGCCCGAGGCGTGGAACGCCTTCTTGAACGTTCAGCCTGTTCGTGGGAGACCTGGGTCCGGCTGGCGCCCGGATGCCCTTCTGGAGATCGAAGGCCCTGAGGGCCAGAGGACGACGCTGATCGTGAAATTCAAGCGCCGGATCGACCCGAAAGACGTGCCCGCCGTTCTCGACCAGATGCGTCGCTATGGTCCCGCGGACGCTCTCGTCGTGGCGCCCTTCCTTAGCCCACGGACCCGTGAGCGTTTGGCCGAAGCCGGCGCTGCCTACGCCGACGCCACGGGTAACTGGCGTCTGGCGCTCGACCGCCCGGCCCTGTTCATCGAGCGATGGGGCGCCGATGCGAACCCGTGGCCAGACGAGCGACCACTTCGTTCCTTGAAGGGTCCCACGGCGGGACGCGTCATGCGGGCACTCTGCGACTTCAAGCCACCATACGGCGTGCGAGACCTCGCAGAACGATCGCAGACGCCACTGGCCTCCGTTGCGCGTGTCGTCGAACTCCTAGATCGCGAAGCCATCGTTAAACGAAAGTCGCGCGGGCCGATCGAATCCGTCGACTGGCCCGGTCTCCTTCGCCGATGGGCACAGGACTACGCCTTCACGAAGTCCAACCGTACCGAGACGTTTCTCAATCCCCGCGGTACAATCGCACTTCTCGACAAGCTCAGGGACCTAGACTCGCGATATGCGGTCACTGGATCCCTTGCTGCCGCTAAGCTGGCGACCGTCGCGCCAGCACGTCTTGCTCAGGTTTACGTGACGTCCCTGTCCGATGCCGCGGCGCAACTCGACCTTCGCCTAGCAGAGTCCGGCGCCAACGTGATCCTCGCTGAACCCTTTGACGACGTCGTCTTCGATCGGACGACGAACCGGGATGAGGTTTCGTATGCCGCTGCCTCCCAAGTCGCCGCGGATCTGTTTACGAGTCCAGGGCGCGGGCCCACCGAAGGCAATGCTTTGATCGCATGGATGGAGCAAAACGAAGAAGCCTGGCGTTCCTGATCCCGAGTATGTGGCAGCGAGGCGGGTCCTGCTCGACGCCCTCGAAGCTCTGCGTGATCAGCTCGATGCGATCGTGCTCGTTGGCGCCCAGGCGATCTACATCCACACAGGTGCTGCCGAATTCGCGGTCGCCGAATACACAACAGATGCCGACCTCGCGCTCGATCCGGCGGAGCTCCACGACCAGCCCAAGATCGAGCAGGCGATGACGGATGCAGGCTTCGTTCGTGACCTGGGGCAACCCGGCATCTGGCGCGGACAAGGAAACGTTCAAGTCGATCTTCTCGTTCCTGAAGCTCTCGGCGGGGGTGGCCGCCGCGGCGCGCGCCTCGGGGTTCATGGGAACCAGGTTGCCCGCAAGGCCAAAGGGTTGGAGGCTGCACTCGTAGAGCGTGGACAGGTTTCTCTCTCGTCCTTGGACGATGGGGATTCGCGCTCTTTCGCAATCATGGTCGCGGGTCCGAGCGCTCTCCTGGTGGCTAAGCTGCACAAGATCTTTGACCGGCGCGAATCACCAGACCGGGTTGCGGACAAGGATGCACTCGACGCCTTCCGTATCCTGCGGGCGATTCCAACCAAGACGTTGGCAGCAGGCGTCAAAGGTCTCCTCGGTGAGGAGCGGTCCAGAGACGTTACGGGAGAAGCGATCGATTTCCTTCGTGGGCTCTTCGGCACGCCCGACGCGCAGGGATGTCAGATGGCCGGACGCGCAGTTGATCCCCTTGAAAGTCCAGTAGAGATTGCCGCAGCTTGCGCATCGCTGGCCGCGGATCTTCTCTGTGAGGTGATGCAGGATGGCTGAGGTCAAGGGACAGAATGAAGAGACCCCAGAACCTGAGTTCGAACCTCGCGATCTCAACCCATACCTGCGCGACCCGGTGAGTGATCCTGTCCTGCCTCCGTCGACCCAGGTTCCCGCGGTGTTGCCCTTTGGCCAGCGTTCTCCTGAGGACTTCGAGCGAATCTGCGTGGTCGTCGCCGAGCAGGTCGATGCCCTTCGCAACGTACGACTCTACGGCGTGCGGAGGCGATTCTGGACCGGATCCTGCAGGCCAGCCACCGCATCGCCCTCAAGGGCAGGTCACTGCGCCAGAGCCAGCCCGAATCCGCGCTCACCCTCCCACGGGAAGGGGGTGATCCGGTAGGCAGATCCACGCAGTAGGGCACAATGACATCGGCGCTGCCCCGCGGGGACGAAAGTGTCCGGAATCAATCGGAACGACTGTCCGCTTTCAACCGGAACGGGTGTCCGGATTCATCGGAATACTCACCTTCGAGCTTGTCGCTGGAAAGCGGGAAGCAAGAAGTGAGGCGGACGGGATCGCAGTCCGACTCCGCATCTGCGTAGCGGACGCAACTGGAGACTGGCAGTCTCTTCTCGATCGAGCCTTGCGTGGCCGCCGGGGGAGAAGGCAGGCAGCGTTGGTACACGCCCGTCACGGGCGTAGCCGGGTCTGGGTCGCTGAGCCGAAGGCGGACGACAAGAGCTTTCGATTGGCGATCGACCAAGCATTCCAAGCGGGCATCAACGCCGAGGCGGCTGAAGCTCTCCATTCGATCTGGACGATAGGCGGGCAATTCGGCCTTCCCGACAACGAATGGTTCGGCGCAGTGAAACTTGCGAGAGAAGTTCAAACGGCAGGTGTTCCCAGCATCTTTCCCAACGAAGCAAGCACCTGGTTCTGGAACTTGGCCCCACCGGAGATCTCGATGTTGCCCTCCTAGTCGACAAGCGATCGCCAGAGAGCTTTCAGGGCGTCTACGTCGCCGGGCGCGAGGCCCGTGGTGTCGACAGGAAGGATCGTGTCGTCGTCCTTGGTCGCCGCCACAAGTGCGATGTGCTCCTTGTCCGCCTTGTCCATGAGCTTCTGGAGCGACTTGTGGAGCGCTCCCGACAGGTCCTTCGAGGGGTTCGCCGCGAACCAGGCGTAGATCGAACGATCGAGGACGTTGAGCAGGTTGAAGCGGTTTTGGTACTCGTCGTCGTCCAGAGCGTTGTAGTCGGTGAGCAAATCGCGCACTGCTCGGAGCTCGGCTGAATCGTTCTTCCTGGGTGGGAGCTTGTGGTCGACCGTTCGCTGAATATGGGACAGCAGCTCGGCGGTCGCCTGGTTGCCGGCTAGGCGCTGCAGCTCGAAGAGAGCTGCGCCGTCACCGACCCCCTTCCTCGAGATATGCCGGGGAGCCCCCCGCATGGTGAGCAGGCTGACCGTGGGGGCCGCCACACGCGAGACGGGGGCCCGCCGCGGTTTGCCGGCTGTCTTGTGGGCACGGTCGGTTGAAGCGAGCATCGGTGGTTCAGGGTCCGCCTCCGGCCGCACAGTCCACAAGAGAAGTTGGGGCGTCCTTTCGGGCAGAAATCGCTGCCCGAAAGGGCATCTCCTCCCTTGACCCCGGGCGGCACCCGGACTCAGGCTCATGGCGCAAACCGAGTGACGATCTCCGGTTCGCTTGTCACCACCCGGCCATTAGAGTCGTGGTCATGCTCTTCGAAGAGGCTCTGGTACACCGGCCTCGACCGCCTCTGGTCACGCCACCGGCGATGGTTGTGCAGACCTGCCGGCGCCGGTGGCCCCTCTCCCCTCTCCAAACCCAAGACCCAACTGGCCGAGTCCGTTCAGCGCGCCGGGCTCTTGTGCCCTGCCGCACGGAGACGGTCGTAAGCTGCAAGCCTTACCGGTGCGGCGTGAACTACGGCCGCTTGCCGTCTCGTTAACTTCAAGGTTTTAAGCACTCAAAGACAACGTTTGCGCCAGCCGATGGGTCATTCAGCGACTCTTGCGAAGTCCGGACCTCGTTCTCAGTGCCTTCATCGACGTGAACTCGTTCGACATCAACCCCTATGCTCGGCTATCTCTTGCGGATCCATCCCCGGCCTGGAGCCAGCTGATTGCCAGGCGTTGCCGGGTCTTCTCCCGCTGGAGCTCGTCGCGTTTGCTGCAGACCTCCTGAACTCATGGAGAGAAAGAGTCTTGGGAAAACGCCTCCCCGGTATGGGCGATTCGACGCTCCGTTGTGTCCCCTTTTACATGCCCCTTGATGTCCTTCTTTGGCTCCGGCACGACCTCCAAAAGGGGAGGTTGGATCGGTGACACCACCAGCACCTTCAGGCGAAATTGTCCTACTACGCTCCAAAGATCTCTAGATTCTCTTGTACTTGACGTTACAGACCGTCTGGCGTATGGTGATAGTCTATCGACTAGTCCTCTAGGCGATAGAAGCAGGTGTGGCTTTGGTGCAACGGAAGAAGGAAGGGGAGAGTAATGCCAACAGTATTGGAAACCGATAGGGGCCTCTCGCTTCAGCGGGGCTTGCACAGGCTCTGGGTGGATCACGTCGTATGGACTCGTCAGTACATTGTCTCGGCAATAGCCGGAGCTCCCGACGCCGAAGCTGCCGCCGGCCGGCTGCTCAAGAACCAGGAGGACATCGGCAACGCCATCGTCCCGTTTTACGGAGAGGAAGCAGGCGCAGCAGTCACCGGCCTGCTGAAGGAGCACATCATGATCGCGGTCGATCTCATCGACGCCGCGCTCAAGGACGACAAGAAGCGTTTCAACGATGCGGACCAGCGCTGGGACGCTAACGCCGCGGAGATTGCCGCACTTGTCAGCAGTGTCAACCCCTTCTGGCCGGAGAAGGACGTCCAGGACCTGCTCAGCCTGCATCTGGCGCTGACCCGCCGGGAGGCGGTCGCCCGGCTCGAGGGCAATTGGCAGGACGATGTCGCCGCTTTCGACGACATCCTCACGGAGATCCTCACCCTGTCGGACGTCCTCGCCGCCGGGATCGTGCAGCAGTTCCCCGACAGGTTCGGAGGACAGGGCGCCACCGGCGCCGGCAACGGCACACCTAATGGGCATGCCGGCTCCCAGGCCCCTCAGGCCAAAGCCCTCACCCCAGAAGCGAGCCTGCTTCCGCCCCGAGCCATTCGGTGGAGGTAGCAGAGACCACCGGGCTCGACGTGAAGGACGGATCCGCCCAGGCAGAGTTGGGCCTGGGCGGATCCGTCCCCTGTTTCCGGGACCTCATGGGGACCGACGGGCGGAGGTACTCGACCTCCTCATTTCGGGATTGCCGGCAGCTCGTGCTAGTCTTCGTGGCCAACGGGTGTCCGAGCGTCAAAGCCTACGGGGACGAGTTGAGAAGGATCCAAGAGGCCTACGGTAGCCATGGGGCGCAGCTGGTGGCAATCAACTCGAACAGGGACTATCTCTCACCTGCCGACACCTACGCGGAGATGGTCAAGGTTACAGAGGCCAGACGTTGGGGTTTTCCCTACCTCAAGGACGGAGACGGGGACCTGGCGAAAGGGTGCGGGGCGTTGACCACGCCCCATGCCTTTGTTTTTGACGGCAATAGAAAGCTCCGCTATCGGGGAAGGATCACCGACTCGCGCGACCCGTCCAGGGCTACGAGCGCGGATCTGACCAACGCCCTGGAGGACCTGCAGGCCGGTCGTCCGGTCAAGGCGCCCGAAACGCAGCCCATTGGATGCTCCATTGTCTGGTAAGGGGATGAATCAGTTGAACGAAAAATTGAACGATAGCAGCTGCTCGATCCAGCCCTCGGATAACGGACCCCTGCTGGTGAGGGGTCCGGTCCACCTGTAGACCCCGAAGGCAAGGAGTTCACCATCAAGGCCCGCAATATTGCGCTGTGCAGGTGTGGAGCATCGCAGAACAAGCCTTTTTGCGACGGAAGCCACGCCAGGATCGCTTTTCAGTCGGTGGTGCGGGCGCCATAGGCAGAGATGGCCGGCACCGGGACTACTTGACCCAATCGCCCTCGAGCGGATAGCCGGCCTCGTCCCAACCGACGATGCCTCCTTCGAAGCGCCGCAGGTTCTTGTATCCGCGCTTGTCGAGCTCCTTGTACATGTTGGAGCTCGCCCGGCAGGAGGGGTTGGAGCAGTACACCACTATCTCGTCGTCCGGGGAGAGCTCCTCGAGGGCTTGCTCGATCGTCGGAATATGAATCGATCCGGGTATGTGCTTGGCTCGGAACTCCCAGTCACCGAGCGCGTTGACCAGCTTGAAGTGGTCACCCCGGTCCAGCTTATTCTTCAGCTCGGAAGCCTCGATCACTTTCATTCTCAAGCCATTTCTGTCCCGGCGGGGGTTACGCCACGTTCCGGCCGCGCAGGCGGGGGGCCCTGAAGGGGGCGTGCGCATAACAGGTGTCCGACCTATTGTAGGCAGACAGCTTGGTGATACATCCCGGGTGCAAGCACTGACGCCCATCCGAGTACCTCTTGTTGCGCTTCGGGAGTCCACGCACTGCGTTGGCTCGGATCCCTTTGCTGCTCGTGGTGTTCACTCT
Organism: Actinomycetota bacterium; assembly: GCA_052389675.1. Classification (GTDB taxonomy): domain Bacteria; phylum Actinomycetota; class CADDZG01; order JAHWKV01; family JAHWKV01; genus JBBDRH01. Next base: position 68,006 of record JBQTHR010000043.1, read on the forward strand.
GACCCCCGTTTGAGAAAGTCCGTTGGCCGACCAACCTGGGCAGCCTAGACCTATTATACCAGCCAGATTGGTCTTTAGAATAGCGGCCCGGTTATCGCCAGTTTGCCAAAACCATTTTGTACAGATTGCTGGGTGTTACAATGTTCAGGTGAAAAATCTGGGCGAGAACGTTAAACGGCTGTCGACACTCGGCGACGATCTCAGAAGGTCGATGTACCTGTTCGCAAAACGAAAGCTCGATGGGGTAAACCGCGAGGACGTCGCACGGGAGTTCGGAGTTTCCCGCAAGCTTGCCGCCTTCCATCTCGACAAGCTTGCGGACGAAGGGCTGCTGAAGTTTCACTATGCGCGCCCGCCGGGGCGTTCCGGTCCCGGCGCGGGCCGGCCGGCCAAGGTCTACGAGCCTTCCGATATCGAAGTCGAGGTTTCTCTTCCCCAGCGGCGGTACGACCTGGTAGGCACTCTCTTGGTGGATACGATCACAACCACAGCACAACCGGGAACCGATCACGCCAAATCCATCTCCTACGAGGCGGGATTGGCTGTGGGCACCAAGATCCGGGAGGAACGACACCTTCGCCCGCCCGGGGCAGAACGAGCCCTGGCCGTGGCTGCCGAGGTACTCGAAGAGTACGGTTTCGAGCCGGCACGTACCGACGATGAAGTTTCGCTGAAGAACTGCCCGTTCCATGCGCTGGCCAGGCATTCCCCCGAGCTCGTCTGCGGGATGAATCAGGGATTCCTCGAAGGCGTCGTCCGGGGCCTCGGCAACGAAACCGTCAAGGTCGATCTCGTCCCTACCGAAGGGCAGTGCTGCGTGAGGCTTCGCCCCATAGCGAAACGTCCTGCGGTTCAGCGAAGACCAAATACCGTCAGCAGCGATTCGTCGATGCCCCACAGCTCATCGGCCGTGACGTGACCGGCCAGGTCACCGAGGCGACCGGCATCGACGGCGCCTGTCTGCTCGACAAGCACCTTAGTGGTCTGGCCCTCGACCTCGATCTCGGGCCGAAATGAAGCCTGCCGGGCACTGACGGAGGTTGGCGCGACGAGCACCACCGATCGTGGGAGAAGCTCATTCGCTTGAACAATGACGCCGTATCGCCTGCCCTGCTGCTCGTGCCCGGGTTTGCGGGGCGGCCTGAGGACGTGGACGTCACCCCTCAGCACGGAGGCTCTCCATCAGCTCTGCAACCTCGAGCATCTCCCGCCGGTCGGCTGCATCCGCTTCCAGAGCCCGTGACTCCTCGGCAAGACTCTCTCGACGCCTGATCAGATCGGACGACTGCTTCAGGGCCTTGCGGATCGCCTCCGAACGCGTAAGACCGGTCGCTTCGAGATGTGCCAGTGCTCTGAACGCTTCATCGTCCAACCGGACTGAGATCGCCTTTCCCATGGACCAGCATTGTATCGCGAACCGTCTTACAGCCCTAACCCATCAGCTCGGGGAAACCGCCTTCGAAAACGTCCTTCAGAGTGGCGACATTGATCTCGAACAGGCCTTCGACGATCAACGACTTGCCCTTGACATAGCCGAGGCCGACCACCGACGTCCCGAGGTTGGCGGCGAGAGACTTGATCTCGGGGACGTCGGCCTTGGCCAGACCCACGACGATTCGAGAGGCGCTCTCCGAGAACAGCCAGTGAGTGGGGTCCAAGCCCGGCTCGGGAGTCACCTCGGCTCCGATGTGGCCGTGGATGCACAACTCTGCCAGCGCCACCCAAATTCCGCCTTCGGCACAGTCCTGGGCGCTAAGGATCTGGCCGCGGGAGATCATCTCCCGGATGACCCACCCGGTGGCCGACTCCTTGACGAGGTCCAATTCCGGGAGCGGCCCCTCGAGCTTGCCGTCTATCGTTCGCTGGTACTCGCTGGCACCCATCTCGTCCCTGGTCTCGCCGAGCAGGACGATCGCATCGCCTTCCTTCACAAAGCCGGGCGACGGCGGCTGCACGTTCTCGGGCAGGATTCCGATCATGCCGATGATCGGGGTGGGGTAGATCGCTTCGTCGAGGGTTTGGTTGTAAAAGGATATGTTGCCGCCGGTGATCGGCGTGTCCAGCGCCTCGCAAGCGTGGCCCATGCCCTCGACCGCCTCGACGCCTCAACGAAGATCTCCGCACCTGGATTGCTACCTGGAACGAGAACCCTCGTCCGTTTGTCTGGCATAAGACTGCCGACGAGATTCTGGACACGCTGGCAGGATATCTTCATCGAATTTCGGACGCAGGACACTAGTGCTACGAGGTTCGGTCCCCCACCTCAGCAGACCGGCGGGACCTCGGTCAAGGGAGAGGTGCGCAGGATCCGGTAGTGGCCGAGCCCATCGGATAGCGGGGAGACCTCCTCGTCCTGGGCAACCGCACCCGGCAGCCGCCCCCGGGACGGGCCGGCCATTGCGGCCGCCTCGACCCTACCGACCCCGGTCGCCTGGCCGAAGGGCAAATCGTCGAGGAGGGCCGACAAGATCGGCATCATCTCAACGCAGAGCACACTCAGCGGAGCGTCCGGAGGCAGGCCCAGCTCGGCCAGCATCTGCCTGATTTCGTCGCTATCCCAAAGCACCAGGCCGCGTGCACCAGCGTCGGCATTCTGGAACGCAGTGGGGCTGATGATCTTGGCCGAGATGCTGCGCTTAGGAGGAGGTATCAGACGCAACCTGCGATCGTCCAGCAGGATGTTGCGATGGTCCTTGCCGTCCGCCTGACGGACCTGAGCATAGAGGAGTGCCCAGACCTGAGTGTTGGGAGGCGACGCGGTCACGTTCTTCCCGTTCAGCACCGCCTTGGCGTAGGGTGCCTCAACCGACAGCTGGTTTTCGTCGCGATGGCAGGTGCAGAACAAGGTCGGGGCCGGGTGCTGCACGCCGGTTGCCCTCAGCGGGCGTCCGAACCGGCCCTGTGCAGTTGACCAGATGCCTATGTGCCCTACCCGCAGCTCATAGGTGAAGAACCCGAACAGCTCGGAGCTGTCGGCGACGAGCCCCGGAGGCAGGGACACCATGAAGTGCCGATCGCTGTTGCCGGCCGGGATCAGCGGAACCATCGCCCCCAGGCCGGCGTTGTCGTCCGCCTGGTCCGGGCTGATCACCCGGATCAGCTCGGGGTCGATCGCAAGAGGGGACTCCTCCGGCGGAGTCCAGGTCTCGATCCGGTTGTCCGAGAGCAGCGGGTCCGGGGCGTAGCCGAGCACGCGGATGAAGTAGGTGTCGTGCGGGTCACGCGCCGGCTCCTCGAACTCGAGCCACAGGAACCGGCGGCGAGGCTCGGTGGCCGAGTACTCCTCGTTTCGCTGGTACTTGGAGAGCGCCAGACCGGCTGATGCCAGGCGCGGGACCTGCGCCGGGGTGGTGGTCACCGGAAGGTCGATGTGTACGGCCTCGTCGGGATCGGATGCTGCCGGCGCCTTGCGAAATCTGGTCTGAACCTGGTAGTCGAGGTTGACGATGTCGGGGAACCGGGTCTGGGCGGGATTGGCCGCCTGAGCGAGCGCCGACTTGGGCTCCACTGCATCGAAGAAGATCAGGCGGGTGTAGTCGCGCTCGGGCTCGTCGAGCGCCTGAAGCGGCGCGGTACGCACCATCTCCCAGTCACCGACCGGCTGGCCACCGTTGCCGTCGACCTCGGCGTCGGCCTGGAAAGTCTTGGACCGAAAGATCTCGAAGCTCACCGGGGCTACTCCGTCCCAAGTCCAGTCCCGGTCGAGCTGAAGCGTGATCGGGACGATCCAGTGGTTGATCAGGTCCTCCTTCGCCGCAAAGGTGATCGAGGAGCCGTCGGGCGAGAGGGTGTGGCGAATTCTCCGGGAGCAGCCGAAGACCACCCGCTCGCCGCGTTTGCCGACCAGAGTCAGGCCCTTGTTCTCCACCCCAACCTGCTGGGCCAACCGCTGGGTGATCGACGGAGTATCGCCGGTCGTGTTCTTGAAGAAGCCCTCCAAGAATCCCTTGACCAGGGGGATCGGATCGGGCTGCAGGTAGATCCCCCGGATCATCTTGCCCGGGCTCGTGTCGGCAAAAAGGTCGGTCTCGTCGGCGGACTCCCGCCTGAGGAGCAGCTGCAGCGGCTTGCCGATGTGCGCGTCGGGGGCGAAATAGGCCGGATCGGGGTTGGCTACCGCTCGCAGGGTGAGCCGGATGTCCCGGGCGGTCGGGAGAACCAGCTCAGTCAAGGCGTCCAGCTCCGCCTGGGTGACCCCCAGATCGCCCAGGTCGGCCGGGTTTCCGAACTTCAGGACCGGGGCATCCCGGAAGCTGAGCGCAACCTCCAGCCCTTGATCGAAGGCGGCCGGAAAGTTGCGTCGGGTGGTGTACAGATGGGCCCAGGCTTCCCGGCCGCTCAAGGAAAGCTTGTTGTCCATGCGCAGCGAGGCGACCTCGACCTCCACCTGAACGGCGACCACGTCCGGATCCGGGATGCCGAAGCTGTCCTTTCCGACGGCCTGGTCGGATGCAGCCTGAAGCAGCGGTATCGGGTCGGGATACTTGCCGGTGAAGACCACTGCCGGGTAGCCGAGCAGGGGGCGCTCGAGATCGAGCTTGTCGCCCTGGAAAAAGCCGTCCTGACCCGGGTCGGCGATCTGGGCATCCGGGAACTTGGGAAGGCCGGCAATCCGGAGAGGCTCCGGGACGATGTGCCGGCGGAGCGCCACCGTCGCCTCCGGCGCCGGCGACTCGTGCACCGGCTCGTCGGTCAGCTCGGGACCGCCCCCGGTGGGGTCCGACAGTCTGACCCGAAAGTCGTAGGACTTGCCGTAGCGCAGCGGGATCTGGTCCAGCCCCACCGGATCGTAGAGCCGGGCCAGACTCGCCTTTTTCGTGTCGGCGACCTCGGTTTTGAACAGTGCCGCAGCGACCTCGTCGGGGAGCACCATAGAGGCGCCGTTCCACTGGCACATATACGAGGGCAGCCAGAACTGGCCGTTCTCCTGGTCGCCGTCGAGCTGCTGGGGGTGCACCTCCACGGCCAGCTCGCCTTCCCAGAGCGCAGCGGGGGGATCCCCCAGAGGCACCGCGCCCAGCTGGAGGGGAGCCTCGCTGCGCACCCGAACCAGCGTGTGCCACGCCGCAGTGCCGAGCGGGCGAGCGTCGATTCGATAGCCAAAGGCCCCCAAGGGCGCATCCAGGCGCTGAGGCTGGGCGGCCACCGGTGGGACGGTCGGGTCGGCCTTGAGCTGCCGGTTCTGCCAGATGAGCACCTGCTCGTCGTCCCAGCCCAGCCTGACCCCCATCTCGGTGACCGGAGTGAAGCCGTCGGGCTCCTCGGCGAGGAGGTTCTGGCTGACCGGCTGGGTGCCGTGGACTATCTTGGCAAAGCCATCGTCGTAGTCGGCCGCCTCGAGGAACACGGTGTCGTAGTTGCCGGGGGCCACGGCGGTACCCGGTACGGCCGGGTCGTCGAAGAGGACTGGGAAGAGGACCGCTCCGAACAGGACCCTGGGCACCCCGGCCTCGAGCTTGGGGATTCGGGCGGCGTAGCGCGCCAGAAACGTAAAGTCGGCCCCCGCCTGCTGGGCGTAGTCGCCCCCATCGAGATCGACGTAGAGAAAGCCGCCCTCATCGAACCGCCCGACCGGCAGGTTGAAGGCGGCCTCGCGGATCAGTCCCAGGCGCCGAGCGAGCTGATGATGGCGAAGGCAGTAGGCGTAGATCTGGCCCCAGCTGACGGTGTCCGGGGTGGGCTTGAACAGCGGGTTGGGCTCTTGGGCGTCGCGGATCGCACAGGCGTAGCTGTCGTCGGTCTTGGCATCGTCAGTCCTGGGGTGGCTGAAGAGGAATGACTCGCGATAGCTAACCGGAAGGTACTTCTGAATGTAGATCTGTGGCTTTACCGGCTCGGCCAGACGAGCCGGTCCCGGGTCCAGCACGAACCTTCCGGGCCCGGGGGCAACCAGCTCTTCGTAGAGGGCTCGCGCGTCGGGAGCCGGACCGCTGGCGTCGGGCAGTGGTGCCGTGAAATCGACGGGGTCGTTCACCGGGAAACGGTTCAGGTCGTCGATCACCACCGCCTTCAGGTTCAAGTCCGCGTCGGCAAAGGCGGCTGCGCTATCACCTGCAGCCGGGAAGTTTTCGATCATCGGCGGCCTGGGGTCGCCGTCCCACGCCGGGCTGAGCCTGGGGACCACCAGGATGCGTACGTGGAGCCGGGCCCCGTCGAAGCGTTGGGGGAAGGTCAGAAGGCTGAAGCGGGAGGCCATGTTCATGCGATCTGCCGCTGCTCCTGCCAGCTTTCCGAGAAGCTGATATTGATGACCAGGAAGATGCTGATGTCCAGGCCGAAGGTGACCTGGGCGATCATGTCCGTCTTCCCGCCGGACTTCTTGACGCTGCCCTTGGCCTCGATGGTGATCGTCACGCTCACGATCCCGCCGAGCAGCTCGGCGCGGCCTCGGAACAACAGGAATCCGGAGACGGTGATCTGGGTCGAGTCGAGATCGATCTCGACCCCGACCATGAACAACACCGAGACGTTGCCCACGACCGGAAGGCCCACCGTGACTTCGGCTCCGAAGCCGAACTTCATGTACAGAGCGGGTCCGGTCTTGATGTCGGCAGACGTGCGCAGGTCGACCGCCCCCGTGGCATAGACGGTGGCGGCGGCCACGCTGCAGCACATCACCGAGATCCGGCCCCCGAACTCCAGGAAAGCCCCCGCCGAGGGCACGAGCTGTTTGGGGTCTGTGGTGGGTGATAGCGACTCGTTGAAGTACACGCCCACCGCCAGATGGGCCTCGAGCTTGAACGGATTGGTCGGATTGTCGTAAAGCGTACCCGGCGGGAACTTGACCACCGGAATCTCCTTGCGGGCGTGGAAGGCGTAGTTCCAGCTGTCGGCGGAGTTGCTCATGGCGATCTCGAGGCCTTTGGCGAACGCAGCCTTGTAATCGCCGCCCTGAAGCTCGGAGAGGATCTGGAGGAGATCGATGACGGGCTTCAGCTCATCCGAAAAGACCAGCTCCGGCTCGATGAACCCGGGAGAGCGGCCCTTCTCTGCGTCGAACTTGCCCTTGATCATCATCAGGCGCTTGAGGGGGCCGAGGTCGACCACCATCCCGATGTCGTTGACTTTGGCCAGCCACTTCTTGCCCACGTCGGCAGCGGCGGAGTCAAACCCGTAGCGAACCTTCCCCGGGCCTTGCGTCGCTCCGGCCCTGTCCTTGTCGGCGTACTCCACGTAGATCTTGAGGAACTCCTCGTTGATCAGGTAGAGAGGGCCCTCCGGAAGGAGCTGCTCGAAGACCTTGCCGGGGTCGAGCTCGTCGAGCAGCTTGTAACCCTCTTCGAGGATCTTGGTCTTGAAGTTGCCGAGGACCAGAGGCAGGGCGTCGTTCACGTTAGGGAAGATGCCCACGGAGTTCACGATGCGGTAGGCGTCGGCGAACTCGGGGGGCACCCCGCCCTTGAGCTCTTTGACCCCTTTCTCGAAGCTCGGCAGGCGGAAGAGCGCCTTCTGGGTTCCGGTCGACTGGAGCAGGCCGTAGGTCTTGGACCCGGCACCTAGGGGCTTGACCAGGTCCGCCGGGTTGGCGATGCGCAGAAGATCGCTCTGGATCGCATCGGTGGACCCGTTGGGTTGGAGCTTGCCCCTTCGGACCACGGGAACCGTGGCCTTGCCGTCCAGGGGTGCAACTTCACCCGAGCCCTGGGAGTGCACCACCACACTCCACGAGCCTTCTTTGGGAAGAACCACCGCCCCGCGTCCCGCGCTAACGAATATCGGCTTGCCGGCGAGGCTCTCAGAGGGGCTCACATCGGCGCGGGAAACCCTCATCAGTTGGCCACTGCCGGCCACATCGATGACACAATCCACCGGCCCGCCAAGCGAGCCGCCCTGCGTATTCAGAAGGGCCGCAAACAGCTCCTGAGAGATCGGCTCCCCCCTCGGAACCAGCTGGATGTACCCGAGCATCCCTCTCGAGGGCACCCTCCCGTCGGTGGCGCCGCTCTTAACGTCGTCGATGATCACGTCGGCATCAAAGTACGCCGGCTGCAGGTCCACCTCCGGGCTCCGCTCGTTGGCCGGCGTGGTTGCGTCGACGGTTTGGATCTTGCCGTTGTCGTCCACATAGAGGTCGCCGTTGCTCTTGTTCCAGGTCGTCTTGAAGTTGGGAACCGCGTCGGTTTCGATGATGTTGCGCACCTTGGTAACCCCGCGGACGATCCCGGGATGGATCTCGTACGGGTTGGGTTGCTCCACGGGGACGAAGGCGGCGTTGTAGGCGTAGTACCTGAAGTCGTACCGGCCGTCCGACTCCGCCTGCCACCCGGTATCGAAGCGAAAGACGTGGGCGCTGCTGGTCCGGAAGATCGTGATCGTACGAACCACCTTGACCGCCCAGGGATACAGAATGCTGCGTACCTGAATGACCTCGTGAGCCGTCCGGCCGACAAAGGCATCGAAGAACGACTGGCTCGTGGCTGCGATCGCTGCGTTGGGGTTCAACCAATGGCTGAAGATGCTGGCCCCGTAGCCGGAGAAGTCGATTCGGGTGAGCGGTACCCCTCGATCCTTATATCCGGTATTACCGTCGTAGAAGAACTCTTTGTTGAAGATGGTGCCTACGCTGTCGCCCAGGGTTCCGGCGCCGGTGGGGAGGCCGGCGGCGTTTAGAACGTTGTTGAGTTGGAGGGTGCTTCCCTTGAAGATGGGGCTCTCCGCCGGATGTTTGGGGGCCTCGGCCCTAATCTGCAGTCCGCCGATAAGGTCGCCGCCTTCGTACTCCGGGCGGTTGAAGCCCAGCTTGGCCGCCGGCAGCTTGCTCTGGAACTGATTCTTCCGGCTGAACTCGGCAAAGGCACGCAACCCGAAGGGCAAGGTGAACAGCGCCCCGGTGAACCCTTCCTTTCGTACCTCGAAGTCGTGCACCAGGAACTCGGCAACCGGGATGGGCGCAATAGGAACCAGTTCTTTGCCGTCGTTCAGGATCCGGGTGGGGCCGCCGTCGTTCGGGTAGAGATTGTGGCCGATCGGGGGATCTCCAAAGGTCGGCGGCTGTGGGCCTGGAAGGTTGAAGAGCGGTTCCCAGGAGATCTGCGGGACTGTGAATGCCCTCACGAAGCGGATCTCCGCCGACAGGTCGAGGTCCTGCACCTGCAGCGGGAACCCAGCCTGCTCTCCCTCGTCCTTGCCGAAGATCTGGGCGAACATCGACTCGCGCTCGTCTATCGAGACCCGGCTGAACCATGAAAAGCTGACTCCCAGCTGATCGGCGTTGCTGGAGACGTCGAGCAGCGCAAACTGATCCCGCTCGAACGCCCGGAAGTGACGGTCCCAATCGTCCGAGGGATTGGGTTGGTTGCTCGCCGCCATCCTGACGGCGAACGACTCCCCGGTGCCGCCGGCAGGGGCGTCTCGAGCAATAGAAGTCGTTCCGGTCCCCTGGAGTCCAGCGAACGCCCTCCTCTGTTTCCCGATCGGCGCGAAGGCGAAATCGACCTTCACCGAGTCCGGCGCTTCGTCGACGGGAGCCTTCTCCCACTTCGTGGTAGCCGCCAGTAGCTGACTGACCTGTGATCCTTTGACCCCCACACGCCGCAGGGCGCCGACGTTGGCGGCGTAGGGATCCGGGAGGGTAGGCAGCAGCCCGTAGAGCCCGAACCCGAGCACCAGAGCACCTTTTTCGACCGTCCTCTCGTCGGCCAGAGTGGCGAAGAGCAGCAGGCTGTTCGCCGGCGTTGTGATGAAGAGGGCGTTGCGAATGGCGAGCGAGACCGCGCCCGGAACCTCGGGCCAGGTGGTTCCCGCCTTCATGGCATCGGCGAGGATGTTGTCGTCGTAGATCGAGACACCTTGCTGGTCGTCGGAGTAGGTCAGAATCAGCTGGGAGTCGGTGGTGCGCACCGAGAGTGGATCCCCTCTCACGTCCACCGGCCGGTCAATCCGAGCTTCGACCTTGGCCCGGCTCATGACCATCTCGGTCCCCTGCGAGTTGCTGGAGTAGAAGAGCGCGAACGAATCGGTGTAACGAAGCTCCAGCTCGGAGCGGAAGCGGGAGTCCTCGTCCTTCCAGAGGCGGAATTCCTGGTGGGCGAAGAGGTTGGAGGCATCGTCGTCGAGGATGAATATGGAGCCCGGCCAGAGCATCACCCAAGGGGAGGGAAGCCGAACCGGTCCATCCTCCAGCCCTCGCCAAGTCAGGTCGGTCCCGGGGAAGGTTTGAACCGCGAGCCCGCCTATTCCTTCGGCGGGCGACGGATCAGTGGTATCGATGGCGGCCGTGGGGAGCGCCCACCCTGATTTGCCGATCAGTGCGACACCCGAGGGCTGCGCCAGGTGCGATGCGACCTGTCCGACCCGGAGCAGGTCCTGAGCTGTATTCATTCCGATCAGCAGGGAGCGGATCGACGGCTCGTAGGTGACGGCCTCCCCGCCCTGACGGCCGAAGTCGACCGCCTCTCCGTAGAGGACCCATCCTGCATCGTCAACGTGGGTTACCCGAACGCTCCCGTCCTTCAGGGTGAAATGGAAATCGGACGGGAGGTTGATTTGAGACTCCGCGGCATCCCTGCCGGCCTCCCCTCCGGAAGCGGGCGGAGGTGAGGGCGCTTTGAGATTTAGCCGAACACCCAGTTCGCCTCCGGCCGTAATGACGAGCGAGTCCCTGGAGGCCTGCGGCGCCGGGGTGAACTGCAGCTCGCCCCCGCCGATCGTCAGACCGACGTAGTGGCCGGCGGGAGCCCCGGGGGCCAGCAGATCCGCTCGTATCCAGATGCTCCCCGGTCCCAGCGTGTATTTTTTGCCGATGATCCTGGTGATCTGGACCTGACCGAGCTTCTTGAGCACATTGGCCTGAAGCTCCAACAGGAGGGCCGGCTGGGGATCTCCGGCCAGGTACACCGAAATGAGCTTGATGATCGGATAGAAATCGAACCAGAACGCCCGGCCGTTGTTATCGAGGAAAGGTCCCAAAGACTCGGCTTTGGCGACCCCCCTGCCCCATTCGGGAGTTGCGAGCTCGAGCATCGAGGCAGCGAGGGGCGCTTCCCGGCGAAACACGCGGAATTGCGGGGCAGGCTCCGCCGCGACGCCGGAAATCTGTTCCAAACGGCGGATGGTCTCCGGCTCCAGATCCCCGACGCCGTGCCAGTCGGCCCTCTCCACCGAGAGCTCGAAGCCGAGCAGGTCTTTGGATTCGCCGGGTACACGCGATCGAACGAGCAGGGTCTCGAGCCTTTGAATTGCGCTCTCGGGGCGCTCCCCGGTAGGGGTGAGGTTGGCGCTGATGCGCGCCAGTCTCTCGATCCTCTCTTTTGAATCCGCCAACGGCTATGGCTTCCGTGTCGTCTTGGTCGAGAGCCGACGCTAAGCCATGGGAAGGGCCAAGTCAAGGTCTCCCGTTCCAGCCCCTCGTTCCGATCGGATGCCCCTCCGCCCCGGGTAGGGGACGCGCAGGCAGCGCAGTGGCGATGCTCGATTTTTGAAGTTGACGGGCTTTGAGTAGAAATTCGTTTGCAGCACACCATGCTCGTCAACCAAAGTCGTTGAGAACTGCGTGCGCCGCTGCGGGATCTCTTCCCCAACCTTTTGGGTCGGTGTCGAAAGCGTTCCCGCCGCAAGACCGAGTTTTTCAATCTCCTCAATCGGGGATCCAACAGGGCGGGTGTTGATTTCTCCCGGAGTGAAACCAACCGGATGCGCAGCACTTGCCGGCCTGGTAGCCGCCTGAACCGGCGGAATTGCACTGGCAGAATGTATCGTCGCTAAGAAAAAGCTGACCGCCGGGCGGCCGTTAATAGAGGGTCGCATAGAAATCAGTTGGGATCTCCTTGATCGTACCTGTAGTGACTTATAGTGCCTCCGTGACCACTTTCCGTCACCATCGAATTTGAGTCCCCTTACGGCCACGTCCTGTCAAGTGGTGTAAGAAGGATCACCACGTCATCCTGGGGACGACCTCCTAACCGGCTTTCAAGAGCTCCTTGGTCACCTCCTTATTGTTGTTGTTCGGCAGTTCGCCTTCGATGA
>JBQTHR010000044.1:0-21084 GCA_052389675.1 Actinomycetota bacterium
TGCCTGTGGCACGGCTATTCTGATCTAATTACATGCCAACACACTGCATACCGAATGAATAGCATCCACAGGCACATTTCTGGGCTAAAACAGCCTCAAAAGGGGGCTAGAAGGGGGTAACTTCGGCCTAGCCGTTCGGGGAATCTTTGGGGGACTCCAGATCTATCCCCTGGCGAACTCGTGCCCTAAGCTCCGGGTTCATACTCACAGCTGTTCTAATGAGCGCCTCACCCTCTTCAGCACGGTCCAAGTTCTCTGCCAGAAGAATCCCAAGATTGAAATAGGGCTCGGCACGGGTTGGGTGCCGCCTTATCATTTCCCGGTAAAGCCCCTCCGCCGCCTCGTTTTGGCCCCGAGAGGTCTTCAGTATTGCCAGGTTAAACATCGCCGGCAAGAAATTACGGTCGCTGGCCAACGAAGCCTCGTAGAAGCGATCGGCCTCGTCCCGGCGATTTTCCCGATGGGCCACCAAACCGAGGTTGAAGTTAGCGAACTTGTTGTCAGGATCGCTCTGGAGCACCGCCAGGTAGCCCCGCCGGGCCTGCACCAGATCGCCCTCGTAATGTGCCTTGAGACCGGAATCCAGTGAGTCACGTACCTGCTCCACGTCCTTGCCCAGGCCCCCGAACGCCACAGCTGCCACCGCTGCGATCAGCAGACCGATGCCCACCGAGCGTGGGTTACGCCAGCTCCTGCGCTCAACGGGGGATCTGCCGGACTCGGAAGCGCTGCCTGCAGCACCGCCGGCTGGAACACGGGTCTTCATTTCTGCGATCCTATCGGACCGGAGCATAACGACACCCCAGAACCGCCAAACACCACGAGGCCCCCTAAGAATCCGGGGGCCCCGTAGTGCTGGTTCATATTGGGTGACTAGGTGGAGGTGGGACCACCTTCGTCGCTCTCGTCGCCACCGGACGAGAAGCTGTTGGAGCCGCTGCCACCGCTGGAGGTATCTTCAACCTCCACGTCGCCGCTCTCCGCCGAGCCCGCCTCGGCAGCACCGCCGTTCATGCTGCTGCTGATGTTGTTCACGATAGAGCAGTTCGAGCAGTTGCCGTCTCCGCCGTGCCCGCCGGGACCGCCACCACCCCCGCCGTTGTTGTTGCCGATAACCGCCCCGGCATAGTCGCCGCTGCCGCCGGCAGCACCACCGCCGCCGCCGTCGCCGCCGTTACCGCCGATCTCGTTGTGCAGGTCGCCCGCGTTACCGCCGGTGGCGTTGCCGCCGGTGGCGTTGCCTGTGACTGCCTCTATCTCAACGTCACCGGTGTCACCGGTGGTCTGGTCAAGCTCGAAGTCGCATTCTCCGCCAGTCGCCGGACCACCGGTGGCGGTGGAGGTAACGGGAGCAATCTCCGTGGTCGACGTGGCATTGACCGTAGGAGTGCTGACCAAAGTGGTTGTGTTGGTTGGAGTGTTGCTGAACTCCTGGTTGCTGTCTTGCGTGTTCGACTGTGTCACGTTGTTCGTCGGTGTGATCGGCATGATCGGGTTGTTAGTAATCGCCAACAACACCGAGGCGTCGTTCGTGTGACCCAGCGGAGCGAACGTTCCGATCGGTGCAAGGATCTGCCCCGATTCGTTGGTTGCCGGACCGCTGGGCTCTGCGTTGACGATATTTAGGCCGGGACCACCGTTAGAAGGACCGCTCGCTGCCGTGCCGCTCGCTCCGCCGACGGCCGGGCCGCTCTCAGCGCCGTTTCCAACCGCCCCAGCACCGCCGAGCGATTCCCCGCTCTCAGCTGCAAACACCGGAGCGCTGGAACCGCCCACGCCCATGTTGCTCCCTCCGAGGGCAGTTCCGCTCGGGGCTGCGTTGGCCGTGCCGCTTTCGGCGCCGTCGCCGCCGGTGGTGGTTGCCCCGGCGCCGCCGGGACCGCTCGTGCCGCCGGTGGCAGGACCACTGGCCGCGCCAAGGGACTCACCGCTTTCGGCGCCTAAAGTGTCGCCGCTTTCAGCACCCAACGCAGCGCCACTTTCGCCTCCGTCGGCCGGACCGCTTGTGGCACCAGTCGAGGTGCCGCTGGAGGCGCCGTTGTTGTCACCGCTTGTGGCCCCCGTCGAAGTTCCGCTGGGAGCACCATTGGTGGGACCGCTTTCACCGCTGGTAGCCGTGCCACTGGGAGCGCCGTTGGTGTCACCGCTGGGTGCGCTGTCGGCATCACCGGTTTCTCCACCTGCTCCGCCGGTGGTTCCACCTCCTGCGCCGGTGGTTCCCCCACCGCCGCCCGTGCCCGCTGCTCCCGAATCTCCCCCGAGACCGGTGTCGCCGCCGTCGCCGGAGGCTCCAACTGCGAGACCGTCGCCGCCGTCGCCGGAGCCGCCATTCCCGCCCGTACCTCCGCCGGCGCCGCCTGGTCCGGAACCACTATCGACGTTTCCGTCACCGTCAAAGTCGCTGGATCCGCCAGCTCCTCCGTCGCCACTGGTAGCACCGTCGCCGCTACCGGCGCCCAAGCCGAGCCCGGTGCCCGGACCGCTGGCTCCGCCAGGCCCCGAATCGCCGCCGTCGCCGGAATCGCCGCCTGCACCGCCTGCACCGCCTGCACCGCTCGCTCCGCCGTCTCCGGAGGTTCCACCGGTTCCGCCGTCCCCGGTGGTGTTGCCGCCGGTGTCGCCGGTGGTGTTGCCGCCGGTGTCGCCCGAGGTTGACGCACCGGTGTTGCCGGTGGTGTTGCCCCCGGTGTCGCCGGTTGGGCCGCCGTCTCCGCCGTCTCCGGTGGTGTTGCCGCCGGTGTCGCCGGTTGGGCCGCCGTCTCCGCCGTCGCCGGTGGTGGCTGCGCCGCCGTCTCCGGTGGTGGCTGAACCGCCATCGCCGGTGGTGTTGCCGCCGGTGTCGCCGGTTGGGCCGCCGTCTCCGCCGTCGCCGGTGGTGGCTGCGCCGCCGTCTCCGGTGGCACCGCCGTCTCCGCCGTCTCCGGAAGCTCCGCCGTCTCCGCCGTCTCCGGTGGTGGCCGCTCCGCCGTCTCCGGTGGTGGCCGCTCCGCCGTCTCCGTTAGCGTCTCCGCCGTCTCCGGTGGAGTTGCCGCCGGTGTCGCCGGTGTCGCCGGAATCCCCGCCGTCTCCACCCGTTCCAGCACCGCCGTCTCCGGTGGTAGCCGCTCCGCCGTCGCCCGTCACTGCGTCACCAGTGTCGGCGTTGCCGCCGGTGGCGTCCCCGGCCGATGCGCTCACGTCACCGGTGATCGAGTCTCCCCCGAAGGGACCCACCAGGCTCACCGGCGCGGCAATATCCCCGTTGGTTATCGAGGGCGCGACCGTGGGCGAGATTTCGGTGTCGCCATTGTCGTTAGCCTCGATAGAGGAGTCCGCGTTGAACTCGGTCGGGTTGCTGATGACCGGCGCCTGCGTGGTGTCCTGAGACGTGGTGTTCGTCTGAGGCGTGGTGATCGTCGGGTTCTGCTCGGTGGTCGGAACCTGTTGCGTACGGTTCGACGCATCCGAACTGGCGCTGCAGTCATTGAGGCCGGCATATCCGGCGGAGGCGCTCAGCACAATGAGCGGAAGCGCCACCAGGACAGCCATAAGCAGCGCTAGCCGCTTGGCCTTACCTCGGCTTCCCTTCATGTCGGGTTGGATCCTTTCTAGCTACGTTCTGCGCACATGCGTCGTAAGTAAAGACGTTTGCCTCAGAAATTGCGGGTATGCGGGTATAGGGGGAGCCCCATTTCGGGCCCCGATTCAGATTCGATGACTCCCAATCTCAGTAGATTCGACAGTTTTTGACTTTAACTGGCATATTTGTTCGATTCAGGCGACTCGGCTACAGATATGAATCGCCTTGGCCGGATCATATTCTTAAATAGGCCGGCGAAGCTACCTATTGGTCACGAAACTTCGTGGCATTTACTGAATAATTTTCACACCCTGCGCCGGGCCCCCGTGACCTGGCTGATGGCCTCTTTAACTTGAACTTGAGGTCGAAGGACCGCCCGACTCTCGCAGACCCCAAGGGGGCCGGTTCCGTCTAGAGAATCGGTAAATATCGCTCCAGCTCGTAGGGAGTGACGTAGGCCTTGTGGTCATCCCATTCCTGCTTCTTATTGCGGATGAACCACTCGAAAGTGTGCTCCCCCAGGGTCTGTTTAACCAGCTCCGAGTTCTCGCAGATCTGGACAGCCTCGTGCAGATCCTCGGGCAGCGAGCCGATGGACAAGGCCTTGCGCTCGGCCGGAGTCATCTCGTAGATGTTGTCGTCGGCTTCGGGTGGCAGTTCGTAGCCGTTTTGGATCCCGGCCAGCCCCGCGGCAAGCATCACACTGAAGGCCAGATAGGGATTGCACGCCGGATCGGGAAAGCGCGCCTCAATCCTGGTTGCCTGTTCCTTGCCCGGCTTGTACATGGGCACCCTCACCAACGCCGATCTGTTGCGCCGTGCCCAGCAAATGTAAACCGGTGCCTCGTAGCCCTGGACCAGCCGTTTGTAGGAGTTGACCCATTGGTTGGTAACTGCGCATATCTCGGCGGCGTGGCGCAAAACTCCGGCCAGGAAGGCCTTGCCAATCTTAGACAGGTGGGCCTCGTCGCCGGCGTCGTAAAAGGCGTTGCGGTCATCCTGGAACAGCGACATGTGGGTGTGCATCCCGCTGCCGTTCACCCCGCCCACCGGTTTGGGCATGAAAGTCGCGTAGACGCCCAACTCCTGCGCCACCTCCTTCACCACCAGCCGGTAGGTCATGACGTTGTCGGCAATGGTGAGCGCGTCGGCGTAGCGCAGGTCGATCTCATGCTGGGAGGGAGCCACCTCGTGATGTACGTACTCCACCGGAATGCCCATCTCTTCGAGATACTCGACAGTGCGCTTGCGCAAGCTGCCCGCCTCGTCCAGCGGGGTGAGGTCGAAGTAAGAGGCTTTGTCCAGGAATTGGGTGGAGCTGGAGTCCCGGAAGTAGAAAAACTCCAGCTCGGGCCCCACGTAGTAGCTGTAGCCCATCTCAGTAGCCTTGTGGATCGTGCGCTTCAGCACATTGCGGGGATCGCCCGGGAACGGCGAGCCCTCGGGCATGTAGATATCGCAGAACATCCGGGCCGAATCGGAACGGTCCGGGTGCGCCGGCATGACCTGGAAAGTGGAAGCATCGGGCCGAGCAATCATGTCCGACTCCTCGATGCGGGCGAAGCCCTCGATAGCCGAACCGTCGAACCCGATGCCCTCGGTCAGGGCCTCTTCGAGGTCGGTTGGGGTGATATCGAACGCCTTGAGGAAGCCCAAAATGTCGGTGAACCACAAGCGCACGAACTTAATGTTGCGTTCGTCGACGGTCTTGAGAACGAACTCCTGATCGGGTGTCAAACAGTCCTCCTATGCCCGGCGGCCGGGCGCCGGCTCATCCAGCAAAACGGTATCCCACATTGCGCACCGTCTCGATCATGTGCGCTTGCTGGCCGAGCTTTGCCCTCAGGCGCCGGACGTGAACGTCGACTGTGCGGGTGCCGCCAAAAAAGTCGTAACCCCAAACCTCGCTCAAAAGTGCGCTGCGGGAGCACACCCTGCCCGGCCGTTGAGCCAGGTAAGCGATGAGCTCAAACTCCTTGAAGGTTAGATCCAAAACATCACCCTTGACCTTTACTTCAAACCGTTCACGGTTGATGCTGATCTCTCCCCGCCGGATTACTTCCCCGGTTTCCGGCTCCGCCGGGCTGGCAATCCGGCGCAGCCGGGCATCGAACTCGGCCGCGGTGCACCGGGAAGTGAAGAAATCGGCAACCCCCACCGACCAGTTGAAGTCTTCGAGCACCTCGTCGTCAATGAGCAGAACGAAGGGCGCCTCAGTCTCATTCTTGAGCTTTCGGACCACCCGGGCGGCCTCGTCCGGCCTGGTGCGCCCGTCCACCACTATGGCATCGGCCAGGCGTCGGCTGAGCAGTTCCGGAGTGGCGTCAGCGAAGGCGATCGGCTCCGGAGCGGGGCGGCGGCCGGCCAGGGCGGGAAAGGACTCCTCGGGATCGGCTCGTTCGGCGCTCAGCCAGAGAATTCGGATCATCTCAGGCAGTTTATGCGCCACAAACCGTTCGCGGAAAGGCTTTGCTTGGAATGGTTGGTATAGGCCATTCTCTAAGATAAGCGAATGAGCCCCCGGCCGACCGGCATGCCCTCGGGTTGGGCATGCCGGGCACTTGTTGTTGTAGCCATAGGCGTCGTCGCCGCAGCATGGCTACCGAGCGCCTTGTTCGCGGGTTACGTCGCTTTGGTTGCAGCCGGTGGGACTGCGACCGCTCTGGCCCACCGCCGCCCGGCCGAGCGGGCACCGGTGGCGCTCGCTGCGGCGGGGCTGCCCGGAATGGCGTGGCTGTCCGGCGAGGCGGGCATGCTGTTCGGGATGGCGGCCACATTCGCTCTGTTGAGCAGCCTGAGCGTGTTTCGAAGCTTGCGCGCCGGTTCGCTCCACCGCCTGGCAACGTCGAGCGCGCTGGTGCTCTTCGCCGGAGGCCTTGCCGCCTACTTCGTCCTGGTTAGGGATCTGCCGTTCGGCAGCCGGTTGACCGTCTTGCTGTTCGTGACAGTGCTCGCCTTCGAAGCCGGCTTTTCGATCATCGCCTCGCGGTCCCCTAAATCTGATGCCCGCAACCCTTGGGCGATTGCGTCAGGCTGCCTGGCCGCCGCCGGCGTTGCGATGGCGGCCGCCCGGTTCCTCGACCTCGGCTTGGACGCTCCTGCGGCGGCCGTGGCCGGGCTGGTGACCGGGCCGGCCGCTTGGCTGGGACACGCGGTGCCCGATCTGGCCCTTCCCGGCACCACCCGGGTAACTGTCCGCCTGGTGGCCCTGGCCTTCTCGGCCCCCGCCTTCTACTACACGATACGGATCTACCTGACCTGAGCGATCCCCCGCTCCGTTCGGCGCAGCCGACGGACTCCGCAAGGGCGGAGATTGGCCGCCGGAGGCCGAGATTGCTCGGCTCCGCCGGAGGCGGAGCTACCCCCCATCTGCCCTGCGCCGCGCCTCTGCCACCGCCGATCGCAACGCATCCAGCGAGACTGAGGCGCAGCCCAGACGCTCCTGCGGAATTCCCCCAAGCAGCGCCGAGACGCTGTTAACGTCCAGAGTGGAGGCGGCAGTCATCGTCCCACCCGATGCCAGTTCGCAGGCTGCCTCAGCGGCGGCGATGGCGGTGGCGCAGCCCTGAGCCCGGAAGCGAGCCTCCACGATCAGGCCGTCTTCCACCCTCACCGCCACCTCTACCACGTCGCCGCAGGTGACATTGCCCTGCTTGCCCAAACCGTTGGCCGACGCAACGTCGCCCGAGTGTGCCGGCTCCAGAAAACGGGCCATCAGCTGCTCGCTGTACATGCAAATCACTGTAGCGGTGGAGGAGCCGCTATGTCGGCGAGCAGGCGGAGCCACCAACCGGCGCCGGAACAACCGCACGGCTAGGATCGGCCGTGCAACATTAGGTGCGCAACAACCCGCCGCCAGAAGTAGGCCGTCGCCGGAACAACCGGGCAAGAATCGGTGCGCTACTCTGGGACGGATGCCCTCAGTCGACGAAATCCGCCAGGTCCTGTCCACCATCAACGACCCCGAGCTCCACCGGAGCATCGTGGAGCTCGGGATGGTCAAAGACATCGTGGTATCGCCGCCGCTGGTTACCATCGATCTGGCGCTCACTATTCCCGGCTGCCCGCTTAAGTCGTTCTTCCAGGAGGTGCTGCCGGCCAAGGTGAAGGCCGCCTTCGCCGACATCGAAGAGGTGGTCGTCAACCTTGGAGCAATGACCGACGATGAACGCAAGGCGCTGGTGGGCGGCATGCGCCAGGAGCGGCCTGCTTCTTTTTCCCAGGCCGACTCCCGCACCGTGGTCCTGGCCATCGGCAGCGGTAAAGGCGGAGTGGGCAAGTCGACGGTGACCACCAACATCGCAGCTTCGCTCGCCCGGCGCGGCCATTCAGTGGGCCTGCTCGACGCCGACATCTGGGGTTTCTCCTCCTCCCGTATGGCCGGCGTGAGCACTCAGCCGACGGTTATCGACGAGCGGCTGATCGTCCCGCTGGAAGCTCACGGGTTCAAGATGATGTCGATGGGGAACCTGGTTGCCGACGACCGGCCCGTGGTCATGCGCGGCCCCATGCTCCACAAAATCCTAAGCACCTTTCTCACCGACGTGCATTGGGAAGAACCCGACTACCTGCTCATCGACATGCCTCCCGGGACCGGCGACATCTCCCTGTCGCTCTCCCAGTTCGTCCCCGGTTGTTCGATCTTGCTGGTGACCACTCCGCAGCAAGCGGCCGAGAAGGTGGCCGAGCGCGCCGGGCACATGGCGGTAAAGGTCGGGATGAAGGTGGCCGGGGTGGTGGAAAACATGTCATACCTGGTATGCGGCGGCTGCGGCGAGCGCAGCTATCCGTTCGGGTCAGGAGGGGGCCAAGAGTTGGCTGATGTATTCGGCGTCCCCCTGCTGGGCCAGATCCCGCTGGACCCCCCAATGCTTCAGATGGCGGAAACAGGCAACCCGTCGGTAGTCTCGCTCCCCGACTCGCTCTCCGCCCAGGCTTTTGACCACCTGGTCGAAGCGCTCGTAGAGGCAGTGCCGCCCCGGCCCAAGCAGCGCCGGCGCAAGCCCCTTCCGCTTATATCGAACCCCGGCAACCAGGCGATTCGCGCGGGCTGACGAGGCAGGTTTTGTCCAGACTACTTCAAGGAATTTACTAGCCTTACCGGGCCGACCTGTGTACGATACCGGTAGTGCATCCCCACAGGGTGGGGTTGGGCCGCTGAATTCTTGAGAATCTTGAGGCAGGCAAATCGAACGAATCGTTGGACGGCTGCAAGTTGGACGGCTGCAAGTTGGACGGCTACAAAGGGCTTCAAGCTGAGCATGGCGAGGGAGAGTGGCCGTAAGGGCCAACTGAAGTCTTTTTCCTTAACTGCTCGGAAACTTCCCAAAAGGCTGGTTTGACCGGGGCAGTTCTCCTAGAATCAAGCTCCGATCAGGTCAGGGTCGGTTGTTGTTGTGACATCTGTGTTTGCTAGACTGCGGATCACCTATAGCTATTAGGCTTTCGAAGTGAAATTCAAGGAGGTACGAATGAAGAAGCTCATCGGGCTGATGATGGCGACAATGATCGCCTCGATCATCCTCGGTGCAATGGCTCTGCCGGCAATGGCACAAACCAACGCCGGTGGCGTGGTAGTTGAGTCCGGAGACGCTCCGGACTGCGTCGGCGGCAGCTGCGGCGGAGTGATCGTTGAGGACCCGGTTGGCATCGGTCCCGACTGCACCGGCGGCAACTGCGGCGGCAGCGTTTGCGCCGGACCGAACTGCGGAACCTGTGCGGACGGAAACTGCGGCGGCAGCATCTCGGGCTCGGGCGAAAAGCCCGGCACAGCTCCGTCCTCCCTGCCCAGGACCGGCAACACCCTTCCGCTGGCTGCGACGGTTGCATTGGGCGCAGGCATGCTGCTCGTTGGTGCATTCTTCACCTTCGCAGCTCATCCCTCCACCAAGCTTGCAATGGCGGCTCTGGCCTACCGGCCGAAGCGGCGACTGTAACAGGCATCAAGTTTCAAAAGAGCCTCCGGTCTCCCCGGGGGCTCTTGCGCGTTTACCCAGACTTTACGGGCCGGCAACTCCCCATCAACATGGGATGAATAGGTTTTGATCACGGTCCCGGTGGCGCACCCAATGGTTTCGTCGCCACGAGCCTCCTCCAACCGGGGCGCACCGGGACTGTCCACTCCAAGTCTTCCCTCGGCCGGCGCGCGAAAAGTTTGGCGCGCCGGGCGGTAGGTTCTGTAGACTTAGGTTACCCGGTCGGTCCCCCTCACCCTTATCGTTCGGGTTTCGGGTCCGGCAGGTCGAACGAGGCTGAATAACCAGGAACCAACCGGATGAAGCAGTGCAGCTTGTCGCTCCCAGAGAAATGCACCGGCAGCTGCACGAACATTGGGGTGGTCAGGAAATGAGTCCGACAATCCGTGGCCCGGACAGGCCTCAGCCCGATGATTCATCAACAGGGCAGCGCCGGCTGGAGTCTGCATCGTCACGCCAGTCGCTGGGAGGAGGTCACGGGCTTGAAGAAAGTCTTGCGTCGTTCATCAATGCAGTGCACGGCTGGCCGGGAGCCTTGAGGTCCCCGGACGCCCGCTCGGGCGAGCCCGGCTCCAGCACCTTCGCCCGCCTGGGCGCCATCGAAGAGTGGACCCTTGAAGCGTCCAAAGCAGCCGCCCGCATGGAATCCAAAGTCCTGTGGAGCCTGCTGGCGCTGGAGTCGCGCATCTCTCAGTCTCAAGACGAGAGCCGCGAAGCCAAGCGCCAGATGGAAAACGCTCCGGCGTTGCTCTGGCAGGCATTGGAGGAGCTCAAAGCTCAGTCCCAAGAGGTTGCGGGGCGGACTGAGTCCAAGTTCTTGAGCAGCATGGAAACGCTGGAGGAGCGGGTCGCCCAGTCTCAGCAGGATTCCACCGAATCCAGACGCCTGGTGCAGGAGATTCCGGCTTTGATCTGGCAGGCCCTTCAGGAGCTGAAGGCGCTTTCCGCCGATGTTGCTGCCCGAGCGGAAGAGCGGATCCTGCGGGCGCTGGAGTCGGTTGGGTCGAGGGTTGCCGGGGCCTCCGAAGACTCGGCCCTGGCCGAGAACATCCTGATCAGGCTGGAGTCGATCGACGAGCGCCTTTCCGGCTCCGGCTCCGGTCCCAGCGACGGCTCCGTCGACCTCGCGGCCCGTATGCAGGAGCGGATCGTACGAAGCCTGGAGGCGGTCGACACTCGCATCGGCTCTGCCCGGGAAAACTCCGCCCAGGCGGAGGAACGCATCCTTGGCATCCTCGCTTCCGTCGAAGGCCGCCTGGAAGCCACCGAAAGGGCCTTTCAGGCGCACGACTTGATCCTCAACAGCCTGGAGGCGGTGGAGGGCCGCCTGGACGGATCCGGGGCCCAGGCCGCCCACACCCGCGATCGGCTGCTGCTCAGCCTGGAGGCGCTCGAGTCGCGCATGGAGACGTGGGGCGAAGGGGCCGCCAAAATAGAGCAGATCACCGCAAAGGCACTGGGGGACATCGGCTCCCGCTTGGCCGGGGTCGATGAGCAGGCTGCGGCGGCCCGGGCTGAGGCTGCCGGAACGGCGCAGAGCATCGAAGACCAGGTCCTGCCTGCCCTGAGCGCGCTGGATCAGCGGACGGCCCAACTGGAGGAGAAGGTGCTGGCGGGGGGCCGTCAGATCGACCAGATCGCCGCGGTGGCGTCGGACGGGCTGAAGAACCTCACCGCCGCGGAGCGCCACTCGTCCCAGTTGCTGGACGGCAACCTGACCCAGGTCCGGGAGTTGCGAACAGATGTGGCCGGCAAGCTGAAGGAGGTCCAGTCCAACCTGAACACCCGGCTGGAGAATCTGGAAAGAAAGGTCGATTCCAGCGTGCGCACCAGCCTGAGCAACTGGGAGCGCTTCCTGGAGACCCTGGAGCTTCTTGAACACAAGTTCTCGTCAATCATGCGTTCCATCGAAGAGTCGAGGGCCCAGGCACAAAGCGCGGTCAAGCGCTCGGACGAGCGCACTCTGCGGGCGCTGGAGTCGCTTGAAGCGAGTATCGCCCAGTTGCACGGAGCGAGCGTTTTCCCCACCCGTTCTCCCCGCTTGGCCGAGTCCGATCGCCATGGCCAAGACGGACCCAAGGGCCGCCGGGAAGATCGTTTGGTGGCTATAATGCTTAACCCCGCCGGGCCCAGCGGGCCCGCTGGGCCCGGCGGAAAGGGCACCGAGGGCGGGTGACCGGGGCGGGAGTAAGGAGACTACGGGTCTACTTCAACCTCAACTTAACCTTTAGTATCGAGGCCCAAGATCGGTCGCCAGCGGCGACCCGATCCGGAGCTGGCCTGGAGCGTGAGCGAGGCACTGGGGCCCGATAAGCTGTGTTTCGAAATAATAGATACCCATCGCCCTTTGCGTACTGCTATGATCCGCAAAGAGGGTGCCGTAGGGCCCTCTATTAACGAAAACTTAGCAGATCTAATCAAACTCGAAAGACGTATCTGGTATCAGAATTTACTGAAAGCTAATGGCAGCTGTTGCTCGTGCGGGCACGCCCTTTTGCTTTCCTAAATGACTGCACAGACGAAGGAGAATTCTTAATGTCAACGCATCGGATTGAACGCCCCAGCAGGGTGATCAGCTTCCTCTTGGCGCTGCTCTTGGCGCTCGGGGCAACTGTGGTGACCGCCCCAACCGGCTCCGCCGGGTTGCTGGACTGCAGCGCCAACGGCTCGGCCAGCGCAGCGCCCCGTCTCAGCAACGGAGCAGTGGTGTCCCCTACCAACGCCACCAGCAATGACAACAACAACTCTTCCTCCAATCCGAGCAGCCAGATCGGCCCGATCGGACCGGTAGGTCCGGAGAACAACAACACCTCGGCTCCCACCACCGTTAACGCCCATACCAGCAACCCGACCAACAACCCGACCAACAACACCAACCCGGCCAACACAACCATCTCTTCAACCGATCCGGTCACAACTAACGAGACCAGCCCGACAACCAGCCCGGTAACGGTCATCGAAACCAGCCCGGGCAACAACACCAGCCCTAGCACAGCCTTCACCAACAGTCCCCAGAACAACCCAGAAACCAGCCCCATCAACGCAACTTCCAATGACCCGAATACCAGCCCTACCAACGTTACGAATCCATCTAACGAGTCAAGCCCGACGACTAGCCCCACGTTTGCCGCAACCACCAGTCCAACCACGAGTCCCACAACTAACCCAACCACCAATCCGAGCATGATCGTGACAGCAAATCCCACCAACAGCCCAAGCACGACCGCTACGGCCCTTCTGATCGCCCTTGCGCTGGGCTTGCAGCTCCCGATCAACCTCCCGCTGACCACTTCTCTAACCGCCCCGATCGTTGCTCCGGTAACAACCCCGGTTATCACTCCGATCAACACCCAGGCCACCGCACCGCTCAACGCCACGGCAAACGCAACCACGCCACTCAACTCGACTTTGCCGATCAACACCCCCCTGACAACGAATACGACGGCCTCGCTCAACACCCCGGTAAACACTCCGATAAATACCAATGCGACCACCCCGTTCAATACAACCACCCCGTTCAACACCATTACGACCACTCCGCTGGTCACTCCGACCAACACAACCCCGGTTACCTCTTTCACCACGCCGCTCAACCCGACGATCCCGTTGAACCTCAACACCGCCAACAACAACCCGATCAACCTCACCCCGACCGACAACACCACGAACCCGTTGAACCTCAACGGACAGACGGGTCCCTTCCTAAACCTCAACACCCCAAGCAATGACAACGACGCCACCAACATCACGCTGCCAACGAATACCGTGGGCATCGACCCAGTGCTCTTGTTCGCCCCCAGCGACGTAAGGAGCGGAGATGGAACCGAAGGCGGAGACTGCCCGTTCGAGAACGAGCAAGCGGGCGGAGACTCGGGCAATGTCCACGTGGTGACCACCACCGGCGCTGCCACCGGCGGAGCTGGCGGTAGCGGGGAGGGTGGAGACCTCACCATCACCTTGGGTGTCGGCGGCAACGGCGGCAACGGTGGAGCAGCAGGAGGTTCCGGACCTTTCGCCGGTGCCACCTTTTTGGGGCAAGGCGGTGGCGGTTCCGGCGGAGACGGCGGACCAGGCTCCGTAAATTGCGACGAATGCGTATTGTCGTTCATCGCTGGCTCCGGTCTCGGATCGCCCGGCGGTACCGCAACCAGCGGATCAGTTGCCAACGACGTTGAGAGCGGTCCAGGCGGAGCCACTGATTTCAACGCCGACGGCCGGTCACGTGCCTCCTCAACCGAGACCGCTCCGGTGGTCGAGGTCACAAGTCCGGTGATCACCGACTAGCAATTTAAGCTTGAGAAACGGGGTCCGGAAAACCGGACCCCGTTTTTCTTTTATGACGCAAGCTACCCCCTTGGGAACCCCATGAGATGCTTAGCCGGTGCAGACTGAAAGCCCGGAGAGCGTTAGAGACCACCCAGCCAGCCCGAGCAGTTTGGCCGTGGAGACCAAGGGCCTGACCAAGTCTTTCGGCAAGAGGGTTGTCGTAGACAGTCTTGATATCAGTATTCCCTCTGCTGGCGTCGCGGCGTTCGTCGGACCTAACGGGGCCGGCAAGAGCACCACACTGAGAATGCTCCTAGGACTGCTCTACCCGACGTCGGGAACCGCGCGGGTACTGAACGGCGACATTCGTCAACCCGATAGCTACCTGCCCAAAGTTGGCGCGCTAATTGAAGGACCTGCCTTCTATCCCGCACTGAGTGGCAGAGCAAACTTGAAAGTTCTTCACGCGCTAGGAGGGCTGAAGAACGACAACATAAGCGAGATCCTGGAGTTGGTAGGACTGGACCGCCGAGGCGAGGACCGAGTAGGAAGATACTCGCTCGGCATGAAGCAACGCCTCGGGGTAGCTGCCGCCCTGCTGCCCGAACCAGCGCTGCTTGTCCTGGACGAACCGGCGAACGGCCTGGATCCAACCGGCATTGCCGCCATGCGTACGCTTCTTCGTGCGGTAGCCGACACCGGCGTGACGGTTCTGGTCTCCAGCCACCAACTGGCCGAACTTCAGCATATCTCCGACTGGGTCGTTCTCATCAACCAGGGTCGCCTTAAGTTTCAGGGACCAATGACCGAACTTCTGACTCGCCGCACCAGTCTGTTTGTGAAGCCGGACAATCCGCAACAGACATCCAGGCTCATAGAGATCTTGAAAAGCTCGGGCTACGAACCAACAGATAGCACCGACGGGCATCTGGTGATCGACGGCGGCTTGGCGGTGGCGTCTGCCGTCAATCAGATCGCGATGAACGCCGGCATCGTGCTGTGCGAACTTCGCTCGGGCCAATCGAGCCTGGAAGACGCGTACTTCGAGATGACCGACGGAGGTAGCGTTGCTTAGGGCCTTTCGAAGCGAACTGATCAAGGTGAAGCGGCCGTGGATGGTCGGGGGGACCTATATCCCTTTGATCGTCTTCGCAGTAGCTTCCTCGATATTCACCTTCTTGATCTCGGACCGCGTGAACCCGGCCTTGCAGGCCGCTGGCTTCAAGGGCCCGGAAGAACTCGCCCGAAGCAACGGGCTTGCCCTGGTGCTTAGCGACTCTTCTCCCATGATCGGCGTGGTAGTGGTGGTGGTGTTCGCCAGCGGTTTCGCCTCAGAGTTCGGCCTGGGAACTCTCCGCAACCTGCTGGTGCGACAACCAGATCGCTCCAGTTTGCTCCTGGGCAAATTCGTGGCGTTGGTAGACTTCGTTTTCGTGGGGCTCTTGCTCGGCATGTTTGCAACAATCGTGACCGCAACCGTGATGGCGCTGATTCGGGATATACCGGTAAACGCCTGGTTTACAGTCGACGGGGTTGCGGCCTTCGGACGGGCAGCAGTCAATCTAATGCTGGCTGCCGTGGGATGGGCAAGCCTGGGCACCCTGGCAGCGCTCACGCTCAAGAGCCCAGGCGTTGCGGTGGGAGCGGTCCTGGCATTCTTTCCGGTCGAGGGGCTGGTGAACGGGTACTGGGACCGCGGACCACGCTGGTTGCCGGGGCAGCTTCTCTCCGCCGTGGCCCTGGGTGGCTCCACCAGTACCACCTACCATCGTGCCCTGGCACTGATGCTGGGATTCAGCCTCATCGCCCTCTCAGCGAGCATATGGCTGTTCGGGCGTAATGACGTGACCGCGTAGCCACGCCAATGCGTCAATGGCGTAGGTATTCGGTTACGATGACCGGAGCAGTTCGACTTGAGCGGAGGTTCAGGTGTCGAGTAGAAAGACCGCGGGGATCGGCATCATGATCGCCGGGTTGTTGATCGCTTATGCGATCATTAATCCTGGCGAGGAGCCAGAGAACCCTGGCTTGGGGGTTTTCTCTCTTGCCGGTACGGCAGTCAAATCGGCGAATGGGGCAGCCCTGGGGGGACAGGTAGGCACGCAGGCCCTTGGCGTGGCGGACCTCAGCGACGAAGAGTTGCAGGCACTGCTCGACAGCAAACTCGCCGAAGCTACCGCGGAAGCGCAGGCGGAGTTGCAGCGCCTGCTCCCTGAGTATCTGGCCAACGCCAGTTCCGATGCTCAAGCTGAACTCAAACGACTTTTGCCTCAGTATCTATCGCAGGCGAGTGCCGGAGCACAGGCGGAGCTTTCCCGATTGGCGCAACAGTACCTGGCGGGCAACGTGGGTCAGCCCACCACTTCGCAATCCTGGGCAAATCTGACCAACCCGGACAAGATCCGCACTGACGCCAACGCTCTGGCCGAGCAACTTGGAGCGCTGATCATCGGCAGTTTAGCTCCAGGGGCAGGGGGTACCGCTTCAAAAAGCGTCACGGCAGGACCTGGAGGCAGCGGTGGAACCCACAGTGCGGAAACCGTCGACGGTTTCGACTCAGCGGTCAGAGGAGTAGGGGATGAACTGGCCGCCAGCATGGGCGGAGGGCAATAGCTTCACATCTCATCTGCGTCATCGCTGGCGCAACCTTGCAGGTCGACTCGAATCACACGACTCTGTCGCATGCCCGAGGATTGTCTATTGAGCGCTGAAACTACCGACTGGCAGGACGGCCACCTGACCGTGGTCGTAAACGAGGAGGGCCAGTACTCCATCTGGCCTTCTTACAAGGACCTGCCGCTCGGATGGCTTGAGGGTGGCAAATCAGGGAGCAAACAGGAGTGCCTTGAGTACATTGCCGAGGTCTGGACCGACATGCGCCCTCTAAGCCTCCAAGAGAAAATGGATGGTAGTCCATAGCGCCATCCATTCGAGCCCGGGCGTAACGGACGGCACTTGAAACTCCTGACGCCGAGCCGCCGGATTGGTACCGCATCCTCCGTCAGGGTGGCCAGCTTGGGAAGGTGGTTGCGGCCACACCGGAGGGCCGTCTTGGTCATTATCGTAGTGCTGCTCTTCTCCACCGCGGCAGAACTGGGAACGGTCTTGGTGGTGAGCTCTGTGGTCGACGGGGGATTCAATCCTGCAGGCGGCATTACTTCGACCTCCCTGTTGGCACTGTTCGCAATCGGAACGATCTACGCCGCCTTGACCTACTTTCGCCACTACGGTGTCTGCTGGCTGGGTGAACGGGTAGTCGCGGACATCCGAAAAGACTTTTTCGCCCACATCCTGCGCCATGGTCCCGACTTCTTCGAAACTACGAAAACCGCCGATGTACTCTCTCGGTTGGTGACCGATACCTCCCTGCTGCAATCGCTGCTGGTTGCCACCGCGCCGAGTGGGCTGCACAGCCTGATTCTGCTGCTGGGAAGCGCCACGTTGATGATCGCCACCAGTGGCAAGCTGGCGCTGATCATTCTCGGAACGGTTCCGGTGATGCTGATCCCGGTGATGCTGATCTCCAGGCGGCTCCGGCACCTTTCCCGCCGGGTGCAGGAGAATCTGGCGGAAATAGGGGCGTCGGCCAATGAAAGCATCCGCTCGATCTCTACAGTAAAGGCGTTCAGCCACGAGGATCTGGATGCTGCCCGGGTGAGCGAGGGCGTGGAGACAGCTTTCATCGCCGCCCGGCGGCGGTTCCGGACTGAGGCCTTGCTCGCAACGGTCGTGGTAGTGCTGATTCTTGTCCTGATCGTTGCCGCTCTGTGGATCGGTGCGGCCGACGTGGCCGCCGGGCGGATCACCGCCGGAGAGCTCACCGCGTTCGTAATCTATGCCCTGCTAGCCGCCTCAGCGTTGGGCCACCTCAGCGGCTTTTGGGCACAGCTTCAACGGGCTGCCGGGGCAATGAACCGCATCTGCGAGATGATGTCCATCGAGCCGACCGTGACCACCTTCGCCGATCCGGTAGCTCTCCCGGCTCCTACCCGTGGAGCGATCTCCTTTCGCAACGTCACCTTCAGCTACCCCAGCCGGCCGGAGGCGCCGGCTCTCAAGAATTTTTCGCTTGAGATCGCGCCCGGCGAGACGGTGGCGCTGGTGGGACCCTCGGGAGCGGGTAAGAGCACGGTACTCAACCTCCTGCTTCGCTTTTACGACCCCCAAGAGGGCCAGGTACTGCTCGACGGCACCGATATCGCCCTGGTCCACACATCCGAGCTGCGGCGGCGGATCGGCTACGTGGCTCAAGACCCGGCGCTGTTCAGCACCACGGTGGCCGAAAACATCCGCTACGGCCGCCCCGACGCGACCGATGACCAAGTGGAGAAAGCCGCAGACGACGCTGCCGCCACCGAGTTTATCCGGGACTTCCCCGCCGGATTCAATGCCCACCTGGGCGAAGAGGGCGTGCGGCTGTCTGGGGGACAGCGGCAACGACTCGCCATCGCCCGGGCAATGCTGCGAGAGTCGGCGGGCGTTCTTCTGTTCGACGAGGCCACCTCCGCACTCGACTCGCAAAGTGAGCGCCGCATCCAGGATGCTTTGAAGCAGGCTGCGGAGTCCAAGACGGCGATAGTCATCGCCCACCGGCTGGCAACGGTGCAGTTGGCCGACCGGATTGTTGTGCTGGACCACGGCAAAATTGTCGCCAGCGGGACGCATTCCGGCCTAATGTGTGAGAATGAGCTGTACGCGCGACTCGCTCGCCTCCAGTTCGAGGTGACGGACGACCCCTTGGGGACCAGCCGGAAAGAGTCGGCGTTCGGACCTGAGACCATCGCCGTTGAGGTCGGAACAGACAACCGGTAGATCCGGATTCGTGCGCGCAAATCATCGATCCCGAAGGCATGGAGAAGGTAACTTGACGGCTGAACCCATACACATCGACGACCGCAGGCTGTCTGCTCTGATCGAGAGCGGGCCCCCGGACATCGGCATCCTGTGGGAGATCTGTCTGCACTTCGAGTTCGACCGCACCGGGACCGTCGACGGTATTGCGTCCTGGCTAGGCCCGGCCAACGGTATGAAGATTCTGGACTGCGCCTGCGGGAGTGGGTTTCCATCGCTCGATCTGATCGGGCGCGGATACAACGTAACCTGCTCCGACGGAAGCGAACTCATGCTCGATCATTTCCGACGCAACGCCAAAGTCCTGGGCGTGGGGGTAGAACCCTCCCAGGCACGCTGGGAAGAACTCAGACGGCACTTCTCCACTCGGTTCGACGTGGTGATGTGCCGGGGCGGATCGTTCCCCTATGCCGGCACCTGGGACAAGGACGTGCCCCCCAACCGGGACTCGTTGAGCCAGGCCCTTGATCAATTCGTCGCATGCCTGGCTGATGGCGGGCGGCTCTATATCGACACAACACAAAGCGACGAGCTCCCCCCACACGGGTGGGCACGTCACCCTGACTTGGTGGTCGGATCACACCTTGTGCAACTCGAGGAGCGCGTGGATGCCGACCCGGAGCAGGGGATTCGGATCTGGCACAGCCGGCTGGTCCTGGACGGGGTTTCCTACGATTTCGAGCGCCGCTCGCACTACCTGCCCCACAAGCACATGACCGAGCTACTGACGAATGCCGGACTTCAGTGGGTCCGCAGGGATACCGTCCCAGGGGAGCATTACGACGTTTTTGTCGGCACCAGAGCTCAATGAGCCCATCCGGCCCGAAGTACCGTGAGTTCATCGAGGAGACCGCCGGCGACCTGGTAGCGCTACGCCAGAGCTTGATGAGCTCCTTCACTGGCTGGCGGTTTCGCAAGCTGTGCCCGGAGATGTTTCGCAAGGTAAGGGAGGGCTCGGAAACCTTCGGAAAGCCCACTCAGACGGTCTACGGCGACCTGACGGCTGCCTGTGCCGAACGAAGATCCGGGTTCGTCAGGCTGGGCAGGTTCTGGTTCGGGCTCGTAGCCGAATATCTGCGGCCGGCACTCCGCCTGAGCTGGCAATCATACGTGGTGCTCCCTCTGGCGTGGAGAAAGATCAAGGGGCCTGTCCCCCAACCTCCGGCCGACAACCGGGCCACTTCCAACCCGGTACCCTTGGCCTCAGTTGTGATGGTTAGCTACAACCGGCTGACCTACTTGCAAAATGCTCTGTTCGCATTTTGGGCAACGGTCGGCGAGGCCGACTGCGAGCTGATAATTGTCGACAACGGATCGGACGACGGGTCTAGGGAGTTCCTAGAAAGTGCCCACCGGCGTGGATGGATCTCGAAGCTGCTCCTTCTGGAGCAGAATATGGGCAACTCTGCAGGTTACAACCACGGATTCGCCCTTGCTCACCCCGATTCCAGATTCTTGATGAAGCTCGACTCGGACATCAAGATCTTGACCCACGACTGGCTCAACCGGGCGATCGAGTTCCTCCAAGGGCATCCGGACACGGGATTCGTCTCGCTCAATCAGCTAAACGTGGGAACGATGCGAATCCTGCCTCGGCACAACCTGGACGGCTTCGTTGTGATGGATTTCGCAGAGTGGACGTTAGGAAGCGCCATGATCGTGCCCCGGCAGATCTTCGACCGGATCGGGCAATTCGTCGAACGGGCGGACATGCTCTATTTGCCGGACGACGTGGACTATTACGCCCGGGTGGCCAGAGCAGGCTTCAAGACCTTCCACCTGGCCGACCTCAAGGTCTTCCATCAAAACGAGCTCGATCTGACCCGGTATTGGAAGTACTCAAGGGCCAAACGGACGACCGTATCGCTTCAGCTAGCGTTGTCGATGGCCAAGGATTATGACCGGGGCGACAGGCCCCTCGATCTGTTCTGGAGCACTACCGGCCCGGGCGGCTCCACCGGTTTGTTTGAGCGGACGTAGGGAGCAGGGGTGGGTTCATCATTTCCCGCCTGTTGCAGGAATCGCATCAGAACCCGAACCAGCTCTTCGGCCCCTTGGAGCGTAGGTCCTATCAGGTCCAAGTTGGCCTCAGGGGCAATGCCATCGGCCGGTACCGGGAAGGTTCCCTCGGAGCAGACGGTCGGCGGGAGCCTGGTCGGGTCCAAGGGCCCAGGCATGCTCAGGGCGTCCACCAGCCCGGAGACGGACACAGCGTCGACCAGAAGAGCGTTGTGACTGACCACCCGCAGCGGACAGAAGTCCTGAATCGCAAAGTTGGATCCTCCGGTAAGGTCCGATGTGCGTGGGCCCAGGGCACCCAACTGGACTATCTCGTCGGTGTAGCTCCAGATGCTTGTATAGGACACCTCCCCGGGGGTCTCGTCCCCGGAGTTGAGCGCATTGAGAAACAGCGAGCCGGCGCTTTGCTGGAGG
>JBQTHR010000045.1:0-6528 GCA_052389675.1 Actinomycetota bacterium
CACACCCCGAGCGACTTCCCGCTGGCCCGGCTGGAGCAGTCCGAGGTCGAGGCCTTGGAGTCGTGGGGCGAGCTGGCCGAGGTGTGGCCGCTCACCCCGATGCAGGAGGGGCTGGCCTTTCACTCCCGCTTGGGGGAGGGCGGGATCGACGTCTACACGGTGCAGCTGGTGCTCGAGCTGACCGGGGCGGTGGATGCCGGGCGGTTGCAGGCGGCGGTGGACCAGCTCCTGGCCCGCCACCCCAACCTGGGGGCCAGCTTCGTCCAGCTGGCTTCCGGGGCCACCGTGCAGGTGATCCCCCGGCAGGCCCGGGTGGTGCTCGCCGAGCTCGACCTGTCGGGTGGGGAAGCTTCCCAGGCGGTGGCCGAGGCGGAGCGGTGGGCGGCTGAGGATCAGGCCCGAGGGTTCGAGCTCTCCCAGGGGCCGCTGCTCCGGTTCAGCTTGCTCCGGTTGGCTCCCGGGCGGTACCGCCTGGTGATCACCAACCACCACATCCTGCTCGACGGCTGGTCCACCCCGGTGCTGCTCGCCGAGCTGGCGGCGCTCTACGCCCGCGGTGGGCAGGCCGGGGAGCTGGGCCGGGTCACCCCCTACCGGGAGTACCTGGCCTGGCTGGCCCGCCAGGAGGTGGGGGCGGCCGAGCAGGCCTGGCGGGCGGCCCTGGCCGGGGTGGAGCCGACCCACCTGGCGCCGGTCGACCCGGGTCGGGTGCCGGTGATCCCCGAGCAGCGCCACCTTGATCTGGACCCCGGGTTGAGCGGTGAGCTGGCCGGGCTGGCCCGCCGGCTGGGGGTGACCCTGAACACCCTGCTCCAGGCGGCGTGGGGGGTGCTGGTGGGGCGGCTGACCGGGAGCTGCGACCCGATGTTCGGGGCGGTGGTCTCGGGGCGACCGCCCCAGCTGGCCGGGGTGGAGTCGATGGTCGGGCTGTTCATCGCCACCGTCCCGGTGCGGGTGAGCTGGCGCCCCGATGACTCGATCGCCGAGCTGGTGGTTCGGATCCAGGCCGAGCAGTCCGAGCTCGGAGCCCACCACCACCTGGGGCTGGCCCGGATCCAGCAGGCGGTGGGGGCGGGAGAGCTGTTCGACACCGCCATGGTGTTCGAGAGCTACCCGGCTGTCGTCGCAGGCGAGGGGCCGGAGCGGGAGGAGCTGCAGATGTGCCCGCTCGGCGGGCGGGACGCCACCCACTACCCGCTGGCGCTGGCGGTGGCTCCCGGAGAACGGATCCACCTCCGGCTCGACTACCGGGCGGACCTGTTCCAGCCCCAGTTCGTCCAGGGGTTGCTGGCCCGGGTGGAGCGGATCCTTCAGGCCGCAGTGGCCGACCCCGACCAGCCGGTGAGCGGGATCGACCTTCTGTCGGTGGAGGAGCGGCGCCACCTGCTGGTCGAGGTCAACGACACCTCGACGCCGGTTCCTTCTGCGTGCCTGCCCGAGCTGTTCGAGGCTCAGGTCAGGTCGAGACCGGATGCCCCGGCGGTGGTGTTCGGGGACCAGACGCTCAGCTACTTCGAGCTCAACGCCCGGGCAAACCGCCTGGCCCATGAGCTGATCTCACGCGGGGTCGGTCCGGAATCCTCGGTGGGCATTTTGATGGAACGCTCGATCGAGCTGGTGGTGGCGATCCTGGGCGTCATAAAAGCCGGGGGGGCCTACCTACCGATCGATCCCGAGTACCCCTCGGAGCGGATCGCCGCCATGCTCGAGGACGCCGATCCCGCCCTGGTGCTCGCCACCTTCTCCTCCGCCGGGGACCTACCGGGAGTGGGGGCTGGTGGCTTTCTGGTGCTCGATGACCCCGAGTTTGTGGGGGGGCTGGCGGGGCGGCCCGAGGCAAACCCCACGGACTGCGAGCGCCTCACGCCGCTGGAGGCAAATCACCCTGTCTACGTGCTGTACACCTCGGGTTCGACGGGGAAACCCAAGGGGGTGATCATGCCGTACGGCGGCCTGGCCAACCTGCTGGCGTGGCATCAACGGGCGATGGGCCACCCGGCAGGTACCAGGACGGCGCAATTTACGGCCATCAGCTTCGACGTCTCAGCCCAGGAGATCTTCTCAACCCTGCTTTTCGGCAAGACCCTGGTCGTGCCGAACGAAGAGACCAGGCGCAACCCCAGGGAGTTTGCTGCCTGGTTGGATCAGAAGGCGATCGAAGAGCTTTATGCCCCGAATCTGGTTTTGGAGGCGGTGGCCGAAGCCGCCAACGAGCTGAGCCTCGATCTGGCGGCTCTGGCCAGCATCGCCCAAGCTGGCGAGGCTCTCACGATCACTCCCGAACTTCGAGCTCTTTACGGACCGCTACGGCATCGGCGGCTGCACAACCACTACGGTCCGACCGAGGCGCACGTTGTCACCGCCTTCTCCCTTCCCAGGGAAGTGACTGACTGGCCGGAGACGCCACCAATAGGCCGGCCGGTCGCCAACACCCAAGCCTACGTCCTGGACTCGGCGCTGCAGCTGGTGCCGCCGGGGGTGACCGGGGAGCTCTACATCGCCGGGGCCGGGCTGGCCCGGGGATACTTCAAGCGCCCAGGGCTCACCGCCGAGCGCTTCGTTGCCAACCCGTTCGGTCCTCCCGGAACGAGGATGTACCGCACCGGGGACCTTGTCCGCTGGAATCAGACGGGAGACCTCGAGTACTACGGCAGGGCCGATGATCAGGTCAAGATCCGTGGTTTCCGCGTCGAGCCCCGTGAGGTGCAGGCTGCCTTGGTTGCCAGCGTGGGGGTGGCGCAGGCGGCGGTCATAGCTCAGGAGGATCCTACGGCCGGTAAGCGCCTAATAGCTTATGTGGTGGCCGTCCCGGGGCACGCAATCGTAAGCGATGATCTTCGCCGGCACCTGCGTGAGCGACTCCCTGACTACATGATCCCGGCGGCCTTCGTCGTGCTCGACTCCCTGCCTCTCACGCACAACGGCAAGCTGGACCGCCGGAAGTTGCCGGTTCCCGAGCTCTCCTCCTCCGGCGGCCGGGCAGCCCGCAACCCTTGGGAGCAGCAGCTTTGTGAAGCCTTCGCCAAGGTGCTCGGAGTCCGCTTTGTCTTCATCGACGACAACTTCTTCGAGCTGGGTGGCCACTCCCTGCTCGCTACCCGTCTCATCGCCCGGGTGCGGGCGAGCCTGGGCGCAGAGCTCTCGCTGCAAAGCATCTTTGAACGCCCGACGGTTGCGGAACTGGCTGGTTGCCTCGGCATGGACTCCCCGACCAAGCCGTTCGGCCTGGTACTTCCGCTAAGATCCGGCGGGTCCGGAAAGCCGATATTTTGCGTGCACCCGGCTGCAGGCCTCAGCTGGGCATTCGCTGGCCTCGTCCGACACATCGGCCCCAAATATCCCATTTACGGCTTACAGGCCCGGAGCTTGTCGGACCCGGACTTCGTACCGCTTTCCATCGATCGTATGGCGGACGAATACGCCGACGAAATCTGCAGGCTCTATCCGAGCGGGTCGATCTGCCTCGTGGGCTGGTCTTTCGGTGGTCTTGCTGCCCACGCGGTCGCCACTCGCCTTCAGGTCCGAGGGGTGAATGTGGATCTGCTGGCGATCCTCGATGCCTATCCCCTTTCCGAAACAACAATCGAGGCGTTCTCAAACATGGACGAGGAGGAGATGCTCGAGAACCTCTTGGCAGCCGTCCTGCTCGAGGAGATCCCCGATCTCGAGCTGCCGCGGCCGCTAACGTTGGATTCGGTGGCCGAGATACTCAGCACCCAGACCAATCCGCTCTCCATGCTTGATATCGAACATTTTCAAGCGATTGCGAAGACTTATGCCCATAACGCGCGCCTGATGCTCCAGTTCACTCCCGGACGGTTTCACGGCAACCTCTTGTTATTCACCGCGACCAAGGATCTGCCGAAGGAGGCACCCTCTCCGGACGTTTGGAGTCAGTATGTCGACGGCACCATCGACGTCCATCCCGTCGAATCACGTCACAGTCGCATGGCCCAGCCCGAATCGTGGGCTCAGGTGGGACCGGTGCTGGCGGCCACGCTCTTGAAGTCAGAGGCAAGAAGTCAGACGGAGAGCCTCAACTCCGAACTGCCGCCTCGAGAGGGCACAGAGCTGCCTGACACCAATCCGGACGCACGCACGTAATCGGAAAGCCTTTGCACCAGGCAGTACCAGTTGACGTGAAGGGCATAAGGCTTATCGCTTACGACTATGGGAACCGGCGGTGCTGACTGCCACTTTCCCAGAAGACGAGCCGGAACCCTGCGGTTAGTCAAGTAGACCCTGGGAGACAATCGATTGATAACCTCTCCCTGCTGGTAGCTGGAGAGCCTCAGGATGTCTCCGAATCGTAGCCGCTCCTCAGGATCCAGTACCTCGAGGGCGTGAATCCCGAACGTCCAGCCCACGACATAGCGCATCTGGGCGTGTGCATCACGCCCGGCGTTCATGCTTGCGCATTCCATTGCGCCCTTGGAACGAACGGCCTCGCCCAGACCCCTTCCAGTCCATCCGGGCAGCACATAAAGGTAATCTGTTGCCAGCGAAGCCCCCGGACCCGCCGACAGCATTTCAGCGTGAAGTTCACGATCAAAGATCTTGTCTTGCGGGCTGAGGAGTGTTGGAACGATCCAGTCGTCCTGGGGAACCTTGTACAAGATTTGCGCCACCGGCTTCAAACAACCGTCGTCTGTCGATCTCAACTCCGAAACGGGAAAATCCACCAAGATATGAAGGGGATCCCGCACCCAGTAGGAGATATCTTCACAAGAAATGGTTTCGAGGAAGCCGCCCCGAGTCTCCCAGAGCCGCCTGCTCTCAACAAATCGCGCTTTGGCACCCTGACGATCGTGCTGCCAGTCGTGCGCGAGTTCAAGGATTGACCCGACCACCTGATCTCCGATGAACAGGCGCCGGTAGTTGTCGAACAGCGCACGCGCGTGCCTTCCATCGATGTCTTTCGTCACTATCCGAGCTTCACCGCAGCCCATACGCCGTCCCCCGCCCAAACGCCCTCTTCCGAAAGATCTAGGTTCTCTTGTTCTCAACCGCGGCCGATCCCGCGCTCAAGCTAACGATCCAAGAGTCCGCGCCGAGTTTGAAACCACCACATGGGGCAGTCCCGATCAGCTTCGAGCAAACCTTAAGCCACAGAGTCACCGGTCCGCGAGCAACTCCGCAAATCCCTGCTTCCAACTGGAAACAGGGATTAGCATACCCCATCGCTAGTTTGGGTTGAGGCCCAGGCTTGACAAAAGGTGGGCGTACGTGAGGGACCGTCCGTGAGAAAGTAGCGACGCATTCGCGCCGCCTCGTCCTCCAATTCTTTCCTTCCGCTCTCGTGCGCCACCGCGTCGAGCCAGTCGTACAGGGAACCGACTGAAGTTTCGTAGACGAGGTGGATCCGTGCCAGTAATTCGACCAGTGAGGGCCACATAGCCAAGCGCAGGCAAGAAGCAGTGAGCAGTATCCCGTCCAAGAAGCCCTTGGGAACAGGTTCTCGCCGAATGGCCGAGAAGGGCGGAAGACCCTCTAGCTCCACCGCCAACGTCTTGGACGGAGCGTCTTCCAGGTCCGAATCAAAATCGAATACGAGATGGATACGATCCGCAGGTCCCAAAACCCCACCGGAGTGGACAACGCGCCCATCCAGGAACCACACCTCGCCCGTGGACATGTGATAAACGGCATCCAACTCACTGTTGCGAGCCGACTGAGACGTCACGACCGGAACATGGATACGAGTAAACCCTGTAGGGTGTTCGAGGTAGTCCCTATGGGGGATGATGATCGCGCCCAGCCGGGCTCGAAACGCCCGAACCGCTCGAAGCGCGGACAGCTCGAAGCAGCGGCATATCAGATCGTTGGTGTGAGCCAGGGAGCGACCCCAGGCCGTCGGGACCGCAGTCTCACGATGCTCTCGTACGCTCCCGTCAGACGGAGGATCCGGCTCGTTCCAGAGTGTGGCGGTGGACCAATCCCCAACTGAATATTCGTTGTACACGTCGCTATAAGCATCGCCGGGAAGGTGCAACAGCTCGTGCTGGACTTCCGTCAAATCGCGACGAAGAAAACCTAAGCGATCCGAAGGCATGACACCCTGCTCCTCAGAAAATAGCGGCGGTCGACCGGAGGGCGCTTGAATTCGCAACCCTTGCCGTAAGTTGAACCTCCGAGCTAGTCAAAGGCCTCGGATTGTTCCTGAGAATAGCATCCTGAACCCGCTTGCGCCAGGACCTTGTCCCAAATCTCCGCAGAATTAGCAACCGTCCGGTTGTCGAGTTCTACTGCGAGGCGCGTTCGATTGGCCGCCCCGCTGAAGCGGAAAAGTTGCTTCGAATTGGTAGAGCTGGTTTCCGTCGATCGGCGGCCTCCCTGCGGCACACGCTGACAGTTCGCGACCTCACCCTTCACTTGGGGGCGGGCCAGGCAACCTCGTTCGTGCTCGCTTCAGTGGGAGAGGCCCGGTGTCATGCTAATTACGATGTCCTCCGAAGAGGCGTCATAGTCAGATCGACATCAGTCCGGACCTCTTCCGCCGAACCCGGTGGGTCAGCCCCGAGCGCGTGA
>JBQTHR010000046.1:0-8298 GCA_052389675.1 Actinomycetota bacterium
CATCGAAGGCGAACTGCCGAACAACAACAATAAGGAGGTGACCAAGGAGCTCTTGAAAGCCGGTTAGGAGGTCGTCCCCAGGATGACGTGGTGATCCTTCTTACACCACTTGACAGGACGTGGCCGCCAGTCGGCAAACCACGTCTCGTCAACCGTATGGGCGGCAACAGCCACCATCGCCACTTCAGCATCGTCGGTGTCTGGCGGGTCAGGGTCCCACAGAGCACCTTTGAGATCCAGAAACATCACCAGAGAAGCCCAGGCGGCGCGCTTGTTACCGTCGGGAAGCGGATGATTCCATGCAAGCCTGCAGGCAAGTACGGCAGCCTTTTCCGCCAATTCAACGTAGAACTCTTGGCCGCCAAAGCCAGCCCTAGGCGCGTGAAGCGCAGAATCGGCTAGCTCGATGCGACCGGCTTTGGCAAGCACTGCCGCCTCGACTCCGGTTACCTGCTCAGCCAGCCATAGATACTCAGCCAGACTGAGATATCGGGTCACTTTGCGAGGCGGTCGAGCAACTCCCTGTCACGTTCGAGCAACTTGTGGGCACGGGCACTGAAGTCCTCATCAGAACGCACCCGCTCGATTTCGGCGCCGAGAAGCTCGACGATGAGGGCGTTAACGCTTGTGCCACGTACCCTTGCCACCGCCTCGGCCTGATCGGCGAGTTCCTCGGGTAGCCGTACGGTTGTTTGCCTAGTCATGACGTCATGATATCACGACATCACCGCCGGACGGTTTCTACTGGCGATCAGCGAGGACTTGCTTGCTTACAAAATTGCCAGCCGTTAGCTGGGGACCAGTAGAATCCGACACCGGAGGACCAAGTGGACTGGCGGTGTCGTGGCAAGCTTGGTCGATCAACGTACGAGGACTACGCGCTGATTACGGCCGCTCCCGATCAAGATCGCGAAAATGGTCGGCAACTGCTTGCGCGGCCAAACAGTTGGCACCGGCGCAATTGCACTTCGCGGGGTCGGCCCGCCCATCGGTGAGGTGGGAACGGACCCTCTTCTTTTCAGCCCAGTCGGCGAGTTCCTCCGGCGTGAAGTCGGCAATCACGATTTGTTCCCTTCACTCCTTAACCCCGTCCGCGTCGTCAGGACGTGCTCCTGTCGGAAGTCCACTACCGGTCGGCCTTAACTGCCCTTATTGCCGCGTATCCTCGCGACGATCTTCTCTCCCTTCCGGCGATAGCCTCTAACTGTTAAGACATACACAAGAGAGTTCAATCCGAAGGCTCCACTAGCCCTACCTAAAGGTAGTGTGTATCAGGTCTAAGAAGTGGCGGGAAGGGGACCGGCCCTTTGAGTGCCTCAGGAGGGACGGTAGTCGATGAAGGTCAGATTGTACCCCACCAGCCATAAGGACCGCGATCGAAGGTATCCACCACAGGAAGCTGATCACTCGGCGCTTGCGGTACTCCTAGGCGATGGTCCCGGCGATCACTAGCAGCTGGCACCCGAGCAGAGCCGAGAAGTCGATGGTCGTCATGGTGGCCATCCAAAAGGTCCTCGAGCTCATCCTCTCCGAAGGGGAGTGAGCTCGCTCCTGAGGGAGAATCGGATCATGGAATCTCCGGAAAGCGGGAGCCGACTTGGCGCTAACGTCGATCGGCTGCTGATGGCGTTTGCCCAGTCGATTCATGCCAAACTCCGGGCCCTCCGGACCTTGGATCTCACCCCGAAGCAGAAGGCCAGGCTCCTGGAAGCTATTTCAGATGACATCAAGAAATGTACGAACTTCCTGGTCCCCGAGGCCAGCCGCGCAGCGCTCGATCGGGCATCGAGCTTAGGGGTTCAGTTATCCGGGCAGACCTGGCACGACCAGCACAAGTTTGACCCAGGCCGGACGATCTTCCATTTCGAGCACATGGTTCCCGTTTCGGCAATTCGAGAAGCTTGCCTCAAGGAGACCAGCGATCAGGCGATTCAGGCAATCTTGAAGAATCGCCTTAGGGTCGTCTGGATCCTCAAGGACGAGGACAAGGAACTGACCCGGCTCGGGTACCGAAGCAACCGGTTAGATCCTGCCAGCTCGTACTTGGAAGCTGGGATCGAACTCGTGGAGCCACGAGTGGATCTCTAGCCCCCAAAGCTAGACATCCCACGTGATTAACATGTCAAGCGGCCGGCTCTTCGATAACTTCCACAGCGTGATTCCAGGCGACGGCTTCATCATAGGCAACTCGGTTCGCCAGGCAGCCATGCAGAATTCCCACCCAGCGGTTGGCCAAGCTCCTAAGGGCCTGATGATGGGTGGCCCCTTTGGCTCGACGGGCGTCGTAGAGCGCTCGGGCGCCTGGGGAGGAGTTGAGCGAGCAGAAAGCCCACTGGTAGCAAGCGTCCGCCAGGCGCCGGTTCCGGGCAAACCGGGCCAGCACTACCTTGCGGGTTCCAGAGGCTCTGGTGATTGGAGCGGTTCCCGCAAAAGCACTTGCGTGCTTTACCATTGACGTAGCGAGCCGGGTCATCCCCGAACTCCGCCAGCACCCGGGCGCCGAGGACTTGGCCGAGTCCGGCAAGACTGTGAAGGATCTCGGCGTCCGGGTGTTGTTCAAAAGAGCCGGAGAGCTCTTTTTCAAGTGCGCCAACCTGAAGGTTGAGCTCTTGCAGAATAGCTACCGTCGCCCTCACGTTGGCCCCAAAGGCCCCGGCAACCAAAGCAGGGGCCTCAAGATGAGGGGTTCGAAGCGCAGAACAGATCTGCTTGGCTTTGGCCTCCAATCCCCGCTGACGCCCGGCCTGCTTCAAAGCGGTGACAATCCTCGCCTTGGACAATCCTCTTGCCAGCTGCGGAGTAGGCGCCTTTGCCAGCACCGCCAACGCCTCAGGAGCATCCAGGTCATCGAACGCCTCAAGCGCCGCCGGGTAGAACTCACGAAGGGTGGAGCGCAGGGAGTTGGCCTGTCGTTGCCGGGTCCAGATAAGGTTTTGATGCCCCCGGGCAATTATCTTCACCGCCTCAGCCAGCTCGCTGTCGCCGGCAACCATCCGGTGGTTGTGCCGGTCGGTGCGGACCAGCTCGGCAAGGACCTTGGCGTCACCACGGTCGGATTTTGCTCCCGAGACGGTGTGGCGCTCCCGGTACCTGCTGGCAGCAAAGGGATTGATCGCATACACCTGATAGCCAGATGCCACCAAAGCCTGAACAAACAAACCCCGGTCGGTCTCGATTCCAATCACCACCTCAGCGGGCTCGGCTGCATGCTCGCCCACCACGGCGTGGAACTGAGCGATCCCCTTCAAACCTTCTGGGACCTTGCTTTTGGCCAGTACCTTGCCCTGCTGATCAACAACACACACGTCGTGATGGGCTTCCGCCCAGTCATCACCGACAAAGATCAACCGCTCCTCCTCTCGCCGATTTCTCCAACGAGCCCAAGGAGCACCAGCGGCACACTAATGGATCAGTGCTCAAGGCACGCCATCCCACCAGCCGTTTCGGCATTCCTTACCAACCGGCGGAGGCACGATCTAGCTTTAGACCTTGAAGATCTGTGAACCAAAGTGCTCATCCGCCGGCGGGCTCGGCTACAGTTTGGCGGATCTCTCCGGCAAGCGGTAGGAACCCATTAGGTGATCCTGGAGCCGAGGTTACGGAAACTTCTGAACCTCCTGCAACCGGACTAACCCAGGTTGGTATTCGGCTCTCAATTGGGCAGGGAACCTGAAGTTATCTGGGTGATGCAACCTTGCGCTCCCCGAGCCACCGATCGACGTCGGTGGGGTCGAACCTGAGGTGCTTGCCGATACGGAAGGCATCAGGACCGTCGCCTTTGTAGCGCCACTGATAGATGGTCGCGATGGGAACCTGCAGGTATGCGGCAAGGTCCTCGACCGAGAGTAGGCACGCTGGCCTTCTTCCCGGCTGGGTCTCTGCGATTTCAGTTGAATGGTGCGCTGCGCCATTTCGACGATCTCCGGCTCGAGCTCTCAAATCGGTCCCCCCAACATCGGACGCCGAGTTGCTTCGTCGATTCTTGGGGGCGGAGCATGGTACGACGCGACACTGACACGGCCGCTCAGGCCGCCGAGCAGCGAATCTGCGCGACTGGCTCCAAGGGCAACGGTCCGAGACGCGCGGACGGGATTTGTTAAGCCGCGTTCGTGATTGAGAACGCCGGAAGTGTTCATCGTGGCCGGACCCCGAACAGGCAAGATCTCCTGTTCGATCCCAGCGCCAGCCAGATCTCGCCCAGGGGAGCCTCGGCGTGCCTGACCATGGTCGTGGTGGCGATCGTCATGCCGCACGGCACCAGCGCCGCGGGCGGACGCTTCCCGGCGGTTGTCGGGGAAGCAGAACAACAGCAGCTGGGGGGATTCGGGGACCAACGAGGCCTCGTGGTATCCCGTGAGCTTCTTGGCGAGCTTAGAGGGGCTCTCGGTGCCCTGGTCCAACTCCAGGAAGAAGCGAATCCTTGTTCCGGCGCCCTCAAGTTGGCCGAGTGCGTCGGGCAGCACGATCTGTCCCCAGCGGCGCCGGACCCGGTCCTCCCCCCACCAGTGGGTTACGCGCAGTTCTTGTGATTGTCGGCATCGATGAATCAGGCGGGAGAAGAAGGTGTTCAGAGC
Source organism: Actinomycetota bacterium (assembly GCA_052389675.1). Taxonomy (GTDB): domain Bacteria; phylum Actinomycetota; class CADDZG01; order JAHWKV01; family JAHWKV01; genus JBBDRH01. Next base: position 4,575 of record JBQTHR010000046.1, read on the forward strand.
GACCAGGTGGCTGAGGCGGGGGCTGTAGGCGATTCGGACGAGCCGGTCCTTGGCGAGCTTGAGATCCTTGAGCTCCACCCCCATCTCGGCTGCCACGACGTGAGCACCCAGATCACCGAGCAGGAAGTGAAACGGGTAGCTGCCCTTCTCCGAAGCCGGGCGGAACCGCTGTACTACTCCGTGCTGATAGAGCTTGAGGAGTCTGCGTTCAGTTACCCGCTGGGAGTCGAAGTACAGGTCCATCACCTGAGTGGTGGTCAAGACCTTGTGTTCGTACAGATCCATGCAGATCCTGCGATCCCTGGAGGTGAGGAATGATGCGGCGTGAAGAGCTTTCTCACTTTGTGGCTGCGAACGCATCCACAAAGTAGTCCTGGGACCGATCCGACCACCCATCAGCGGCGTTTACCCTCTGGAACCGGTACCGGCCGGTGGTCGAGTCTTAGGGCGACCGGGGATTCGGCCACCGGTTCGGCCACCCATTCGTCCCCCAGCTCGCCAATGCGATTTCGTAGCCTCGCGTCCACCTGGGAACGGCGAACCCCGAAGTTGTCGGCGGCCGCCGAGCGCACGTCTGCAGCTCTTCGGTCGATCTCGGGTCCCAACGGCTCGGTCCGAAAAGTGAACGCCGGACCGTGCGCGCCGTTGATGCAGGGACGGCACGCCGCTTGAAACGCTTCCAGGTTGGCCAGGTCGTAATCGGAGAGCTGGGGAGCGAAGTGCTTGGCCAGCATCGAGGCGTCGTCGGGCGAGGTGGCGAACGTGACCTTGGTCCTCGCGTTGGCCGCCAGGGCATCGCGCACGTTGCGGGTCAGTTGGCCCATGTGCTGGTGAGCCAGCACCAGCCCGAGACCGTACCCCCGGGCTTCCGCCAGCATGTCCTCGAAGGAGCGGGGCAGCGCCAGGTAGTTGTGCATCTCGTCGACGTACAGGCCCACCGACGAGCGATCCCGCTCGGCCCTTCGAGCCCGCTGCATGCAGACCTGCCAGACCCGGGCAACGATGAATGCTCCGAGCACCCGGCTGGTCTCCTCGCCGATGGTGCCCTTGGGGACCCGCACCAGCAAAAGGCCGCCGGAGTCGATCAGCTTGCCGACGTCGAGCTTGGGGTCCGACTGCCCGACGATCGCCCGAACCGGTCCTCTGAGCAGAAAGGCCCGCAGCTTGTTCATCAGGGGCCCGATGTTGGTGGCCCGTTGCGGGCCGAGCTGCTCGAACCAGTCCCAGAACAGGTTGACGTCTCCGATGTTTTTGAACCGGGAAGGGTCGCTACGGACCTGGGCACGAAATTCGTCGTTGGTCAAAAGCGCCCCGACGTCGGCCAGAGTGGCGCCGGGAACCTGGGTGAGGGTCAGGCAGGCGCAGCGCATGATGTCGTCGCTTCGGGCTCCCCAGGCGTCGGCGTAGATCCTGCGAAAGACGCTCACGATCTGGTCCACCACCAGGTCGGGGTCTTCCCCGGAGAGCACGTTCAGGCCGACCGCGACCTCGGGATCGTCGGGGTCGAACAGGCAGGTGCGCCCGATGGCGTGCTTGGGAAGGCGCTCCACGATGGAGTTGACCAGGTCGCCCTTAGGGTCGATCACAACTGCTGCCCGCCCTGCTTGGGCATCGGCAAGCACCATCTGTGCGATCAGCGTCGACTTGCCGGTTCCGGTCTCGCCCATCAGGTGCAGGTGATGCGCGGCGTCCGGTACCTGCAGCGCGACCTTTCGAACGTATCCGGGATGGTCGGCCAGTCCCAGCGGCTTGCCCATCTCGGGCAGATCCCTGGGCGGCGCCACAGTCCGCGCCCGGGCCCGTTGCAGGGAAGGTAGCGCTAAGGGGCTGGGAAGGGTGGCTATCCGGGCAAGCTCGGGCGCAGAAAGCAAAAAGCCCTTCGGCATCGCCCTGCTGGCGAGAGCTCCCGGTCCGCCTCGGAGCCGGCCCCGGACCAGGTCGTTGGGCCCGGCGAAGACGGCCAGAGCTCCGGCCAGGGCATGGATCTTGCCCCGGGCTGAGGCAGCGTTAGTCGAAGCCACGGCCACCCGGATAACTACCTCCCACATCGGATGAGCTCCCTTTTGGAGGATCAATCGAATGTCCTCGGCCACCGTCGGATCGGGCGCCGATGAGCGTCTCGACCTGCCCGGCGCCCGAGCACCGTAGTGGGCTTGCCGAAGTTGCCGGGCGGCGCCGCGAACCTTGTGCCGCATTCGACCGGTGACCGGGCGGGCGAGCAGCTGGATCATCGCTTGTTCCCCCGGACTGAGCAGGCTGAAGGCACCGAGGACGAGCCGAAGGGGATCGGCGCCTATGCCCTCGCCGAGTGGGTACTCCTCGGACTCCAACAGCCGCATTTCACAACTGACCGGACGCGGTTTGCTGGGCAGCGGCGCAGGCTCGGCCGGCTCCACCCGGGCGCCCGGCCAAGTGCTCTGTACCGCCTGCTCGACCAGACCCGGGGGCACTCGGGCCGCCACCCACAGCCCGACCGAGGCCTCGGTGTCGGCGGCTACCGTCTCCCAACAAAGGTGGGGCTGCCCGAAGACGAGCCTCGCCCAGCCGGGACGCAAAAGGGCGTGTAGCCCCATCCAAAGGGTCATCGCTCCGTCGGGTTCGATCTCGACAGGAGGCATGATCCGCAGATAACGGCCGCCGGTGAGCAGGGATCGGCTCCTCCCATAGCGCCAGATCACGATCATCGCCCCGGCGATCACCGCAATCCCGACCACTACCCCGCCGAACCGTAGGATCGAACCAGATGATCCCGACAGGAATTCGACAGCCCGGGAAAGCAAATCCGCCGGCTCGAACAGCCACCGGGGCAGTGGTCCGCCCGGCGCGGGGGGAACATCGGGAGAACTGCCCGCGAAGAACTGTCCCAGGGTTGCCGAACCCCTCGTCGGATCCACCGAGCCCCTCAACGGCTAAAGCCGATGTGAAGGTGCCTGCCGTGATCCTTGGTGAACGAGTACATACCGGCTGCCTCGATCCGCCAGGGCCCGCCCAACTCGTCGGGTCTGAGCGGCGGCGCCAACGACGCCACCAACCGGGCTGCGGCATATGCCCGGTGGTTGTTCACGCTGACCGGGACCCCGTCGATCACGCTGATATCCACCGCCCGGCCCGGTATGTGATTAGAGACCCGGTTGGTGCCCTTGACGAAGTAGGAGTGGCCGGAGGAGAGGGGGCCGACCCGGTTTAGCTCGTGGTGCTGCGCCAGCACCAACAAAACCTGCAGGACCCGGGGGTCTATTCTCCCTACCTCGACGTCGCCCCGGGCTGGGGGGGTCAGGTGAATTCTGGGGTGGGCAAGTACCTGGGACTCGAGGGCGCCGGCGCCGAGATCGAACGGCACTCGGCCGTCTGCAAAGCCGGGGTCAATCGGCGGCGCAGCGGCCGCTCCCACCCCGGCCAGGGCGAAGACCGGGACGACCAGCAGACTCGCTATGCACAGGGCGAGCTTTTTCATCCCGCCGCCTCCTCGGCGGCTGCCAGCTCGACCGGATTCGATGTAGGAACTTCCCCGAGTTCGTTAGGGCCATTGCCAACCCTTGTGGATCCCCACGCAGGCGTACCGAGAATTCCCGTTGTTGACGGAGCGTCGTGATTCCTGAATGATCGCTTGAAATCTGAGCGGTTGATCACTCTCGAAGAACTGGGGTTGTCGTGGATCTGGCAGTCGTGCGGTCTCTGGGGGCGCCCCGACGACTGGTGACGAGTCAGGAATTCGAGGACTTCG
>JBQTHR010000047.1:0-4298 GCA_052389675.1 Actinomycetota bacterium
ATATCGGGAAGAGGGACCTCAAAAGGTACGCACCCTTGCCGAGGAGGCGGCACGCCGCCGGGCAATACGTCAGCTTCAAGAACTCGGCTACTCGGTCACCCTGCACGACCTCCCGAAGCCGGCATAGAGGCTATTTTCTGAGCAGCAGGACGCCGTTGAACAATTCGTCGTAGGTGCTCGCGATCTGTAGCTGAATTCTTCGGACTGTGAGCATGCTAGGAAAACATGATCCCAACGTAGAACTGCTGGACGCCGCGGCCCACTGCCGGGGTTTGGTACCCGAGAACTCAATCTACGCCCTGCTGGCCGATCACCGCGCCGAACTGTTCCCCGATGAGATGTTTGCCGATCTGTTCGGTTCGGGGCGGGCCGGCCCTCGGTGCCGGGGGAAGTCATCGCCTCGGCGATGGTGCTAAAGGAGCTGGAGGGTCTGTCGGACCGGGAAGCTGCCGATGCTTAGCGGGCCGGTCCTCACCTCGCCCCTGATTCGGCGGCGGCGATCACAGTGCCTCCAACCGGTCAACGGCTTTGCGAGCGATCGCCTCGGTCTCCGCGGAGTCCAACGAGGGCGGGCCGAAAATGCCGATTCCGAAGTGACCCAGAACGGTGATCAGACTGCCCGAGCGAACCACGACGATGTCGGCGGCGATATTGGCGGTGATGTCGAAGGAAAACTCATCGTCCGGGTCGGGTTTCGATTTCACCTCTCCTCCCATCCGGGCGGCCAAAGTTTCATCTCCGAGTCTGGGAAAGGACAGGCTTTGGAGGGTGAGCCTGCTGGTCGTGTGCTCGTCGCTATCCTCCCACTGGGCGCACTCGCGGGCGGCCATCTCTATCTCGTCGAAGGCTCTCGACGCCTGACGCCTGTTGTCGTAAGACACCACCAACTGAACGAGCTGGTTGGAGAGCTCTCCTCCCTTGGAGAACTCGGTTTCAACCGACGCCGGCGCCTCGCTGCCGTCGCACCGCCGCAGCAAGGCACGGTTGTGCGGCGGTGGCAACAATGGCCTTCATGGTCGACTCCTCGGACCGCAAGACGACGCAAGGCCTTCTCGGCGACGATCCTGTCGCTGACGAAGCGCACGATGCCCTGGCCCGGGGGGAGTTCGCCAAGCGCGTCGCCGACTTGGTTGACCAAGTCGCGGCTGACACCCCGTCGGCGGTCCTGTCGCTCCTTGGTCCGTGGGGTAGTGGCAAGACCTCGGTGCTGCACTTCGTGCGGAGGCGGCTGGAGGGTCGCGAGCGCTGGCGCGTCGTCGAATTCAACCCGTGGATGGTCTCCGACCTGCCATCGCTCGTACAGGAATTCTTCACCACGCTCGTCGCAGCGCTCCCCGAAGACTCCAAGGGAAAGAAGCTTCGTCAAAAGATGGCCGGCTACGCTAAGGCCGTGTCGCCGTTCGCTACGCCGTTCAAACTCTTCGGTATTAACGCGGATGAAGCCATCCTCGCTGCCGGTGAAGTACTCGCCGGCGACCAATCGATCGGCGCACGACGAAGGGAGCTCGAGGACGCGCTTCGCGGCGACGGTGCTCCGATCCTGTTGGTTGCCGATGACCTTGATCGCCTCCACCCTGACGAGCTGACACTCATCTTCAAATTGGTTCGGCTCGTCGGCCGGCTACCGAACGTCTACTACCTCCTTGCATTCGACGAAGAGACTGTGCTGGATGTACTGACGTCTACGGCACTCGCCGGCGGCGACCGGTCCCGAGCATTGGCTTATCTAGAGAAGATGGTGCAGGTGCGACTGGAACTGCCGCCGGTACACGTTCGCTTGGCTGGCCAGCTCCTGGATCAGCTTCTCGACGCGGTCATCGCGAAGCATGGAGTCACTTTGGATGCCCAAGCGTCGAACCGCCTTGCTCATGCCTATCGCACCCACCTTGCCTCGTATCTGCGTGAGCCACGGCAGGTGAAGCACTACTGCGCCCAGATCGAGGCCCTTTATCCGCTCGTCGCATCGGAGGTCGACTTTGTCGACTTCGCAATAATCACTTTTCTCCGGACCTTCCATCCCGGCGTCACCGGCACGCTGATCGCTCACAAGGCTGAGTTGACCGGGACGTCGTTCCGGCAGAAGCTGAGTCAGGAGGAGCGACGCAACGCCTGGCGCGAGCAGCTGAAGGTATCGGACGTGCCTGACACCGACATCGCAGCCCTTCTCGAGCTGCTCGGTCAGATGTTCCTGCCGATCAAGAGCGCCTTGGAACGAATGGAGTACGGATCGGGATTTTACCCTGAGCTTGCCAGCAGTCGCCGCGTCGGATCGTCCGAGTACTTCGATCGGTACTTCTATCTGGGCATCGGTCCGGATGACCTACCCGACGCAACTGTCGCGCGCGCTCTCGACGAGGCGCTGAGTGGTTCACCGGGCGACGCGTGGTCTGCCGTCATTGCGATGTTGCCGACCGATGCCGAGATGGTCCTCGACAAGCTTCGGAGGTTTGCCCCCACCACCGCCAATGCAGCGCACCATTTGCTCCCACTGCTTGCAGAGATCGAAACGCAGGTGCCGGATACCGGCCTCTTCGGGCGGGCGCGGTTCGTGCACCGTTCCTGGGCCTCAGATCTGATCCTCCTCGCCAAGCCAGACGACGCGGCCAGCTTCGCCGGAGAAATTGCTGCAGCCGCGGGCGTCCGGTTTCTTGCTCACACCGTCACTCGCGCGAAGCGATCAGCTGAGAAGAAAGAACAAACAACAAGCGCATCGTTCGGCTCGATCACTGTCGAAACGCTCCGGTTAATCAAGGAGGAATTGGACCGTCAGTCCGCCGTCCCTCCACAGGACACGTCAAACGTCAACTCACTACTGACTGCCTGGGGAGCGCTGGAACCGGAAGCCGACCGTAGAACATGGATGCGCTCTCGAGTTGAGTCTGGTGCTTGGCCGCTACCGGATCTGCTCGGAGTATTCGTGCCGATAGGCACCTCATCGGCCGGAGGTCCGAGCTGGCCGTCGCTCGGTGACGCAGACCTCGCCTGCCTTGAACAGGTACTAGGCAGCGAGTACGCCGCTGCTCAGCTTGGCGATTCGCCGGAGCCGGGCGAGGAGCCGGACTCCGCGGACACCGACGTTTCCTGGGAGGCGAGACTCGCGCGAGCCAAGCGCGCAGTCGCGCACTGGATGGCCTCAAACGAGCCGGCAGCTCCTGTCGGAGACGGCGGCGATGCTGAGTGACCGAGTCAAGAGAGCCGTAGTTGCGGACGCTCGAATGGGTCGCTCCCGGCGATCAACGATTGGCCGACCACGGCATTGACCGTGAGATGCGCCGGCCTCGGCTTCCGCCGTCACTCCGCCCCTTGTGCCCGAAGATGAAGTGGGCCGTCACCGTACAGGTTCATCTCAGTTGAGAACCTTTGGCGACATTCATGTCGGAATCGAGGGCTGACGGGGTTACGCCTCCAAACCTTTTGAGGTCCCCTTATGTTGTGTTAAGTCCGGCTCAGGCACAACATCTTGTGATATTGTCAAGACTGGTAGGAGGTCAACATGGCGAAGCCGAGCAATCATCGCAAGGCGTGGACCGGCCCCCAGGTGAAGCAGCTTCGGTCGCTTGCTAAAGGCAACACACCGACGAGGGTCATCGCCCTCAAGCTGAGTCGCACTCCTTCGGCAGTAGCAAACAAAGCGAACGAGAAGGGAATCTCCCTTAAGCCGACGAACCAAAGTCCGTACGTATAAAGATGAATGGGGGCCGCCCGCCACCACGCGGATTAACTCGGATCGAATGGGTCGCAAGTGCACTTCATGCCTCGGGACCACCGCCCCCTCAAACGGCCCGATTCTGCCGCGCTAGCCCGAAGTTACCCCCTTCTAGCCCCCTTTTGAGGCTGTTTTAGCCCAGAAATGTGCCTGTGGATGCTATTCATTCGGTATGCAGTGTGTTGGCATGTAATTAGATCAGAATAGCCGTGCCACAGGCATAGTCTTGGGGTAGTATCAACGCATGTACATTGCCAAGGTTCCCAACCGGAGCTCGCCCCCGGCGATTCTTTTGCGAGAGGGCTACCGGGAGGGGGGCAAGGTCAAGAGCCGGACCCTGGCCAACCTTAGCCGCTGGCCCGAGGATAAGGTCGAGGCTCTGCGGGTGATCCTCAAGGCCCCGCCGGGTCAGGCGCTGGCGCAGTTGAAGACCGACTCGGCTCAGCGCATGGAACTAGGACTTGAAGTTGCCCGCACCCGTCCCCACGGCCATGTCGCCGCGGTGGTGGGGATGATCTACCGGCTCGGGCTGGAGAAGCTGATCGATCCGGCGCCCTCCCGCCGGCGCAGTCTGGCGCTGGCCCTGGTCGCC
>JBQTHR010000048.1:0-3455 GCA_052389675.1 Actinomycetota bacterium
AGGTGGAGTATCTCGGCCGGGTCTTCGACCGGGAGGCCGCCGCCGACCAGGTGGTCGGCCGGCTAAAGGAACGGGTGGAGAGCACCAGGGCCTCTTTGGAGGGGGCGCCGCAGCGCACAGCGGCGGTACTGTTTCCGACGGTCTCAGGTGGCAGCGGCTTCGCCTACGGGATCAAGAGCATGGCCCACCCCCAGCTTGAAGCGGCCGGCTTTACCAACGTCTTCGGCGACGTCAACGACCGGGTGTTCGAAGTCACCACTGAGGAGCTGATCAACCGGAACCCGGACGTTCTGATCCTGTTGTACGTGGGTGGCGATCCGGAAGCGGTCAAGAATGCGATCACCTCGCTTCCCGGAGCGGATCGACTGAAGGCGGTGCAGGACGACGCCATCCTGGTCCAGCTTTTCAACTTCTCCGAGCCCCCCACCCCGCTGGTCCTGGACGGGTTGGAACGGATAGCCGAACACTTCTCCGAAGGCACATGATTACCGCGAAGGACATCAGTTTCGGCTACAACGGCAGTTTGGTCTTGGACGGCATATCGGTCAACGGCGTCCAAGGCAAAGTTGTGGGGCTGATCGGGCCCAACGGGAGCGGTAAGACCACCCTGCTGCGCGTCCTCTACGGCGCGCTCGGCGCCCGCGCCGGTTTGGTGTCCTTGGACGACGATCCAATTGGCTCGTTAAGCCAGCAGCAGATCGCCCGGCGGGTCTCGGTGGTGGTCCAAGAGGGAGCTGCGGATTTCCCAATCACCGCAGCCGAGATGGTGCTTCTGGGGCGCACCCCGCACCTGTCAATGATGCAGCGGCACCGGCCGGAGGACTACCGGATTGCCGCCGCTGCTCTCACCAAGGTGGGGATGCGCCCGCTGGCCCACCGGATCTATGCCGGACTCTCCGGGGGTGAAAAGCAGCGGGTCCTCATCGCCCGGGCACTTGCTCAGCAGGCCGACCATCTCCTGCTGGACGAGCCGACCAACCACCTGGACATCCGCTACCAGCATGAGGTCCTGGAGCTGGTGCGCACCCTGGAGGTAACCACGGTGGTGGTTCTTCACGATTTAAACCTGGCGGCCCGCTACTGCGATGAGCTGATCCTGCTGGACCGGGGACGGATCCACTGCTCGGGGCCGCCCGGGCATGTGCTGACTCCAAAAGTAATCGAGCCAGTGTACGAGATCGGCGTGCAATGCCTGAAAACTGGAGACGGGGTGCATCTGGTGTTTCGCCCTAACAGGCCCGCCTGAAGCATCGCCGTCCGAGGCCGGTTCCGCTCCCACGTATCCGCCGGCGTTCACCCAGGGCCGGGACATCTTCTACCCGACCGAGGACATCCAGGCAGCGGTCGGGTAGCACAGCGCGCTCAGCCTGCCGGCAGTGATCGACAAGTTGGGCCTGCGCTGGCGGCGGACGGGGACCCGACCACCCGGGTTCCTGACTGATCAGCCGCTTAAGACTTCTGCGCCACTTGCCGATGCCAGCGCTCGGTCACTGGTGATCAAGGGTGCACCAAGCTGGTCGGCAAGCTGTACATAAAGGGCATCGACAAGCCTGAGGTTGTGGCGGCGCCCGAAAGCCCCGGCCAGCAGCGGCGGAAGGGGATGGCGCTGGATAGGAGCGGTTGCCAGGCGATCCACCCGGACTACGGTTTCCTGGGCGCTCAGCCGGCCGTCACAGTGAAGACGTCCCAGAGCAGACAGGACCTCGGCGTCGAAGTGGGCGGGTACGTGAAGCCGACTGCCAGCCAGCCGCAGACGGATCTTTCCTGCAACTGGAGAGGAAATCAGAAGATCGACCATGGCGCAGGCGTCGAGCACCAACTCGTCGGTCACGCGCTCTCGAGTTCCTCCTTGGCTCCGGCAACCGCATCCAATCCCTGCTCGTGGGTCAGGCCGGTAGCCGGAAGATCAGCAAGCTCCTTCAGCCAGCCGTCGGTCCGCTGGCCAGCCAGGGCGGTCCGTACACCTTCCTGTGTGATACGTGAGATATTCAGCCCAGAACACTTAGCCTCCTCGGCCAGTTCATCCGGTAGATAGACGTTAATCCTGGTCATGCATACACTATACACACCGGTAGACTCCCCCAGCCCCGCAGGGGTTCGGTCCTATCACTCATTTAGCGGTGAGACGCCCTTGATAAGCACCTGCATCTGCACTCGATGTCCCGGCGCCACCCCGAGCCTACGTTCCAAGTCCCAAATCCCGTGCAGGGAGGTGGTCTCCACCCCGGTGAATCCTGCCTGCTGGATGATCTGAACCATGCCCTCCTCCGAGCGCGCTTCGGCGAAAGGCAGGGCCGCGACCACCCGGCGGTCGTAGAGCTCCCGAAAATCCTGCTCCTTGCCGTCCGGCTCCTGGATCTTTGCGGAGTGGATACCGTCGGGAAACCAGGTGCTGTCGATCACCACCAGCATCCCGCCGGGCTTTAGCAACCCAAGCCAATTCCCCAAGGCTCTGGCCGGTTCGCGCAGCGTCCACAGCAGGTAGCGTGCGGTAAGCAGATCAAAGCTGCCCGACGGAAAGTCTGGGGCCACCGCGTCGCCCACCAGCAGTTGAGGGGGATTGGCCAGGCCGTTCGCGTGGGTTCGCCCAAGCTCGAGCATCGGCTCAGAAAGGTCCACCCCGGTGACCCGGTATCCGAGTTCGGCCAGCAAGATGGCTATGTACCCCGTCCCGGTCCCCAGATCCAGCACCCGGGCGGGCGGGGTTGGAAGCACCTGGGAGAGCGCCGTGGCCCAGGCTGCCCGGGCAGGCCCCCGGCGTGCCTCGTCGGTTTGGTAGTCGTGGTAAGAACCGGCGTGACGGCTCCAGTAGGCAGTGATCCGGTCCTGGATCGAGCTGAAATCCGTCTTTTGCAGCCCGGTCCACCCGCCGCCGGACTCGGTAGAAGGACTCAATGGTGCATCCTCATCGGCCCGAAGACCAGCTGGATGCTGTGACCTTGTAACCCAAGCAGATGTCGATTGACGTGATCATGTGCCCTCGGAGAAGTGTTCGGCTATGCGTTCCAGCCCGTCCAGGACCAGCGGGGTGGGGGGCTCGGAGAAGTTGAACAGTTGCACAAGGATGGCGTCGTCCTGCACCGCCTTCATTCGATCCGCCCCGGGAAGCGAGGTGATTGCGTTCTTTACTGCGTCCGGGTCGCCACCCACGTACAACAAGATCAGTACCTCCGGATTGCGGTTGATCAACTCTTCGGTGGTGACCTCGAACACCCGGTCGTTTACGTCGCCAAAGACGTTGGTGAAGCCGGCCGCCTCAAGCTGTGGGTGTGCCATGCTCTTGATCCCGTAGGCGAAGCCGCTCCCACCTGAGACCGTGGGGAAAAGGACCGCCGCTGTGCGCTGCGGCGCCCCCTCCAAAGAGGCCCTGGTGCTCTCCACCCGTTCCTTTAGCCGGCCGACCACCTGGTCGGCGGCGGCCTCCCGGTCGAAGACCCGGCCGAGATACTCCACCT
>JBQTHR010000049.1:0-1653 GCA_052389675.1 Actinomycetota bacterium
CAGGAGCTGCGTAACTATGTTCGAAAGACCATCGGTAAGCCGTGTGCGGGAAAACCGCATGCACGGTTTGAAAGGGGAATGCGGAAACGGGCTCGCAAGAGCACCGCGCCGCTGACTACCAATGACCCGATCCTGTTCCGCACTCCTTGCCCTGTTGTTGGCAGGCTTACTCCTTCCCTCGCTCGCCCCAACGGCCGGTGCGGCGGGACCACTACCCCCGCAACTGCCCTCCCCTGAGGAGTTGGCCAGACTGCAGGCAGATGTCAGCTCATCGCTCGGAGGCATGAAGGCTGCTCAAGGCCAGCTGGATTCGGTGGTACGCCAATACGAGGCCGCGTGGGCCAAGCAAGAGGCCCTGATGAGTCAGATCTCCGCCACTCAGGCCGCCCTCAGAGCGCTCGAAGCTCAGTTGGGCACCATCAGGGGTTCGATGAACGCCCGCGCTGCCTCCACCTACCGGGCCGGTCCGGGCGACATCATAACCGTGCTGATGGACGCCCGCTCCTTCCGGCAGTTCGCCACAGCGATGGACATCATCGAGGCCGTGACCCGTAAGGACGCGCTGGCGGTCAAGACCGTCACCGAACTGCGTAACAGCACCGCAGGCCTGCAGGTGCAGCTGGACGCCCAGCGAACTGAGCAGGAAAAGACCGTCGAGGTGCTGCAACTCAAGCAAGAACAGATGCAGGGGTCGCTGCAGGAACTCGGCAGAAGGTACGAGTCGATCAAAGCCAGGCTGGACACCACCAAGTCCGGCTTCGCCTTCCCGGTGAGGGCGCCCTATTCCTACGTAGACTCCTGGCTGGGCCCCCGGCCCGGCGGGCGCAAACACTTGGGGACCGACATCTTCGCCCTCCAAGGAACGCCGGTCTACTCGGTGGTCAACGGTGTGGTAGAAGACCTCGGGATCAATACCCTGGGAGGCAACAAGCTGTGGATCCGTTCCCCCGGCGACGGCTGGCGCTACTACTACGCCCACCTGGCCGGCTTCGGCCCCGGTATGAAGAACGGGGCAAAGGTCAAGAAGGGGCAGGTTGTGGGCTACGTCGGGACCACCGGCAATGCCCGGGGAACTCCTCCCCATCTGCATTTTGAGACGCATGTGCCGGCCGGCCCGGCTACCAATCCTTATCCGATCCTAAAGCGCGTCAACCCGATCAAGTGAGCACGACGACTTTGCCGGACATCGAGGCGGAGCAAGTCAGCCTGCCCGGAGTGGAGAGGGGAGCCGCACCGTGGCAGCCTGCGGAAGACCGAAACTGCACGATCGAGACGCTGGCCAGCCCCCATTGCTCTGGGCAGCTGAGCTTGAGCGGGGAACAACCCGTGCTTCCCGAACACCCGCCGTCGGCCCATCAGCTTCCCCTGCTGGCCGACCCGCCACCGTGGGAGATGGCGCCTGTGTCGAAACATCGCCCTCGGCCCCGCCGGCCGCCCAAAGCGAGGATCCCTACGCTCAGTGAAGGACAGATGACCCTTTTCTAGTTGCAGGGGTGTAGTTTGTCGGCGGAAGCTCCTAATATGTCCTCATGTTGCGTTCTGAAAGTTCGATCGAGCCAGCGGGTGCAAGTCCCGTCCGGGCAGGTGCTGAAGCGCCCGGTAGCAGGCCCCGGTCTTTGAGTGAGAACTCAACGGCTAAGCGGGGCGTCAAAA
>JBQTHR010000050.1:0-23246 GCA_052389675.1 Actinomycetota bacterium
GGACGCCCGAAGAGGCACTCGACTGCGCCTGCGGGCTCTACCTCAACGACCCCTCGGCATGGGCACCATGAACCCTCGGGAACGCCCAGCCAGAATGCGCGTGCCCAAAACCGAGACACTGCACTAGTCGCACGCTCGCCCCAGCGCCCTCCCGTGGTAGCCTGGTCTGGTCGACCAGACTGATAGAGGTTAAGCATGGAAGTGGTTAACGTCCAGGAGGCCAAGACCCACCTTTCCCGGCTGCTGGAGCGGGTGGAAGCCGGGGAGGAGATCGTGCTGGCACGCGCAGGGACTCCGATCGCCCGATTGGTGGGTTTTCAGCCGGCACCTCGCAAACTCGGGCAGCTGAAGGGCCGAATTTCAATTTCCGAAGACTTTGACGATCCGCTCCCTTCTCAGGTGCTGGACGCCTTCGAGAGGCCTTAGGAATGAATCTCCTGCTCGATACCCACGTGCTGCTGTGGGCATTGACTGACGACGAGAGGCTGCCGCCCCCGGCAAGGGAGTTGATCGCAGACTCTCGGACTCTGGCCTACGTATCAGCAGCGAGCATCTGGGAAGCATCGATCAAGGCTTCCGCCGGGCGACTGCACCTCCACGGGATGAACCTCGTCGCCCATGTCCGGGAAGCCGGACTTCTGGACCTGGCCATCACCGGCGAGCATGCGTGGGCGGCCGGCCAACTCCCCGACCACCACAAAGACCCCTTCGATCGGCTTCTGGTGGCGCAGGCCAGGGCGCAGGGCCTGATGCTGGCAACGGCAGATAGCGCTTTGGCCGACTACGACGTTAAGCTGCTGGATTGCTCAAGATAGCAGTGGCCGTTCACGGGGAACCGTTCCGGCGGGCGGCCCATGCGCAAACGTCGAGGGTCGCTTGGCGTCCTTCGACGACCGACTCCTCAAGGCGGCTTCCGCTCGGGATATCGAGGTAGTGGACCACTAACCGGTTCGGGCGAGCGCTGCTCCAAGGTGGCGAACAGTTCGGGGGCGCAACACTTTACCGTGCGATGGATATGCCCCACCGTCGACCCGGTACTTCGTAGCCGCAGGTTGATATGGTAGTATGGCCTACATATGGCAAGCGTTAAAATGACCTTTAGTCTCGACGAGGCGACAGCCGCCCGGCTGCGCAAAGCTGCCGAATCCCTGGGTAAGGCAAAAAGTGAGGTGGTTCGAGAGGCTATCCTCGACTACTCCGAGAGGAAGGGCCGGCTGGGTGAGGCAGAGCGCCAGCGCCTGCTCTCGTCGTTCGATCAACTGGTTCCGCAGGTTCCTGACCGGCCGGTCATGGAAGTGGACGAAGAGCTGGCATCCATCAGGGCCGCTAGGCGGCGCACCGGCCGGCAGTCGGTCTGAATGAATTCGGTTTCAACCCAGCCCCGATGATCGTTGACACCTCCGCTCTCATCGACAGCCTCACCGGACCCAGGCGGCAAGCCGGTGCCATGAGAGCGTTTATTGCCGCAGGAGAACGGCTTCGGCTTCCCTCGCTTGTTCTGTACGAGTGGCTGCGCGGACCCCGCCTTCCCGAGGAACTGGCCGCCCAGGAAGCTCTGTTTCCCTCTGCCGGGGTGTTGTCCTTCGGCCCCGAGGAGGCAGCGGCAGCGTCCAGGCTGTATCACGAGGTTCGTAAGCCGCGGGGCCGGGAGGTAGACCTGGCGATAGCCGCCTACGCGGTCGTTCGCGGAACCGCCTTGTGGACGCTCAATGCCGGCGACTTCCGAGACATTCCGGGTTTGGCGCTGGCGCTCGCAGAAGGGCCGAACCCCGGGTAGGGCTCTGTGCAGCCTTCTGCCTCGACCACTCACGCCTTAAACCGCGAAGCGGAAGTTGGTAACGTCGCCCTCTTTGAACAAGTATTCCTTGCCTTCCACCCGCAGCGCTCCCACCGCCTTGGCCCTTTCCCAGGACCCGGCCTTCACCAACTCCTCGTATGAGACCACCTCCGCCCGGATGAATCCCCGCTGGATGTCCGAATGGATTGCCCCCGCCGCCTCCGGTGCCGTAGCTCCACGCTTTAGCTCCCAGGCCCGGGTTTCGTCGTCACCGGTGGTGAAAAAGGTAATCAGATCGAGCGATCCGTAGACCTGGTGGATCATCCGGCCCATGACCGGCTTGCCCACCCCGTAGGCCCCCAGCAGATCCGTCGCCTCCTCAAGCGACAGCCCTGCCACCTCCGCTTCCAGCAGCGCCGAGACGGTGATTGACGACAGATCCGGATCGGACAGCTCCTCCCCCAGGGAATCCTCGTCGACGTTGTTCACCACTATCAGCGGCTTCAGCGTTATCGGCGCCAGTGCCGAGAACACCAAGCGCTCCTGCTTATCCCACTGCCTGGTGCTCAAGAACTTGCCTTCGCCCAAGTGCTCCAGCCCCGCCTGCAACACCGGGAGCTCGGCCTTGGCCGCCGGGTCCTTGCGCGCCCGGGCCATGCGGTTCTCCAGCGGTCCCATGTCGGCCAGCAACAGATCGTCCTTGATCGACGCAAGCGCCCCGGCACCCTGCTGGCCACCGAATGAAGGGAGCACCAGGAGCAGCGCGTCCATGTTGCGCAAACGGGCAGTTGCCGCAGCGGCGGTGCGTGCGCCCGCATGGACGTCCACCACCTCAACTTGCGCCGGCACGGTCTTGCGGGAGGAATGCAACTCAGTTAGGCGCTCCAGCCGGTGATCGGGCACTGCGACCGTAGCTACGTCGCCCACCGGCGCCCGGCCCGCAATCGCCTGCCACAAAGTACTCTTACCGGATCCGGCGGGGCCGGTGATTCCAACCGATTTCATCGTTCACCTTCCAGGAGAGGACCTATGGAGATTAGCGACGCCGCCGCCGAGGTGCTTGCCCGGGCCTACGACGCCGCCTCCCGGTTCAACCCGGATGCTCGGGTAAGGGTCTACCGGCGCAAGGGGCAGATCGAAACCGGCTTCGCCGACGCCCCCCAAGAGGGCGACATGACCGTCGAGCATGACGGCCTGATGCTATTCGTAGCCGGCGACGTGGGTGAGGGCGTCCTGGATACTAGCCCTCAGCACGACCACCTGGTGCTCCGGCCCGCCGGCTGACAGCCCGGTCGGCCGCATCCGAGACTGCCGGGAACATCACTTCTGCCCACAGCCCGTAGCCGCCCCTTCCTGGATGGAAGCTGTCCGAGCTGTAATAAGGCACTCCGGGCGGCAGGGTCGAGCGCTCCACGCCAGCGGCCAGGTCCACGTAGTGCAGATCCCGCTGGAGAGTCTGTCGCCTGATGATCCGGGTGACATTGTCACCTATGACCCCGGTCAGGCTGCGTGCAGGCTCCAAAAGCACCGGGATCCCCCCCATGTCCGGCGGTCCGGCCACCACCAGTTCGCCGTCCAGGGCAACCAGCCGGTCCAGCGCAGCCCCGAAGTTCTGCCTGATGATCCAGGGTGGGATGAGGTGGGTGGTGTCGTTGGCGCCGATCTCTACCAGCATCAGGTCGGGCTCGGCCGCCTCGGCCTTGTCGAGCTGAACCGCCAGATCCTTGGTAGTCGCCCCGCCGAACCCCACCACCTCCAGCGTTACGCGGTATCGCTGACCCAGACGCGAGGCGATCAGCCATGGAAACGAGAACTCGGGATCGGTGCCCACGCCCACAGCCGTGCTGTCGCCCAGTACGACGAACTTTAGCGCAGGCAGGCCGGCGTCCCCGAACACCCCTGCGACCGGCTGTTCGGGATCCTTCAAAGGAAAGTCCCGCCGGAACAGCAGCAAAACCTCCACAACGATGAGAACGACGAACCCGCCCAAGGCTAAGCCAGCCCACTTTAGGGCGCTCAGCGCGGTTGTAACAAGCTCAGGCAGGCCGCAAGCCTACGATCTCAACCTCGAAGCTCCCACGAGGGGCCTGCACCTGCGTCTTGTCCCCCATGCGCTTACCCATGAGCGCCTTGCCCATCGGTGAGGCCGGGGTGACCGTGGTAACGCCCTGCACTTTCTCCTCCATCGAGTCGGCGAAAAGGTAGTCCTCCACACCGAAAGCGTCCTTTACCGAGATGATCATGCCGGCAAGTACCTTGTCCCCCATCGCTGAAACCTCCCTCACTACGGCGCTCTTGATGGTGTGCTGGAGGTTCCTGATACGCGCCTCCATAAGGCCCTGGGCGTCCTTCGCGGAGTGGTACTCGGCGTTTTCTTTGAGATCGCCCAACTCGCGCGCCCGGAGCAGCCGCTCGCTCATCTCGTCTCTTCCGGGGCCGGTAAGCTCATCGAGTTCGTCCCTGAGTTTGTCCAGCGTCTGCGGGCTTACATAGATCTGTTCCGGTTGGCTCACCTAATGATTATCAACTGGATCGGTCTGCTGCGCAGCGCGCTCATTAACTCGCCGGGAGCGCACCGTGCGCACCCGGTTTGCCGCATCGGCGCCGGGCGGGCGGCGCCGGGCAATGAACCAGCTGCCGGCGTTGACCATTACGGGGCGAACCGCAGCTCGGGAGAATGGCAGGAGCAGGACAAGGCCGAGCATGTCGGAGATGAAGCCCGGGGTGAGCAGCAAGGCGGCGCCGAACAAAATCAAGACGCCATCGAGAATTTCCTTCGAAGGCAACTCGCCTCGCCTTAGGGCCCCCTGGAAGCGGCGCCATACCGCCAAGCCCTCACGCTTGGAGAGCGCGGCGCCGGCGATGCTCACGGCAATGAGCGTGACGATCGTCCAACCTATTCCGATCGCCCGGCCGACCTGGATCAAAACTGCAAGCTCCGCTATCGGCAGCACCAAAAACACCAAGATCAAGAATGCAGGCATCATAGCTTTCTACAGTACCCCCGAACTGCCGGGTTCAGTCCTCGGGGGCCCAGGTGTCCGGTGCCCATTGTCGTACCCCCCGGGCATACTCTCGATATGGACAACGCATACGCTCAGCAGCCGGCGGTCTCCCCGGCGCAGTCCGGAATTCAGCTCCGGTTGGTAACCGAGCCGGAAGAGGAACAACTCAGCTTGGACCTCGGCAGGACCAAAAGGAAGGTGCCCAGCTGGGTGCTGAGCTCAGTTAAGACCCCTTGAGAAACCTCACCCGGACCTGGCAGTCCAGAAGAAACTCGCGGGCTTGGTCGACCTCGCCGGCACCCTCTGCCTGGACTGCGACCACCTCCTTCAATCCAGAGTTAGCTATCAGCTTGGCGCACGCCAGGCACGGCGGAGCGGTCACGTACAGCGTCGCTCCCTCGCGCTGGTGCGGGTCGGAAAACAGGATCGCGTTGGCTTCGGCATGGACACCGAAACACGGCTTGGCCTTGTCGCCGCTTCGGCCACGGGGGCAACCACCTTGATCACAGTTCGAATGGCCGACCGGGGTGCCGTTGTAGCCGGTCGACCGGACGTGGCGGTGGGAAACAATCACCGCTCCGTGCTTTTGCTGGGTGCAGCTGGACCTGGTAGCTGCTTGGCGAGCAAGGTCCAAAAAGTAAGTGTCCCAGTCGGCGGGAGGTTTGGGAGTTGGCATAGGTCGTCGCCATCATGTCAGAACCCTCGTTGGCCGGGAAAGCTGGTACGTTCGACGGATGGCACTGCTCGACGATCTTCTGCTCTCCTGCTGGACCGTTGAGGCTGCCCGCTCCTCCGCTTTCGAGCGGCGGGGCCACCAGGACTCGGCGGTCCGGGCGGCTGCCCGGGCCCGCATCCTGGCCGCCCGATGTGCGGCTGAGAAGATCAAGCTCGTTCCCAACTACGCCACCCGCCATGCCGATTTCCTATCGGGCGTGGCCGGGTCGGAGGAACAGACCGGGATCCTCGGACTGATTTTTCTGGAACGGGTGGGCGTCTACATCAATGCCCACACCCAAAAGCTCCTGAGTGCCGAAGATCATGCTGAACTGCTTGCACTCGCCGAGCCGGATCTGGATGCGGTCAACCAGGCGCTGATGGAGGGCAAGCTCACCTACCCTCCCCCGGCCGAGTTCCCAAGCGCGCCGGTGGCTGAAGCTTCGGGGCAGACTCTGGCACGGTTCGGAATCCTGGGCGACCCGCACGTGGGCCTGGCCGATGCCGCAGTTGCCCGGGCTTTGGAGCAGATGGCGCAGGAAAAGGCGGACTTCGTGGTGGCCATCGGCGACGTGACCCAAAGCGGCCTGCAAGAGGAGTTCAGCCGGGCGCGCAAGCTGTTCGACGAGTCTCCAATCCCGGTGGTACCCACGCTGGGTAACCATGACCTGTGGGTCCGGAATGAGCTGGAAACCCCGGGCTTGGAGAAGTTCCGCTCAGAGTTTTCAGTGGAGCCCAACGCGGTACACGAGCAAAACGGGGCACGGATGGTCGTGATCGATTCCACCAATCCTGAGGTCTCCCCCTTCCCGCCCTACGACACGATGGGCGGCGAGTTCCTGGACGACCCTCCGCACACCGTGCCGGGCGGAATCTTCTCCGAACAAACCCGGACCTGGCTGGCCTCGCTGGAAAAGGCCGGGCCCACCTTCTTGGCGCTGCACCATCCGCCCTTTCCCTACTTCGGAATGCCGCCGCTGATCTTCGGCCTGGATGAGCAGAACACCGAGATCTTGAGCGAAGTCGCTCAACGGCTAAACGTTCAAGCGATCTTAGCCGGGCACACCCATCGCTGCTACAAGACAGAACTACACGGAATACCGGTGATTGAAGTAGCCTCGGCCGCCGACTGGCCGTTCGGCTTCAGCATGATCGAGGTGACCGACCGGGAGTGGTCGTTCAACTTGAGACCGATCGACTACGATCCCGGTCTCGACCCCACCAACCACCGGGACTACCTGTTCCGCCGATTCGCCACCGGCCCCCAGAACTCCCGGGCCTTCGTCGAGCCGCTCCGGCGGTAGCTCGGTCCCGGCGGCGGGGCCGGCGTCGCGAGGGCCTGCGGCGTGGCGGGGCCGGGCTACTAGTATAGTGTCTCAGTAATATTCGCGCGGATGAGGTAGCATGGCTGATGCCCTCAAGACCACCCGCGGCGCTGGTTATTTCAGCCGAGCAAAGGGATCTGCTGGCGTCGCTGTCCAAATCGCAGACCGAGCCTCACCGGTTGGTGTTGCGGGCCCGGGTACTCCTGCTGGCAAGCGAGGGCCTGGGCAACACCGTGATCGCCAAGGAGGTGGGGGTCTCCCGGTCGAGCGTGATCTCCTGGCGTCAGCGCTTTGGTGAAACTGGGGTGAAGAAACTGGGCAAGGTGCGACCGGGCCGCGGACGCAAGCCCACGATCGCTGCCGAAAGGGTCGAGGCCATCGTCGCCGACACGCTGCGCAGCAAGCCCGAGGGCGAGACGCACTGGTCCTGCCGGTCGATGGCGCGCCACGCCAGGGTGAGCTCGGCAACCGTGCAGCGCATCTGGTCGGCACGGGGTCTCAGGCCCCACCTGGTGCAGACCTTCAAGCTGTCCAACGACAAGCGGTTCGAACAGAAGCTGGTCGATGTCGTGGGACTCTACCTGGACCCGCCAAAGAAGTCCGTTGTGCTGTGCGTGGACGAGAAGAGCCAGATCCAGGCGCTCAACCGCACGCAGGCGAGCCTGCCGATGAAGAAGGGCCGGGCGGGGACCATGACGCATGACTACAAGCGCAACGGGACGACCACCCTGTTCGCCGCCCTCGATGTCGCCACTGGCGCCGTGATCGGCAAGTGCCTGCCGCGCCACCGCCACGGCGAGTTCCTCCAGTTCCTGCGCCTTATCGACAAGGATGTCCCCAGGGGCCTCGCCGTGCACCTGATCGTCGACAACTACGGCACCCACAACCACGAGAACGTGCAGATCTGGCTGGCCAAACACCCCCGGATCCACTTGCACTTCATCCCCACGTCGTCGTCGTGGCTCAATCTCGTGGAGCGCTGGTTCCGGGAGATCACCGACAAGGTCATCCGCCGGGGCAGTTTCACGAGCGTCCCCGAGCTCATTGCAGCCATCGAGCGGTACCTGGTGGCGCACAACAACAATCCGAAGCCCTTCGTGTGGACCGCCACAGCCGAATCGATCCTGAAGAAGGTCAAGCGGGGCCGGGTCACCCTGGCCGAACTGACGACGGGCTGACCTACCGACCGGCTTTGGCCGGGCGGACTTATGATCTCGGGGCAATGGCTATCCCCGAGACCGCCCGGCAATCTCTTCGTAGCCGCATGCAGGATCGAGCCCACGCCCGCTGGCCTGAGCTCACAGAGCTCCGCCTGCGGTTCCGGGGGGCCTTCGCCTATGTCGACGGGGTTGTTGGGGAAGGCGACTTGCTCAACCTGTGCCGCCTGCGCTACCTCGGGTCAGCCGACGGGTGGGGCTTTGCCATCTACCTCTACAGCCGGGAGGGCTATGAAGACTCGATCCTGCCCACGGGCAGCCCCACCGGGACGCCCGAAGAGGCACTCGACTGCGCCTGCGGGCTCTACCTCAACGACCCCTCGGCATGGGCACCATGAACCCTCGGGAACGCCCAACCAGAATGCGCGTGCCCAAAACCGAGACACTGCACTAGCCCAGGGGTTGTTTCGGAGGCGGGTCATCGCTGCGCCCACTCCGAACGCCAAGCCAAGCCCTGGGATCGCCCCGCTGAGGAATACTGTCACGGACCACAGCGCCAACTCCATCGGTGAGGCTCTCGCTATCACAGGCTCCCTTGCCTTCGACAACCGATGTCCCCTACCAGTGAAAGTAGATGCCGCTTGAGTACGCGTTCGCATGCATGTTGTGTGATGCGGAGAGGGGAAAGCCTTTGAAAAAGACGTAGACTTTCCAGTAGTCCCATTCGGTGATCTTCGTGGCACCGCCCACCTCAGTAAAGCACGATGTTACCCGAACGTCGTAACCTGCGCCGCCACCTTGGTCACAGGTGTGATGCCCTTGATAGCCATAGGTTGAGGTCGTTGACCAGACGCGCCCGCCGTTGTAGTAAATGCGCCCGCTGTGCTGTTCCCGCCAGTTCACATAGTAGACACCGCGAGTCTCTTGCCTCCACGTTCTGGTGTATGTCCTTGGTACTGGCCGAAACATCGGACAACCGCACACCGTCGCTACTAAGGGCCCGAGAGGCAATTATTTGGGCGATTCGAGCGCCCAGCCATCCCCGATTGCTGTGTTGCTCGTCAGGCACATACGGCAGGCGGTATGTGCCTATCCTCGCGCCTTGCACTCGGGGCGTCTGAACACTCTCGGTCGCGCACCTAATTGCCTCTCGGACCCTAACGAGATTGTCGTCCGTCTTAAGCTGTTCAGGCGTTGCAGCCGTCTCGCCGCTAACTCCGGCGAACCCTGCCATCTCGCATCTGCCTCGCTCGCCACTGATCGCTCGCACCTTCATGCAGATGGGGTCGGCGAACCTCGCCGATATCCTTCTGGAGGATGAGACGATCCCGCTGTCAATAAGCTCGTTCGCTTCCTCCAACCCACTGGCGCTTGCTTGAAATGACGGAAGCACCAGCATCGCTAATATTCCGACGCATGACAGAAGCCAACTCGACCTTCTTCGAAGCAACGTTTGGTTCCCTTGTATATAGGCGGCCAGAAGTTACTAGTGGCCCGGAACACGTCAAGGATGATTCGAAATCCGATGGCGTTGCCAAGGGTCCGAGAGGCTATTAGGTGCGCGACCGGCAGCGTCCTTCACGCAGTTGAGCGAAGCGAATCCAAATTCGAGGAGGGACGCGCAACTCCCATGGGCCTGGACCAATTTTCACGGTGTTCTACGCCGGAACCAGGAGGTCTCCAGCCCGTGCGCCAGTTTATCTCTGGGTTGTAAGCGGGCCGTTCGGGAGATAGCTGCGCCAGCGACCAATGCAGACTCGGTGAGTGATGAGGTGATCGAGGGGATCGGTGAGCCGGCCAACCAGATGACTCTGGGCGAGCGCCCGGTGAGCGACCAGGACATTGAAGCTCTGCGACGTGATCTAGCGCAATTGCGCCGGAATCTGGACGAGCTGCGCAGCGGCATGTCGGATCCCCGCAGTCCGTTACCAGGCGGGAGTTAGCGCTCCGGCCGCATCCTGCTGGTGCGGTGCCCACAGCAGAGCAACCCGCTTCACCGATATGTCGGCCTTCTTCGGCCGGACGCTGAGCGTTTGCAGTTCCTCGGTAAGCGGATCCGTGGCGGTTTCCAGGGTGGCTGCCTCTGCTTGGAACTCGGCGTCAAGTTCGGCGATCTGCCGGGAGATTGCTTGGACGTTGTCCTCAGCCCGCTGAACGTCCTGGGACTGTGCCATTGCCCGGCCGGCGCCCCGGGCTGCGGTGGTTGCCCGGCCGATGGTGCCGGCACTGATCGATTTGCGGCCCAGGAATGCGCCCAGAACAGTGGTCCCAAGCGATATGGCGGTTTGCATCTTGGCTTGGCGGGCCTGGCCGGCTTCTCGCTCCACCGCCTGCTCTGCTTTGCGCAGTCGCTCCTGCAGCGTGCCGAGCTTGGCGGCATACTTCTTGCGCAATTCCTCCGCACCAGCATCCCGCTTCTCCCGGCCTTGGTGGCTGAGCCTGCTTCGGAAGTCAGATTCGGATTCTCCGGGGGTCGAGGTCTTTGCTGCGGAGGCGCTGCGCAGCAGGTCGACCGTCTGGCTGGAATAGACCCAGGAGGCCAGGTCTTTGCCCCAGCGCGGGTAGCTGGCCGCTTTGCCGGCGCCCTCGGGGAGGGCAGTGTAGGCGACGCCGGGCTCGGGCTGGGCTTCAAGGATTGCCGGGTCGAAGATTGCCGGCTCGGCGCTCGGCCAGTCGATTGTGGGTCCGGCGGTGACCATGGCCATATCCCGCGAAATGTTGACTCCCGACTTGGCATCGACGAAGCGCACAGCAGCTTCTCCGAGGATCCTGGGTAGGTAGATCAACCCGGGACCCCGGTTCCGCAGCGGCAGGTAGACAACCGGGACATCGGGGGGCAGCAGGGTGGGACCAACTGCCGCCGCCGGTGGCCCGGCTGAGCCGGGTGCCGCGATGCCGTGGCCCGCTGCCGGGCCGGCGCCTGCCGCTGAGCCGGGGGCCTCAGCACCGGGTGCCGTCGCAAAACCGGGTGCCGCCGAACCGGGGGCCTCAGCCGAACCGGGGGCCTCAGCCGAACCGGGTGCCTCAGCACCGGCGGCCGCAACGCCAACGGCTGTTGCATTCGCTTCGGGCTTCCGGCCTTGCATCAGCTGCTTGATCTGCGCCCGTGTTGCCGGGCCCGCCAGGTAGCTCAGACACCAGCGGGTCTGAAAGAGCTCCGGGCCGTCCTCATGGACGTTGTTCATCAAGAACACTCGCTTGCCCAGGCCGGAAATGAGCTGGTCCACCGTCGCCGTATCGAACGCCGCTCCAGATCCGGCCGACAGGCCCTCCAAGCCTTCCATCAACCGAGCCTTGTCCCGCTCGGTCTGAAGCCGGCCGATGAACCAGGTGCCCGCATTGGACAGGCCTTTGTAGTCCAGGTCTACCGGGTTTTGCGTCGCCAGTACAACGCCCACTCCGAACGCTCGGGCTTGCTTCAGCAGGGTCAGCAGCGGGGCTTTGGAAGGCGGGTTGGCCACCGGCGGAAAGTACCCGGCTATCTCGTCCATATAAAGGATCGCTCGCAGGCTGGTGGTTCCCGTCTGAGAGCGGGTCCAGCCCAGGACCTCCCCGAGCAGCAGTGTGACGAAAAACATCCGCTCCGAGTCGTTCAGATGGGCAATCGAGAAAATCGAAAGCTTCGGCTTGCCCGACGGGGTGTGGAGGCAGGCCCCGATGTCCAGGGCCTCGCCAGCCAGCCAACCCTGGAAGCGGGGGGCCGCCAAAAGGTTATTGATGCCGGTGGCCAGCTTGAAGCGCTCGCCCGGTGGGAAGAACGAGTCGAGTTGCATAACGCCGATCTGCTCCACCGGCGGCTGCTGGATCTGTTGGATCAGTCCGGCCAGATCCAGCCCGGCGCCCTCCCGCCAGCTACGGTCGAGGATGGTCGAAATCAAAATGTGCTCCCGGCTGGTCAGCGGGTCGGCTTCGATGCCTAAAAGCCCCAGAAGGCCGGTCGCCGTGGTGGCCACCCGCTCGCTCAGCAGTTCTTCGTCCTCGCTGACGGCGGGTGGCGGTGCTGCGAACGACTTGAGAATCGATACCGGCACGCCCGACTGGCTGCCCGGCGTGTAAATCACCACTTCAGCGGAGTCTTTCAGCTTGCGGATGCGTTCGCCGTCCTGGCCCCACTGCGCCAGGCCCTCCTTCCAGTTCTTCGCCTGCTCGGCGGCGTGCTCGCTTGTCGAGATCCCCTTGCGGGCGGCGTCGTCGGGGTTCACCCAGGGCTCGAAGTCCTGCGGTTGGAGGTCGGGGAAGGTGAGCATCAAGTTGGCTAGGTCGCCCTTGGGGTCGATGATGATCGCCGGAACGCCGTCTATCGCCGCTTCCTCAAGCAGGCCGATGCACAGCCCGGTCTTGCCGCTGCCGGTCATGCCCACGCAGAGTGCGTGGGTGACGAGGTCCTTGGAGTCGTAAAGGATCAGATCCTCGGTGAGCTTGCCGGTGCTCGCGTCGAAACGTTTGCCCAGGTAAAACGCACCGAGCTTCTCGAAGTCCCGCTGTGCCATGGGCGTCCTCCTGCGTAGGCTTGATGAGAGAATCACATCACATTTGCCTGCCATCAAACTCGGGTTCGGCCGCCGGCCGCCGGACGCCAGCCACCGATATGGTCCGGCACGGTCGCAAAAAGCCGACCTCTATCTGCCGCCAGGCGGCGGGCCTCACCCGGTGGTGGTGCTGGTGCACGGCGGATTTTGGACCTCGGTGTACGACCTATCCTTGATGGCCCCGCTGGCCGTCGATCTTGCTACTCGGGGATTCGCCGCCTGGAACATTGAGTTTCGCCGGGTCGGCGAGCAGGGTGGTGGTTGGCCGGGGACGTTCCACGACGTGGCGGCCGCAGTCGACCTGCTTGCCGAATTAGCCCCCGGGTCGCTCGATCTCAGCCGGGTGGCAAGCTGCGGGCACAGCTCGGGCGGCCACTTGGCGATGTGGCTGGCAGGCCGCCGGAAGCTCCCTCCGGGATCTCCGGGAGCTGGTCCGGCTGTCTCGCTTGCGGCTGCGATATCGCAGGCAGGGGTGGTCGATCTAGGATCGGGCGCCCGAGGCGGGATGGGTCGCCCGATTGTCGGGCTCATGGGTTGCCTGCCCGACGAAGATCCTGAGCGTTACCGGCTGGCGTCGCCAATGGAACTCTTGCCGGTAGGCGTGCCCCAGCTGCTTGTTCATGGGCGGGCGGACCGCATCGTGGCAGTCAGCCAAAGTGAGCGCTACGCCGAGCGGGCGGCGGCACTTGGTGAACAGGTGGAGCTTTACGCGCCTCCCCGCGTGGGTCATTTCGAGCCGATAAATCCTCGGCATTCGTCCTGGAAGGCAGTGGCGGAGCGGCTGCCCCGGCTGCTCGGAGAGGTGCCTGGCAGATTCCTTGTTGACTGAGAGTGTTTGAGCAGTCACTATAGGTGTGCCCAGAAAAGCGCATCCTGGCAATTGGCTATGTGCCGGCAGGCCGAAGGAAGACCCAAGATGCTTCTATGCGACTCCTAATCGCCGGCCGCCTGGCGGTCAGCCTTTTCCTGGCGACGCTACTTTCTGCCAGCGCAATGCCGCCGGTTCAGGCGGCTACCACGCCGGCAAGTGCGCAGGCAAGCGCTGCCCAACCGGTTGGTTTCACTCCGGGAAGAATCAACACCCGCCCTGTTGGATCCCCAATTGAACAGATCGAAAAACTCGGCCTGGCGGTGGGAACGCTTTCGACTCCGGGCCTAAGGGTTGGGGAGGAGATCGTTGAGCGGCGCACGCAGTACTCAACTACTTCGGTGGGCGAGCATGGTGTATTGCAAAGAAACTTTCACACAGAGCCGGTCAACTTCAAAGACGCCAATGGCGTGTACCGCAAGATTGACAACCGGCTTGTTGCACTTGCAGATGGCACACTCACCAACCGTGCCAGCCCTATCAAGATTTCACTTCCGAGTTCGCTAGCGAAGGGTTCCGCCAGACTTGATTTTGAGGGCAAGACGGTTGAGCTGCGTCCACTGGCGGTCGGGGCGGATCCGGTTCATCGGCTGGCGCCGGCAGGATCGGTTGCGGTGGTCTCAAGCGCTAAGGCCACCTATCGTGAGGTCTACCCACACGTTGATATCGCCTACTCCGCAATGAGCAACGGACTGAAAGAGGACATCATCTTAAAGTCGGCGCAGGCGCCGGCGGTCTACGAGTTCGAGTTGAAGGTTCCAGCAGGACTGACGGTAGAACAACAGGCCAACGGGACGGTTCGGCTCAACGATGCCAGCGGTGATCTTTGGGGCCAACTGGCCCGCCCCTTTGTGCACGATGCCCGCTATCCCTCCAGCAGTTCCCCGCTCGATGGTGTCTCCTATGAGGCGATTACCATGTCGATTACCCCAGCTGCCCAAGGCCATGTTGTTCGAATCACTCTGGACCCGCACTGGCTGAAGGCGCCGGGCCGCGAGTTTCCGGTCACAATCGATCCAACTTTGATTGCCGGCGCCTCCCAGTTCAGCTTCATAACCAACGAGGCAGCCAACTCCAATTTCGACACCCACCCACTCACCGCAGTGTGCGTATGCCCGTTCACTTACCGCACTGTTGCCAAACCCAACCCCGACCTTGCCACCTTCTTCAAGGAACCGGTACAGATCATTGGAGCGTCAATCTCGCTCAACTCGGTAATCGATTCCACCGGGCAGGCGCCGGCCCCGGTGGGGGTCTACGAGATCACCTCCCCCTGGTCATCCTCCCAGGTGAGCTGGAACGAGCGCTTCACCGGGCTCAACTGGGGGAGCCCGGGTGGGGACCTGGTAGCTCAACCGGAGACGGTGCTGAACAATATCACCGGGCCCACAGGTCTTCGCACCTGGTCGATCATGTCGATGGCTAAGGCCTGGGTATCTCAACAAAGACCGTTTAACGGCGTGGCGATCAAGTACCTCAACGAGGATCAGTTTTCCCCGCCGGTCTACTTCGATGGCGCCAACCCGGTAATAGGCATCTCATGGGTTCCCCAGATGGGCTTGCACGCTCCCTACCCGTTTGAGAGCTTTTCTATCGGAGAAAAGCGTCAGGCGATGGTCAGCTTGGCCACCGGAGCGCTCAAACTGTCCGAGAGCGATCTTGCGCTTGTGGGAACCGGAATGGACGCAACTGCAGTGAGGGGTTACGACTCCCGTGCCTTGCTCACCTCCAGCATGGGTCTTAACTGGGGCATGTGGCCTCAAAGCCGCGAACGCCTTTATCCGTTAAGCAACGGCGACGTTTGGTGGCAGGGCGGGCCGGAGCGCTCGCTGATCTTCGAGAAGGTCCCCGGCAGCTTCAAATCACCACAGGGCTACCGGGGCACCCTGTCGGGCACCGGCCCCTACACGTTGCTCATGCACGACTCAGCCATGCGCTACGAGTTCGCTGCCTCCGGACATCTGAGCAAGATGGTGGACCGAAACGGCAACCGGATCGAGTACTTCTACACCGCTCATCCCGGCAGCGGTGAGCTGTTGCTTACCTCGCTGCGTGATACAAAGGGCCGGGTAACCACCTTTACCCACCAAAGCCCGACCAAGCTGACCCGGATCACCGACCCGGCGGGGCGTCAGCACAACTACTCCTACACCGGTGATCGGTTGAGCAGCTACACCGATCCGGCAGGCAAGGTAACCACCTACGAATATCTGGCGGTAACTCCTGCGCGCACTGACACGCCGATCTCAAAGATCATCGACCCCAACGGTAACCAGACCCGATTCAGCTACCTGAGCGCAGCGCAGCATTACGCCCAGCTCTATCCAAACTTGCCCCCCGGCGTGGCGCCCCTGGACTTTGGCTACCGCCTGAGCAGTCTCACCCGGGTCACAAACAATGCCACCGGAGCGGGGCACACCTGGACCTTCGATTTTTCGGTCCCCGGCAAGACCAAGCTCACCGATCCCAATGCCCACACCACGACCTACACCCTTGACCCAATCGGCCGGGTCACTGAGGTTGCCGATCCTCTGGGCAACAAAGTCGCCACCAGCTACAACGCTGCCGGATTCGTTAAGACCCAAACCGATCAAGCCGGCAAGACCACCATCTTGGACTACTCCAACGACGGCACAGAGAATCTAACCAAGCTCACCACACCGGGCGCTACCACCCACAGCTTCACCTACGATGACACCCACGTCTTTTATCCCAAGACCATTACAAGCCCTCAGCTGAACACCATCACCTTCGGCTACACGTCGAACGGCAACCGCAACATGGCTTTGAACCAGTTGCCCACCCAAAACCAGTTGAGCGCCGACTACAACCCCAACGGGACGCTCAACAAGTCAACCGACGGCATCGGCAACGAGACCTTCTTCGACTACTTCCCCAACGGGGACCTGCAGAAATTCCGAAGACCGCTGGACGTTGGAAACCAAAGCTTCGAATATGACAATCTGAGCCGGATGACCAAAATGACCGACGCCAAAGCTCAGGCTACTACCTACACCTACGACGCCTTGGACCGGCTCACCCAGATCACCCATGCAGGCGGGTCTGCGATCATCAACACCTACGACAGCGGTGGCAGGCTGACAAGAAGGGACGACAAGACTGGCCCCGGGCTGCTCGACCCTGTGTACACCACCAGGTTCGGCTATGACACCTTGAATCGCCAAACCAGCAAGGTGAGCCCCACCACCTTGCTCGGCCTGCTTGGGTCCACCACCTTCACCTCAACCTTTGATGGGGTGGGAAACCTAAAGTCGATCACCGACCCATCCGGGACGGTAACCTACAGCTACGACGGTGCCAACCGGCTGGTTAGCCTGGTCGAGCCGGAGGGAGAGACCACCACCTTCGGCTATGACGCCGCTTACCGACCGAACGTGATCGCCTATCCCAATGGCGTCAGCCAAACCACCGTGTATGACCAGGACGGCAAGGTTACCGGCATCACCGGCAAGTTGGGCGCCACCACCCTGACGAGCTTTGCCTACGACTATTCCTTGCCCGACGGCACCCCCACCGACATGGTCCAAAAGCTAACCGACGCGTCGGGAACCACCAGTTTGCAATACGACCAGCTTGACCGCCTGACCCAGGCAGCCACCCCCGGTGGCACCTTCAACTTCAAGCTGGATGGCAACGCCAACCGGCTGCGCTCATCAATCAACGCAACTACCGAGACCCGCTATGCGCTCAACAGGGCGGATCAACTGTGCTACAGCGTGCAGGGGCCGGGTGAAGACATTGCCACTGTCCAGCACAGCTGTGCAGCAACCACCAGCCCCCAAGGAGCGCACACCTACCAGTACGACCTCAACGGCAACCTGACCGGCCAGTCAGACGGCCGGGTGCTCAGCTACAACTCCTTGGACCAAAACGTGAGCTTCAAGCCAGCTGGACTGCTGGCTTTAGCCACCCCAATGAGCTACTTGAACTCCGGCCAAACCGAGCGGACCCAGGCAGGGGACCAATCGTTTAAGGACGGCCCACTGGGCTTGAGCGTTGCCACTACAGGTCTGCTTGCCCCACTGGGGCTTGGGACCACCATCAACTACGTAAGAACCCCCAATGGGGACCTGGTGAGCAGACGAACCGGCACAACCGCCCACTACTACCTGTTCGACCGGCTGGGATCGGTGGTGGCGCTCACCGACGGACAAGGCAATGCGCTCAACCGCTACTTCTATGACCCGTTCGGCAACTACCTGGTGGGCACGACCGAGCAAGTCCCCCAGCCCTGGCAGTTCGCCGCAGGGTTCAAGGACGCCTTCAGCGGCTACTACAAGTTCGGCACCCGCTACTACGATCCGACGCTTGGCCGCTGGACCCAGATGGACCCATCAGGCCAGGACGCCAACAGCTATGCGTATGCGGGGAGCAACCCGGTGAACTTCGTGGATCCGACCGGTGAAGCCTTCGTGCTCGTCATACCGGCCGGTGTCGCTGCCTGGAAGGCCGGAGTTGCGGTGGCTGGGATCTTCTCAGCCGGACTTGCAGCATGGGAACTTGGGGAGGCTACTGGCCATGCCTGGGCAAAACCAATCAGTAGTTGGATTCCGGTCAAGAACCGCAATGAAGCGCTTCATCGGGCTCGTCGCAAGGCGAAAGAAATGGGCGGTAAGGTCAGAGGTGAATGTAACGCGGGAGATCATGTCCACTGCGATTGGGTTGATGGCTTGGGCAGAAGGCATACTGACCACTTCAAGTGGAAATAGATGGAATTGCCCGTTAGTCGACTGCTACTCGACTGGATAGATTTCAATTCCCCGTCCAGACTGCCCAGTGCACTTCTGCAGACCCTAGAACGCTGTTTCCTGATTAAAAATAAGGAAGAGGCGCTGATTCGCATCGTCGCTTTTCGCAAGCTTGTCGAATTCTGGGAAGAGTCGGTTGATGAAGAGGGGAGCATCCCGGATGAATGCTTGAGTCATCCGTGGATAGGTGTTACAAGAACTGACGACGGCTCGATCAAGCTCACGGAAGAGGGGCCCGCAGAAGCCGAATGGGCGTTCCCCCGGCAAGAGCTTGACTCTTTGGCCCATTGCCTAATGCACCTTGACAACGAAGTGCGTTACCTATTGCTTCACGACGTTAGAGCCCTGCTTTGGGATTGGCAACACCTGTTCATCGACGTCGAAAAGCTGCTTGGTCACTTGTGTTTATTTCATGGCCTGGAGAGTGCCACCCTGGTCCAATGCACACACAAGGATCTGCTAGAGAAACATGCAGTGTTTCATTCCATGTTCTGATCGAATGACCCTAACGGCCCAAGCTCCCTACTCGACCAACGCCTCTGATCAACTGTTTTACGCCGTTGAGTCGGCCACCCTGATCACCTTGAGTAACGCCACCCGTGATCAAGCGCCCGGTGCCGGTGGGTGCCGTCGGCTTCTTCTGCGTCCTGAACGGCAACCGGACCAGCCCGTCGGGCGGTCCGGGTGCCCAGCTACAACATCATGTGCGCACAACAAGCGCAATGAAACGCTTCACGGGGCTCGTCGCAAGGCGA
Organism: Actinomycetota bacterium; assembly: GCA_052389675.1. Lineage (GTDB taxonomy): Bacteria > Actinomycetota > CADDZG01 > JAHWKV01 > JAHWKV01 > JBBDRH01. The sequence continues at coordinate 18,900 of JBQTHR010000050.1, forward strand.
AAGAGATGAGCGGTGAAGCCAGAGGTGAATGTAATGCGGGCGATCGTGTCCACTGCGATTGGGTTGACAGCCTGGGCAAAAGGCATACTGAACACTTCAGGTGGAAATAGATGGCATCGCCCGTTTCTCGACTGCTACTCGACTGGATAGAGTTCAAGTCCCCGTCCAGACTGCCCAGTGCACTTCTGCAGACCTTAGAACGCTACTTCTTGATTGCCGATGAGGAGGATGCGCTGTTTCGCATCGACGCTTTTCGGGAGCTTGTTGAATTCTGGGAAGAGTCGGTTGATGACGAGGGTGGCATCCCGGATGAATGCTTGAGCCATTCGTGGGTAGGTGTGACAAGAACTGACACTGGATCAATCGAACTCACAGAAGAAGTGTCCGCGAAAACCGGATGGGCGTTCCCCCGACGCGAGCTTGATTCTTTGGTCAATTATCTAACCCACCTTGACAAAGAAGTTCGTTTCTTAAACCTTGGCGCCATTCATGACCTGTTTGGCGTGTGGTTAGACCTGTTCATCGACGTCGAAAAGCTGCTTGGTCACTTGTGTTTGGTTCATGGCCTGGCGAGCACCACATTGGTCCAATTGACGCACAAGGATTTGCTAGGGAAACATGCAGACGTTCATTCCATCTAGCCCAGGCTGGTAAGACGGGGAGTCCCGGGAGGTCTGGTGGATGGGCGCTATCGTGGACTCCGCAAGAAGCGGTACGCTTCTTGCGGCCAAGGACTCCTTCAGCGGCTACTACAAGTTCGGCGCCCGCTACTACGATCCGACGCTTGGCCGCTGGACCCAGATGGACCCATCAGGCCAGGACGCCAACAGCTATGCGTATGCGGGGAGCAACCCGGTGAACTTTGTGTATCCTTCTGGGCTTTCTTTCTGGAGTTCTGCGTCAAGGTTCTACAAGAACGCAACCAATAGTGCCGCCTTCAGGATTCTCTGGCGTTTGACGGGCATCGCGCTTTCTGCTGCATCAATCGCTGGCGGCGGAGGGGTCTTGATTCCACTAAGTCTTGCCTACCTCACCATCAACCTTCCAATCGAGTGCATCGATACATCAAGAGCGCGCTGTTTCCTAGCGGGAACATCCGCCCTACTTGGTGTCGGTGGTGTCGTGGCTGCGATTAGGTCCGTATCGGTCGCCAGGGACATTGGTCATCTACCCGGCGGAAGCGCCGTGGGGCTTGGACTCGCGAGTGCCATAGCGGGCAACTACGCCTGTGGTTCGAGACCCGAGTACTACACAAATTGCTAATAGTCCCATTGGCGTTAACAGCTCTAGGATCCTGTTATCTTACTTTCGCGGCACTTGGGCTGAAGTGGAGGCGCACCAAGAGCGAAGCCTGGCTCATGGAAAGGTCAGCCATCGACGGCTACTACGGATACTCGCTGACAGCCGCCAGAATGTATCGCGACATCATCACAAGACACCGCAGGAATTTCGTACTCGGCATAGTCTTCACAGCCGCAGCGATTGTGGCGTGGCTCGTACTCATCGCTGTCGCGTTTTCATCTGACGTGGCTCAAGAAGCTGTCATGTTGTTCGAGATCGCGTCTGCCAAGTTCTTAACTCCCACCCGATGTGGAGAGATCAAGGTGACGCCCACCACCTTGCTCGGCCTGCTTGGGTCCACCACCTTCACCTCAACCCTTGATGGGGTGGGAAACCTAAAGTCGATCACCGACCCATCCGGGACGGTAACCTACAGCTACGACGGCGCCAACCGGCTGGTCAGCCCGGAACCTGTCAGTGATTTGAGACACCCGATTCTTAATCGTTCTGTGTGACCTCCTTTACTGGTGTATTGATCCAGGCAACATCAGGTAGCCTGGGCGGTTCAGGTTTGCGGTTGCCGAAACGCAATGGGTTGGCAGCGTAGGCCGCGTCCAGCACTTTGGCTCGGGCCTCACGAACCTCAAGCGCAGTCCCGAAATGAACCGACGCTGGGGTGTGCAGCCCGATCCCGGAATGACGGTGCTCATGGTTGTAGTGAGCGAAGAACGCGGCGCAGAAGTTGCGAGCATCCTCAATCGATCCGAAGTGTTCCGGAAATGCGGGGCAGTACTTGAGGGTCTTGAAGGCAGCTTCGGAGTAGGGATTATCGTTGCACACGTGGGGCCGGGAGTGCGTTCGGCTGATCCCAAGAAATCCGAGCAACTCGGCCACGGTACCGGAGGTCATCGACGACCCCCGGTCGGCGTGGATGTTGAGGGTTCCCGGTTCAATCTGTTGTGTGGCAACCGCTCCGGCAATCAACTCCTTGGCCAGCTCTTTGGATTCCTGCCGGGACACACACCAGCCGACCACGTACCTGGAGAAGATGTCGAGCACCACGTACAGCTTGAAGTACTCCCCCCTATTGATGCTCTTCAAATTGCTTATGTCCCAAGACCACACCTGGTTGGGTTTGTAAGCCACCAGTTCAGGGCGCACCCTGGGCGGATGGGTTGCCTGCCGGCGCCGCTCCCGGGATTGCCCGGCACGCCGAAGAACCCGGTACATGGTGGAAATTGAGCACAGGTATTTACCTTCATCCAAAGTCACCGCCCAGACCTGGGCAGCGGAGCAGTTGGCGAAGCGCACGGAGTTCAGCAACTCCAGCACCTCTTCGCGCTCAGCAAGGCTAAGGGCGTTGGCCGGAGTTGGTCTGGGTTTGGAGACGCTCACCCTGGCAGGTGCCAGGTTGCGGTAGTGGCTGGCCCTGGGCCTGCCCACCGCAGCGCAGGCACGTTTGGTCCCGACCATCGGTTCAACCTGCTCGAACAGGGCATCGATCACGGCTGCTGCCTGCCCTCCTCGTCGCTCCTGGTCAGCAGCTGCTCCAAGAGTTCGGATGCTTTTCCCTGAATCTGCACCACCAGCTTGTACTTGGTCACCTCATCTTGAAGGCGCCGATTGCGCCCCCGCAGCCGCTCAAGCTCGCGCTCAACGGCGGTGCTCTTGGGCTTGCGGGTTCGGGTGGATAGGCCTTCAAGTGCTCCGTTGTCTCGGGCCTTCTTCCACTCCACAATGTGGGAGGAGTACAAACCCTCCCGACGCAAAACAGCCCCCTTGGCACCGGTATCAGTCGAAGCCTCGTACTCGGCAAGGACGTCGTGCTTGTACTGCGCAGTGAACTGGCGGAACCTGTCAAGTGATTTGAGACACCAGGTTCTTAATCGTTCTGTGTGACCTCCTTTACTGGTGTATTGAGCCAGGCAACATCAGCTAGTCTGGGCGGTTCAGGTTTACGCCTGCCGAAACGCAATGGGTTGGCCGCAAAGGCAGCCTCCAGCACTTTGCCACGGTTCCCACGAACCTCAAGCGCAGTCCCGAAATGAACAATTCTGGGGTGTGCAGCCCGATCCCGGAATGACGGTGCTCATGTGCTGAGGATCACTGAAATTCCCCACTGTCGATCACTGAAATTCCCCAGTCGATCGATAGGTTTGAGGCTATCTGATTCCCACGGCGACTACCTCGCTTTCGAGCAAATCGAAGACAGTGACCGGCTCTTCGCAGTGAGGGCAAAGGCCCCCCAGACCCAACTTGCGCATGAAGGTCCGGCACTGATCGCAACGCTGGGAACCAAGCGATCGTTCACCGCATTCGTCGCACTCGTAGACGGTGATCGCCCGGCGAGGCCGGGCAGGTGGGACGTTGATCGGCCCCGATTTTGATTGCTTGCGTCGGCGGTAGGCGGTGTCTTTACACAGCTTGCCGCAGAACAGCTTGCTGCCTGAAGCTGCGAATGTGCCCTTGCAGACCGGGCAGGTTGCCGCCGCGCTACCGCCGCGCGACGGGGATTCAGGATCCATGGTGCGCCCCCTTGCCGAGCATCTTTTCCGCCCGGGCCCGGTGAGCTCTCATCCGGTAGGACTCCCCGTCGATGTTGAACACCACACTGCGGTACAAAAGCCGGTCGAGCATGGCGGCTGCCACCATCGGATCCTCGAAGATCCGTCCCCACGAGGAGATGCCCAAGTTGGTGGTTAAGCAGATAGAACCTTTCAGGTACCTTTGGGTGACAACTTGAAACAACGCCGCACCGGCCTCACCGGCAAGCGGCAGGTACCCGACCTCATCCACGATTAACAGCCGGGCACCGGCGTAGAAGCGCATCGCAGTTGACCACCGTCCCTCGAGCGCTGCCCGGTGACACTTGGCCGCCAGATCAGCCGCGGTGGTGTAGTGAACCCGATAACCGGCCTCCACTGCCGCCCATCCAAGACCGGCCACGTCCTGTCAAGTGGTGTAAGAAGGATCACCACGTCATCCTGGGGACGACCTCCTAACCGGCTTTCAAGAGCTCCTTGGTCACCTCCTTATTGTTGTTGTTCGGCAGTTCGCCTTCGATGA
>JBQTHR010000051.1:0-18345 GCA_052389675.1 Actinomycetota bacterium
GGTAAACCGGATCCCCCAGTATCTGGTGGACTTGTTTGTCTCCGAACCTGATCCCGCGGCGGGGTGTGTGGGCGGCCAGCCTGGGCGGGCGCTCCTCGGAGCGCCCGCCCAACGCCTCATAGAACTCCTGCAGGTGGGGCAACAACTCCTCAGAGGGAGCCGTCACCGTCACATGCTGCAGCCGGGCCATCCGCGCCTACAAGAACAGCCCGAGCGCAAGGAACAGCAGCCCCAAAGTGACCAGGTTCAGCGCACCCAGCCCCACCCCCAACAACGAGAGGGCGAAACACAACACCGCCAGACCGAACATCAGCTTGCTTGGGCCGATTTTCATTCGCTACCTCCCCAGTGCCGCCTCGACTGACCTGCTTGAAGCAATCTACTTCACCGTTTGTTCCCAGCAGCCGGTTCGTCAACCACAACCAGGTCCTCCGGACCGGCCACCCGGATCCCGCCCGTCCGGAAGCGCCGGCGCTGTCGCAATTCCAGGTGGCGGGCCACCCGGCTGAGGAAAAAGTTCACCACGAGGTAGAAAACGGCCACCAATGTCAATGACTGCAACTGGTTGCGGCCGAACTCGCCTGCAATCTGGCCCACCCGGAGCAACTCTTCATAGCTCACCACGAACCCCAAAGAGGTGTCTTTGAGCAGGGTTACCGACTGGCTGACGATGGTCGGGGTCATTCGCCTGAGCGCTTGAGGCAAAATCACCAAGCGCATTACCGGCCAGTGGGTCAGCCCGATGGACTGCGCCGCCTCCCGCTGGCCCCGGTCCAAGGACAAGATCCCTGCCCGGAAGATCTCGCCCATCACCGCCCCGTTGTACAAAGACAGGGCGATCACCAGCGACCAGTAGCGCGTCGGCTGAAACCCCAGTTCGGGAAGGGCATAGAAAGTGAAGAAGATCAAAAGGATCAGCGGGAAGCCGCGAAAAAGCTCGGTGTAGCCTCGTGCCAGCCCCCGAAGCACCGGCGACCGGGATATCCGCCCAAGCGCCAGCACCCCGCCCGATAGGGCGGAAAGAGCCAGGCCCAGTCCCGCCACTTCCAAGGTGTTGACCAGGCCGTTGAAGTAGAACTGGATCACTTCGGGACGGGTGAACAGCTCCCATTTCTCCCGCTCGAACTGCCCGGCCTCCGCCAGCCGCCCGAAGGCCACCCAAAGCGCCCAAACGATAGCGGCCCCCGCCAGAGCCGATAACCACGCTACCCGGCGCTTGCCCCGCGGTCCCAGCGCATCTCCCAGCATCACCGCGCTCATCGTTTGATCGCCGTCTTCCGTTCGATGACCCCGAACACATAGCCGGAGGGCAGCGTCATTGCCAGGTAGGCGATGGCCGTGACCGCAAGGACCTCGAACGCACGGCCGGTATCGGCGATCAGCCGGTCGCTGACCCAGGCCAACTCGTGCACGGCGATAACGGAGGCGAGCGACACGTTTCGCAACAGCGCACTCCACAAGCTACCGATCGCCGGTACGACCGAGCGCAACGCCTGCGGCAAAATGACCAGCCCGAACGACTGGGAGAAGGTCAGCCCGACCGCCCGGGCCGCCTCAGCCTGGCCGCGGGCGACAGTGTTCACACCCGAGCGCACCGCCTCGCCCACAAAAGCTCCGGTGTACCCGCCCATCACGATCACCGCGGTGACGAACTCCGAGTACAAGATGCCAATCTTGGTCAGGCCGAAGTAGAAGAAGACCAGCAGGACCAACGGCGGGATGTTGCGGATGGTCTCCACATAGGTTGTCCCGACCGCCTGCAGCGGCGGCACCGGGCTGACCCGGAACGCCGCCACGGCGATCCCTATAACCAGCGCCACAGCAAAGCTGGCGACCGCCAGCGCCGCCGTGGTGCGCATGCCGCCAAGCAGCAGGTCCAGATTCTGAAGAACTAGCTCCACGGAACCCGCTTCCTGAGGACACTCAAGGACTTGAGCGCCCGGTCAACCATGCCGCTGCGGCTCGGCCAACCGGGCACCCGGTCCCTGTTACGAGGGCGAAGCTGTCGCCGCCGGGCCGGCGGGCGACGCAGACTGATACCTGTCCACCGCCGGGGGCTCGGGAGTGGCAATCCCTGCGGTACCGACGGTCCGCTCGAAAGCAGCCGCCCAACTGCCATCCTGGTAACTGCGCTCGAGCAGGTCGTTCAGGAAGGTACGGAAGGCGTCGTCGCCCAGGGGAAGGCCGATCCCGTAAGGCTCGGTGGTGAACGGGTTATCCACCAGCTTGAAGTTCTGACCCTCCTCTTTGATCAGTCCGACCAGGATGGTGTCGTCCGTCGTGACCGCCTGTACCCGGCCGTCGGTGAGCGCCTCGGCGCACTTGGAGTAGGTGTCGAAACTGATCGACACGTCTGACTGGGGAGCTTGGGCCACCACGTTGGAGATGGAGGTAGACCCTTGTACCGAGCAGACCTTCTTGCCGTTCAGATCCTGGACGCCACTGATGGAGTCATCGTCTGACTTAACCATGATGTCCTGGCCGGCAACGTAATACGGCCCGGCAAAGTCGACGATCTGCTTTCGGGTGTCGTTGATGGTGTAGGTGGCCACCACGAAATCGACCGTGCCCTGCTGGATGTTGGGCTCCCTCACCCGGGAGACGGTCTCCACGAACTGGATCTTGGCAACCGCCTCCTCCAGCGTCCCGCCGAAGATCCCCTGCGCCACTATCTTGGCGATCTCCACATCGAAGCCCTCAATGGCTTCAGTGATCGGGTTCTTCTGGCCGAACAGCGGCTGGTCGAACTTGGTGCCTACGACGATCGAACCCTTCTGCTGCAGCGCTGCCATGGTGGTGCCGGCCTCGAAAGTGGGGACCGGTTTGGATCCGTCCGCTTCCTCAACAGGACTGGCTTCGGTGTCGCCCTCTGGCTCCAATCCGCCGTCGCCACACGCTCCGGCGACCATTGCCATTGCCATCAGCAGGGCCAGCAAGACTTTACTTGTTGCGCGCATAGATCCTCCTTAGTGGGCCAAGATCTTGGACAGAAAGTCGCGCGCCCGATCAGTTCGGGGCGCTAAGAAGAACTGCTCCGGGGGGCTCGCCTCCAGGATCCGGCCGGCGTCCATAAAGACCACCCGGCCGGCGGCCGATCGGGCGAATCCCATCTCGTGGCTTACCACGATCATCGTGGTCCCCTCCCCGGCAAGGGTGACCATCACGTCCAGCACCTCCTTGATCATCTCGGGATCGAGCGCAGAGGTCGGCTCGTCGAACAGCATTAGCTTGGGTTCCATGGCCAGCGCTCGGGCGATGGCCGCCCGCTGCTGCTGGCCGCCCGACAACTCCGCCGGGTAGCGATCCGCCTTGTCGGCTATCCCCACCCGATCCAGCAACTTCCTCGCCCGCTCCACCGCCTCCTGCTTGGGCAGCTTACGCACTTTGATCGGTCCCAGGATGACGTTTTGCAGCACGGTTTTATGGGCGAACAAGTTGAATGATTGGAACACCATCCCCACGTCCGCCCTCATCCGAGCAAGCTCTTTACCCTCCTCCGGCAGGGGTTTGCCATCGATGAGAATCCGCCCCGAGTCAATGGTTTCCAGGCGGTTGATGCACCGGCACAGGGTCGACTTGCCCGACCCTGAGGGACCGATCACCACCACCACCTCCCCCCGCTCAACGCTTAAGTCCACTCCGTCCAGCGCCTTCAGCGACCCGAACGACTTGTCGACTTTGTCCACCACCACCAACGGTTGAGCATCAACCGGTTCATCGGTGGAGTTCATGATCGGGCCTATGAACCGGGCGACGAAGTGGCGATAACCTCCGGGGCCGGAGCAGCCGGAACCGTGAATTCGTCCGTTACCTGGGCGGGCGGTGCCGGAACGGTGGTCGGAACCGGTCCTTCGATAACCGGATTGTCCTGGGTGCACCCGGAGGCCCACAAACTCAAGCACGCCGCCAATGCGATCAAGGCCGTTCGCTTCGCTCTCATCTAAACCCCTTTCCCCTCTTGCCCGGCAGCCCCCGACTTGCGGCACGATGATCCTATCCAGCCGACCGCCCCGGTGCGCTTGCCCGAATTCACCCCCGGTGCACCGCCCGCAACGCCTTGAGCTGCGCCTTGACCTCCTTGGCGCTCAGGTACTCGAACAGCGCCTCAACCGAGTTACGCCGGCTGCGCCCCCGCTCCAGCGCCAGGTAGAGCGTGCGCTGGGCCTTAAGGCCGGGCACCGTGAGGATCCTCAGCCCGCCGGTTTCCGTCAGCTCGTTGGGCTCCAATGCGTAGGAGGAGACGAACGAGAGCCCTGCCCCGGAGCGCACCGCCAGCTTTACCGCCTCCGTTGTTCCCAACTCCAACGCCACTGCCAGGTTCTCCGGGTCCAGCCCGACCGCCGCCATGGCTTCGGACACCATGCTACGGGTGCCCGATCCCCGCTCCCGCAGCACCCAGGTCTGGAACACCAGATCGTCCCGCTGAACCACCTTGCCCTCCGCCAGAGGATTGTCGGACGAAGCAATGAGCACCAGGTCGTCGGTGGCGAACGGCACCAACTCGAGCTTGTCCATCGCGATGGCTGCGCCGATCACTGCCAGGTCCACCCGGCGCAGCAACAATTGCTCAACGGCTTGGGCGGAGTCACTCACCTGGACGCACACCCGGATCGCCGGGTACTTCTCGCAGAAGTTTCCCAGGATCTTGGGTAGGAGGAATTCACCCGGAACGGTGCTGGCACCAACGTTTAGCCGCCCGGCGGGAAGGGTGCCGAAGCTCATCATCGACTCCTCCAGCCGCTCGGCCACCGCGTTCAGCTCGCCGGCGTGCTGGTAGAGCTGTTCGCCGGCGGCGGTGGGGATCCAGGTGCGGCCGGAGCGCATGATCAGCTTGGTGCCGAAGTGCTCCTCCAGAGTGCGGATCTGGGCGCTGATAGCCGGCTGGGTGACGCCAAGGCGTTTGGCGGCAGCGGAGAAGCTGCCTTCATCGACCAGCTTCACGAATCCCTTCAAAGCTGGAATGGTTAATAGGGCCACCGAGACACCCCTCCCGTCGGAAACTGATAGTACGGATTATGTAGCGTTCTGACGGGGTGGCGCTTGCCGGCGGGTGCAGGCATAAAGGAGGCCCCCGCTGCGGGGGCCTCCTTTATGCCGTTAGGGCTCCGGAATCAGCCGGATTTCGTCAGGTTCCCGGTGTCCTCGGCGACTTTGATCAGATAACTGACGACGGTCTGAGTCGGGGTCATCACGTTGTGGCTCTTCAGGTGCTCGGCAAGCTGCCTGGCAAGATCGTTCTTGTTGGCGGCGGTGGTCTTGAAGCCGCACGAGTCCGCTCCTGCTGCGGCGCAGCTGTAATTAAGCGTCATTCACATCCTCCTGTCTACTCAGTCCCGGACCGGGACCGCCGATAAGCGTCGCTGCCGATTATAGATCAGCTTTTCTTATAGTTCTCATCAGTTTTGATGATTTTCATTGGGTGCCCGGTTGTCGGCGCAGCCGATAGGATTGGGCCATGGATCCCTATCGACGGCGGGCGCAGGCGCGGCTGCTGCTACTGCTTGCTACGTGCTTGTTCACCGGCGGGTGCAACAGCGATATAGCCGGCCGTATCCCGGGGCTGGGAACCGACCCAGACCAGGAGGAAAAGACGCTCATCAGCGCCAACGGCGCTTTCGAGATGAACATCCCCGGCTCATGGCGTCAGGTGAGCAACCTCAACGACGTGGCGGTCCTGCAAGCCGCCAACCGATCTGACGAGGCTTACGCGGTGTTCATCGTGGACCCGAAGGCACCGTTCGAAGGAACGCCTCTGGCTTCGTTTGCCGCCACCGAGGTGGAAAGGCTCCAGGAGTCGCTGGATGAACCCCGGGTAGGCCAGCCGGAGACGCTGAGCGTCGGCGGATCGAGCGCAGTCCAGTACCAAGTGGACGGCAAGGCTGACGGTGTGGACGTCATTTACCTCTACACCTTCGTGGAGACCGACGACAACTTCCTCAAAGTGGCCGCCTGGAGCCTTCAGGACAGGTTCGAGGACAACGAACAGACCTTGAAGCAGGTGACCTTGGGAGTCCGGCAGATCCGGGCAACCGCGTCTCCAGTGCCTTCGCCTCAGCCAAGCGCCTCACTGGAGGGCTCGCCGTCTCCGGAGGCCTCCCCCGCGCCGGACGGCTCGCCGTCCCCGGAGGCCTCTCCCGTCCCCGAGAACACATCGTCGCCCTCGGTTGCCCCCACCAGTGACCCGGCCATAATCCGCTAACAGTCCTTGGCGGCTCTGGCCTTACAGCATGGGCACGATGTGCTACGGTTGTAGCATGACGGAAGTCGCCTCCCGTGAGTTGCGCAACCACACCAGATCCCTGCTCAACCGGGTTGAGGCAGGCGAACAGGTCACCATAACCGTTGACGGCAGGCCCGTAGCGCTGCTCCAGCCCTTAGGGCGACGTTTGAAATGGATGAACCGCGACCAATTCTTTAGCGCGGTTTTGTCCTTCCAAGCCGATTCCGAACTCAGGCAGGTCTTGTATGAACTTGCGCCGGATACCACCGACGACATCGAGTGAACTTGAACCGAGGGTTGGCCGACACCAGCATCTTCATCGCAAGCGAATCCGGCAGACCGATCCACAAAAACGCCTTGCCCCTCGAGGTTGCAGTGTCGGTGATAACAATCGGGGAGCTACGCGCAGGCGTGCTGGCGGCCGACACTGTAGAGGTCCGCGACCGGCGGCTTACTACCCTGGAGCATGCCCTGGCTCTTGATCCCATTCCCATTGATGAGGCCGTGGCCGGCGCCTGGGCCAAGCTGAGACTGATCCTGCGGCAGCAAGCCCAACGTATGCCCGTCAACGATTCCTGGATTGCAGCAACTGCCCTCGCTCTAGGGGTGCCGGTCGTCACCCAAGATCAACACTACGTAGAGATTGCGGGTCTTGAGGTGATCCGGGTTTGACCGTGTGCCCGCCTCAGGCAGGAGACTCCACGAGATTGGGCGCCACAACAATTGCGATCTTGCCGAGCGACTCGGCTTGTGCGAGCGCCTCCGCCTGCTCGGGCGTTACCAGCAGCGTTACCCCGCCCCGGCGACCCTGTTCCACGCCCAGTGTCCCGGCTACTCCGCCTGACCCGGAGTCTTCCCGGCTAAGCGTTGCCACCTTTGCCGAGCGCAGGATTGTTTCGGTGACCGCCTGGCCACCGTCGCCGGCGAAAGTGACCAGGATGTCAACCCGGTCACCGGACTGCGGCATGATCGCCAGCCCCGAGACCGAGGAGGCGCTTAGCGAGTAGGCCCGCATCCCGGGCGGAACCACCGAAGACGCCCCGCCGCTTCGTCCCACCTTGCGGTCCGTGATCGGGTCACCTTCCAGCACCGGCACGGACAAGACCTTGCCCACCAGCACGCCCGAGTCCTTAAGGCTCCCCTTGGGAAGGTAGTTTTCAGGATGATCGGCCAACGCAAGCATCGACTTTTCAATCAAAACTCCCGAATCGATGTCCCGAGCCGCCACCACCACCGGCACCATAGACCCGGCGATCGGTACCTGTGCCCTCAGCCACGACAGGTAGGAGTAAACGGCAAGGCCGACAAGAGCGGCAGACGCAACGGCCAGCAGGCTCCAGCGGGAACTTCTGCGACGATTCAATACCAAAGTAGTCATCCCAACCCCCTTCGCGCGATTCCAGGTTCGAGGTTCGTGGGAAGTGAGCAAATCCTAACCAACCGGGATGCGGCTGGCTAGTGCCGGTTAACCTCAGATTTGTCCTGGGCCAAAGCCCGCCTCAGGCAGATTTCTCGCTTACCGCCTTCTTAGTGGCAACGGCCGCCGGAGAATCTGACTTGACTTCGGATTTTGAGTCGCCCTTGGCTTCAGAGGGTCCTGAATCCTTTTTGCCGTCCTTCCCATCCGATCTGTCCTTGTCCTTGTCCTTCTCCTTAACACGCGAGATGGGCTGGCTCGCCTTGCGGTCGGTGGAGTAGAAGCCGGAACCCTTGAACTGGATGCCCACCGGAAAGATGATTTTGCGCAGACGGCCCGCGCAAAGTTCGCAGGTTTCCAAAGCCGCGTCGGTGAAGGACTGGACGATCTCAACCCGGTTCTGGCACCCGGTGCAGACATACTCGTAGGTAGGCATGGCCACAAGTATGCCAAGGTTCGTGAATACAGACGGCATAATCTTCCCTAAGACCCCAAACAAGCGCACAGTCCACAAAGGCCGGATAGTTGGAATCGATCTTGGGAACTCCGCTGGTCTGGGCAGCGGGACTGTTCTTGATAGGCTTCGTCGCTGCCCGGCTGCTGGCCACACGGGACGCCTCGGTAAACTTGGGCAAGCTGGCAGACCGAGCCGAAGCCATAGCCACCGGGTCACTGCCCGACCGGCCCGTGACCGGCGGAGCGCAAGCGCACCGGCGGCTGGCCGAGTCGCTGGAAAAGGTAGCGATTCGGCTGGATGCCCAGAACCGCGAGTTACGAGAGTACAGCGAAGCGCTCAGCCGGGCACACACCCGGTTCGGCGAAGCGCTGCGAGCCACCCACGACCTGGACCGGATGCTGGCCATCGCCCTGGAGACCGGGATGGAGACGGTTGGGGCGGAACGGGGGCTGTTGCTGCTGCGCCGGGGCGGGGGGCTGGTCAAGGGGGTCGCTTACAACCTTGACCTGCCCAACTTCAACTTGGAGGTAGGTCAAGGCATAGCAGGCCTGGTGGCTAAGACCGGGCAGGCGCTGGTAATTCCGGGGCCCCAGCCGGTGGAGCGGGCAGAAGCGGAGCCTGAATACCCTAGCCAGATATCGGTGCCCTTGCATTCGCAGGGACGGGTGCTTGCGGTGTTGAACCTGTACGACAAAATCGCTGGTAAACCCTTCACCGAATCCGACCTCATGACCATCCAGTCCCTGTGCGACCAGGCCGGAGTGGCTATCGAAAACGTCCTGCTTCACCAGGAGGCCCAGCGCATGGCGATCATGGACGGGCTCACCGGCATCTGGAACCACCGGTGGTTCCAAATCCAATTCGCCCAGGAATTGGACCGTGCCGAGCGCTTCGGACGGCCGTTCTCCCTCGTGGTCCTGGATATCGACAACTTCAAGTCGTTCAATGACACCTACGGCCATCAGGTGGGCGACTTCGTGCTGGTGGAGCTGGCCAGCCGGATCCGCTCCTCGGTACGAGACGTCGACATGTTCGCCCGTTACGGCGGGGAGGAGTTCGAGTTGCTGCTCTCAGAAACTGACCTGGCCGGAGGAATGAACGCCGCCGAGAAAGTGCGGGAGTCCATTGGCGGCACCCCGTTCGTCTCACCGATGGTCCCGGAACCCTTGAAGGTAACAGTCTCAGTGGGGGTTGCCAGCTACCCGGAGGCGGGACCGGACCAGGCGTCGGTTTTCAAGGCGGCCGATACCGCGATGTACTGGGCAAAATCGGAGGGCAAGAACCGGGTTGTGGCGTTTCGTGCTGAGCAAACGCCCCGCTAGGCTCGATAGTAGGGTAAAGACATGCCCGTGCGCACCGCAATCATCCCTGCCGCCGGCCTCGGAACACGCTTTCTTCCGGCCTCCAAGGCCGTCCCCAAAGAAATGGTCACCGTGGTTGACCGTCCGATCATCCAGTACGGGGTGGAGGAGGCTGCACGGGCGGGGATCTGCCGGGTTTGCATCGTCACCTCCCAAGGCAAGGAGGCGCTGCTAAGCCACTTCAGCCCCAACCCAAAACTGGACAGCGCTCTCAGTTCCTCCGGCAGGTTCGACCTTTTGGACCGGATGCAGAACCTGAACTCGATTGCCGAGGTCTGCTCGGCAGTTCAGGATCAGCCAGTGGGACTGGGGCATGCGGTTTGGTCGGCGCGGCGGGAGGTGGATGGGGAGCCCTTCGTGGTCTTGCTGCCCGACGAGTTGATCGATCCCGGCCAGGACCTGCTGGGAACGATGGCGGCTGCCGCCGACCAACTGGGAGCCAGCGTGATCGCGGTCGCCGAAGTGCCCAACGCCTCTATCGGCTCCTACGGCGCCATCGACCCCGGTGCGGCTTACAACACCACCCTCGCAGTCAGGGGGGTAGTGGAAAAGCCCGAGCCGCACCGAGCCCCCTCTAATCTGGCGATTATCGGCCGCTACGTGCTCACCCCGGACGTCATGGAAATCCTGGAGCAGCTAACGCCCGGTGCGGGCGGGGAGATCCAGCTGACCGATGCGCTGGCGGTGCTCGCCGGGCAGGGCAGGTTGCACGCATTCATCTACCGGGGCCGCCGCTGGGATGCCGGCACCGTTAGAGGATATCTGGAGGCTACCGTGGCCCTGGCCCTGGAGCATCCGGAGTTCGGGGAGCAGTTCAAGAACTACCTGGAGACGTTGAGAGAGGCTGTCATCAATGGGTGATGCACTGACGCATGTGGACGACAAGGGGCAGGCGGCAATGGTGGATGTGTCCGCCAAGGACGCCACCGTCCGGGAGGCAACCGCCGGAGCATTCGTGGCGATGACCCCGCAGACGCTACAGATCGTACGCAAGGGCGGACTGGCAAAAGGCGACGCTCTGGGCGTGGCCAAGATCGCCGGGATCATGGCAGCCAAGAAGACCTCCGAGTTGATCCCGTTGTGCCACCCGCTGGCACTCACCGGCATCAGGGTAGACCTGGCACTGGAGCCAACCGGAGTTCGCATCGTCTCCCATGTCCGGACCGCCGACCGGACCGGAGTGGAGATGGAGGCGCTGACCGCCGCGGCAGTGGCAGCGCTGACCGTCTACGACATGTGCAAAGCGGTGGACAAGGGCATCCGGATCGAAGCGGTGGAGTTGATTTCCAAGGTCGGAGGAAAAAGCGGAGGCTGGGAGAGGAGTTAGGTCAGAGTCCGGGAGGCAATTAGACCTCGCCGCGGGGCCTTTTCATGTAGGCCACCGTTCCGCCGGCGTCGGGCGGACTGAACACGGTCACCAATTCCCATCCGTCCTCTCCCCAGCTGTCCAGGATTTCCTTGACTGCGTGCGGGATCAGTGGCACGGATGCGTACTCCCACTTGGTCATCTGATTCCTTTCTCGATCTCAGCCAAGCGGCGGCGGCTCGTCGATGTCGGTGTCGTAGGCCTTCTCGGGCAAGAATAGCCAAAGGCCCCGTTCAATGCTGAGGCCCCCGCCCACCTCGGAGCTCATCGGCCCGAGCGAGTTGCCCAAGTGCAGTTGGCCGCCCCGGCGGCGCAACTCATCCACCAGATCGTGGGTGGGATGTCCGTCAATCTCCATCGGAGTCTGCCTTCCTGCCGGCACGATGCTCGATCCAGTCGATCAACAGCCGGGTCCCGAAGCCGGTGGCTCCGGGCGCCAGGTAATGCTCCGCCCTATCCGCCCCGGCGGGGCCGGCGATGTCCAGGTGGGCCCACGGGGTATCACCCACGAAGTCCTTCAAGAAAAGCCCGCCGATGATCGGCGAGGCGTATCGGCTGCCCGAAATGTTCTTGATATCAGCAACCGGGCTGTTGAGCAAAGCGCGGTACTCCTGAACCAGCGGCATCTCCCACAATGGTTCGTCGGTCCGCCGGGAAGCCTCCAGCAGCTGGCGAGCTAGTTCGGACCCGGTGGACATGACGCCAGCCATTTTACGCCCCAATGCCACCACCATCCCGCCGGTCAAAGTGGCCAGGTCCACCATTGCATCAGGCTGCTGCTCAGCCATCCAGGCGAGCGCATCTGCCAGCACCAGCCGGCCCTCGGCGTCGGTGTTGAGCACTTCGGAGGTGCGGCCGCCGTAGTGACGGATCACATCGCCCGGCTTGACCGCCCGGCCGCCGGGCATATTCTCCGCAACGGCCAGCGCGGCCACCACCTTGACCTTCGGACCAAGTGCCGGCAGGGCGCAGATCGCGGCGGCGGCAGCGGCGGCTCCGGAACAGTCGAGCTTCATAGACTCCATTCCTTCGCTGGTCTTGATCGATAACCCTCCCGAGTCGAAGGTGATCCCCTTGCCGACCAGCCCGAGGAAACCGGTTGCTCCCTCCGGTTCATAGCTGAGCACCACAAACCGGGGCGGCGAAGCGCTTCCCCGTCCGACGCTCAAGATTCCGTTCATGCCTTGGTCCGCCAGCGCCTGTTCGTCCAGAATCTCTACAGACAGACCGGCACTTTCCGCCCGTGCCCCCACCAGGGTAGCGAAGACCTCCGGCCCCCGGTTGCCCGGGGGCTCGTTGACAAGGTCTCGGGCCCAGCAAACTGCACCCGCAGTGGCCGCCGCCCGGCTTGTGTCGGCGCTGTCGGCCCCGGCAATCACCACCTCGGAAGAGCGAACCGATCCGGCCGACAGGTAGCGCTCGAAGCTGTAGCTGCCCAGCTCAAATCCTTCGGCGGCTGCCCGGGCGCCGCCCGCCACGCCGTCAGAGAGGTCAACCACCACGCGGGGATACCGTCCCGACAGGCGCCCGGCCAAACCGGCAGCCCGGCGCACCTCACGATGGCTAATACTGGCCGGATCGCCCAATCCCACGACCATAAACGCACGAGCGGCCGTTGCTGATCCAGCCGGCAGGATAATCGCCTGCCCGAGCTTGCCCTCGAATGGCATTGCGCCGCCGTCGCCCAGGGAACGAGTCCTGCTGAGGTGCTCCGCCAGCCCGCCGGCCATGGCGGTGTCGATCCGTTGAGCCGAAGCGCTCAGCCGGTTCCCCAGCGTCACGCCGACCACGAGCAGGTCGCAGGATCCCTCAACCGCTAGGAGGCTGCCCGGCTGGATAACGGTCAATCAAGCACCTTGTCTGTGGAGAAGTTGTGGACCCGCTGCGGACTGGAGGAGTCTAAACGAGCCCGTTTTCGCAACCTCGAAGAAATCTCGCGCTTCGAAGGAAATATGTTCGCGCTCTGGCCATATTCGGCTTCCAATCGGACCCCACGGGTTGATAGGGTGCCGTGAGATTTCAGCGCTTCCCCGCTCGAACTGCATCGTCGATCTCCACCACTTCCCCAGGCGGAGGCATCAGTTGCGGCGAAGCCAACCTATTTCGGTTCCACTCGGTCCGAACCCGGTCCCCCCCGCTTGCCGCCCCCACTTCCAGGCCCGCTCCCCATCGAGCGTAACTGCGGGCAGAAGCAAATTACAATCATGTAATTTAAATGCTCAAATATCCGCTGGTCACAACATGTGCGGTGCTATGTTGCGCCAGAGCATACATGTTGTATCCGGCTGCGGATTGAGGTAATGCCGTGACAGGAATTCTGGTTGCTTTGCTCGGAGTCCTCTGGGCGGTAGTGCTGCTACCGGTCCTGCTGAGCGCCCGTCAGAACACCTCTGTCACCGGCAGCGTCGGCACCTTCAGCCGCAGCATGCGAGCACTGGGTTCAAACCACATCCAGCCGAGTATGGGCGGCCGCTGGGTGCTCACCCCCCGGCCGCCCGAGGATGAGGCCGATCGCAAGATGACGATGTTGCGCAGGCGCCGGGTCTTTTGCTCCATGGTCGGCACCCTTTGCTTCACATTGTTCCTCGGGATGCTTCCCACAATGCGCCCGATGCTCTGGGTGGCCATGGTCGCCGGCTTATCGCTGGGGGCATACGTTTACTTTCTCATTCAGCAGAAGCAGCGCACTCCGGCCTATCGCCGCCTAGCCCCGGTAGCTGCGGCGGAGCCCCGAGGGGGGGAGGACATCCCGACGGTACTGCGCCTGGCCTACACTCCTCCGGCCAGGTTTGAGGCAGGAGGACGCCGAGTCCACCGGATTCTCGATGAGTCTTTGGATGACGACGGTTTGGGCGAGCTCTCCTGGCTTAAGGCCGGCCGCAACTAGGCGAGCACAGTCAGCAGCGAGGTGATCGCTGCGGCGTCCCCGTCGGCGACCCCGCCGATGAGCCCGAGTGCCTCGCCGCCACCGGCCGGCGGCAGCGCTGTGGCACAGGCCCTGCGGATGCGCGCCCAGGCCCCAGCGACCGCTTACCGATTCCGGCTTCTCCGTGGGTACTCCCCTGGGCTGCTCGTGCGTTCTGTACTGGAAACGCTTCCTTGTACTGCCTAACCATTGCGCTACGTCTGCCTATCTATTAGCGTTATATCGACTTAAGAAGTTGAGACCGTAACTCCGAGGGTCGATCGATCAGCGTCGCATCCGGGGTTCGGGGATTCGTAAAGAAGGGACGCGGCTATGCCCTTGTTCGTGACCGACATGCTGGACGGCTCCAGTAAGACCTGGTCTCGGTGACCCTGAAGTATTCATTCCCATGTTCGCCGCCGCCATCGACGGCGACCCACCACGGAGGTGACGCAACGACCAAACTGCTGTTAGATCCACCGGTTGACGACCTGACCCGCCGGGAGTTCATCACGGGAGGCTTGGCCGCCCTGCTGCTCGCCGGGTGCGCCCGCACTAACGATGAAGTCGGTGACCAAGCGGAGGCGCAAGCCGGCTTCCCGGTCACCATCGAGCACGCTTACGGAAGCACCGAGGTGCCCAGTGAGCCGAAGCGGATCGTCACCGTAGGGTTGAACGACCACGACCCCGTCTTTGCGCTCGGCGGGCGACCGCTGGCGAGCTCGACTTGGTTTTCCGAGACGGTGATCAATCCGTGGGCACAGGAGGCGGCCGCCGGGGCGGCGCCGCAGGCTTTCGAGAGTTATGAACCCAACGTGGAGGCGATCGCTGCGCTGCAACCCGACCTGATCCTGGGAATCTTCGGCGGCATCCTGGAGCAGGGGCAGTACGACCTGCTGTCTCGGATTGCCCCAACCGTGGCAGGGCATCCCGACTTCGCCGTGTACGAGACGCCGTGGCAGGAGCAGACCCGTATGATTGGGCGTGCACTCGGGCGCTCAGCACGGGCCGAGGAGCTGGTCGCGGGGGTCGAGCGGGATTTCGCAGCGGCCGCCGCCCGTCACCCGGAGTGGGAAGGAGCCTCCGCGGTGCTGGCGAGCCTGTTTGAGCAGGGCCGTCTGGGCGTGTACCCGGGCGCCACGCCGGCGACGAGCTTCCTGGAGCAACTCGGGTTCGTGATCCCGGCCGAGTTGGACGAGTTCTTCGACGAGAGCCTTTTCGTGGCGGCGATCAGCCCGGAGCGGCTCGACCTGATCGACCGGGACCTCATAGTCGTCGACAGCCCCGACCAGCTGCGGGCCTCCGGCTTCCTGGACCTGCCGACCTACCGGAACCTGGAGGCGGTCCGGCAGGGGCGCGTCGTCTTTCCAACCAGCGAGGTCGCCGACGGTCTGTCGTTCCGCACTGTTCTGAGTCTGCCGTGGGTGCTGAAGCGGCTTGAACCGATGATAGTAGCCGCCTTCGACGGCGACCCGGCCACGGAGGTGCCGTAATGACCAAACTGCTCTTAGACCCCCCGGTTGACGACCTGACCCGCCGGAGTTCATCGGCGGGGGATGGCCTTCCTTGCTGGTGGCTTGCGCAAGCCGACATCCGCGCCGACCTGGCTACCGGGTGAGCAGGAATCCTAGAACCGCGTACTGCCCGATCAATGGGCCAGGCGACGGAGGGTCGGCGGTTCTGCAATGACCATGCGACACCCGCAGGCCTCACGGCGCAACGACCGGGTTGACCCGCACGTGAGGGTCGGTCAACGGGTTGCGCCAGCGAAGCCCCGGGTAGCGCAGGAAGCTCTTGTCGGCGGTCATCCACTCGCAGCCCGACTCGATGGCCAGCGCCGCCAGGTAGGCATCCGGCAGCGCGTTGCCGAGGGCTCCGGCAGCCTCTGCCAGCTTGAGAAACAGCTCCCAGTGCCGGCGCCCCGCGTTCACGGCAACCGCGTTGCGCGAGGTCCTGATTGCGTCGGTGAAGCTTCGCGCCTGCTCCCAACTGCTTGGCTGGTCGAAGATCTTCGGGTGGGTGACGACTCGCAGAAAACTGGTCAACACCAGGTCGCTTACGCCGAACGGGTCGTCGCCGGCGAGTGCCGCCTGCAGCCATGCCCGCCATTCCTTATGGTGTGGGCAACCCTCCTTATGTGCGTAGACGAGTACGTTGACGTCGCACAGGATCACCCCGCCGCGTCCATAAAATCCCTTAGCGCAGCATTGTCGTCAAGCGATACTCCCGCCCGCGGTGCCCCGGGGCTGGTGGGCAGGACTACCGGGGCGCGAACCTCGCGCCGTTGCGGCGCAAGGAGCTGCCTCAAAGCGTCCTCGATCAACCGGCTGAGGGTCCGCCCGGTGCGGGCTGCCAGCACCTTGGCCTCGATGACCAACGCATCGTCCAGTTTCAGCGTCGTGCGCACCTACAGATCGTACTGTAACTTCCGGCAGATTTCTGCCGGCGATTTGACCAGTATGCTCGCCGCTTTGTTCCACCGCCGGCGGTGCTGTCGCCTGACTCGATTCGGGTGTCTGCTGTCACGCCACGGGAGTTAGCCACCGAGGGGCCGAACCGAGGTGAAGGGCAAAGTCCCGGTCGAGGGAAACGATCTCTCAGCGTGCTCCAGTGCCAGGGCCCCCAGCACGGCTTTAGCGAGGGTCGCTGTCGTAGGCGACCGAGCGGTGCCGCACCGCCAGCACGCGCACTTGCCGGCCGCCCCCAGAAATCGTGTACAGCAGCCGGAAAGCGCCTATTCGAAGTGACCACACCCCGCGCAGTCGCCAACGCAGTTCGCTCCCAGCTTCCGGGTCGGACTCGAGCAGCGTGAGCGCATCCAGTGCGGCCTCGTCCAAGGGTGGGGGTAGTGCGCGCAGGGAGTTGGCGGCAGGTCGGGTAAGGACAACCTCAGCCAATACGGCGTTTGGCAGCGACCTCGGCGCGCAGTCCGTCGAGTGCCACGTCGTCGGCGGGATCGGCATCAAGACCGTCGTACAGGGCCGCCATCGTAGGCCGGTCTGAAAGCACGTCGGCGGTCTCCTCCAGGGACGTGTACTCGTCGTGCGGGACGATCACCGCCGCCGGTCGACCGTGTCGGGTAATGACGATGTGCTCACGACGCTCCCTCACCTCGTCGAGCAGCGGCCCGAGATCACGGCGCAGCTCCTTTACCGGAACGGTCTTCGTCATAAGCTAATACAGTAACGGATGTACCCGCTGATGTACATCTTACCTGCAAGGCTCCTCCGCTCGGGGACGTACCATGGCTGGTAAGCAGCCTCGCCGTCCGGGCGGGCCGGGTCTCGGCTACCCGCCGGTGGGAAAGCAACTCGAGGGCATAGCACGCTTCCTCGGCCTGGTCAGTCTCCGTCGTCGGAGGCGGAGCTGGAGGTCATCGAGCAGGTTCGAGCTTGCAGGGACTTGCCGGATGCCAGGTTGATGGTGTTTGGGATGCACTGTGATATATGAGCGATAAGGCCGGCTCGGTCCAGCGATCCTTCCGGCTCTCAAAACGAACGGTTGAGCTGCTGGACGCTGTAGCCGCTGTGGGCCGCGAGTCCCGAAACGCGCTGGTCGACCGGCTGCTCGGCGAAGCCGTCCGCCTGGAGCGCCATCCGTTCATCCGGTTCCACGAAGCCGCCTTCGGCCGGCGCCAGCCATTGGTCGTGGGCACTCGGCTTCATGTTCACCAGGTGATGTCCACCGTACGAGCCAGTGACGGTGATGTGGACGAAGCAGCCTCCTACCCCGCGATCCCGGCTCGCCTGGTTCGCGCCGCCATCGACTACTACGCCGAGTTCGCTGATGAGATTGATGAGGATGCGCGCGTTGCGGCCAGGATGGAACGCGACGAACGCGCTCGATGGGAGCGCCAGCAACGTGCCCTCGCGTGAAGCTCGCGCTCGACCACCACTTCTCGCCCGCAATCGCGACCGAGCTTCGAGGCGTTAGTCACGACGTGATTGCTGTGGCGGAGCGGGGCTGGGAGACTGAGGACGATGTATCGCTTCTAACGCTGTGCCGTCAGGAGCTGCGTGCACTGCTAACCAACAACGTCGCCGACTTCACGGTCATTGCGAGGCATTGGGCAGTGGAGGGTCGCCAACATTCGGGCATCGTCTTCACCACGGACGTTAGCATGCCGAGGAGCCGACGGGCGATTGGGAGCTATGTCACGGCGCTCGACGGCTTTCTTTGCGCCAACCCGGCAGATAATGCTTACGCCGACAGGGTGCACTGGCTGTAGGACCGCCATCTGCGAATTCCGATCGAAACCGGACACTGATTCCGATCGAAACCGGACACTGATTCCGGTCGAATCCGGACACTGATTCCGGCGGATTCCGGACACTGATTCCGGTCGAATCCGGACACTGATTCCGGCGGATTCCGGACATCTCCCCGGCGGGTAACGCCTTGATCACCAAGGCGGGCACACCAGTCCTCTTGAATGGCGACTTCCGGTTGTCATTCGAAGGAGGACCAGTGTGCCCAGAAAGAGGTTACCTATCCGCTTGCGCCAGGACCTTTGTCCCAAAGCTCCGCAGAATTAGTCAGCATCTGAGGTCCCTCTGCACCCTCGGTTTACCTCAAGCCGGTGTTGTTGCGCTCGCTTCATTCCGATCCTACGGGCCTCA
>JBQTHR010000052.1:0-11534 GCA_052389675.1 Actinomycetota bacterium
CGGCTGCTGGAGCCGATCGGGATGATCCCGCCGTCCGAAGCAGAGGCCCTGTACTACAGTCAAAACGTCTTAGCCGAGGAGGCTGTGACTCAAACCACCGAGTCTCCATGAAACCCGGGGCGGTTCACTGGCAGCCGAGGACGACCCCCGGCAATTAAGTCTCTCCCGCTACATGGCCCGGGAGGCCATCTGTGAGCAGTTCCGGGAGTTCGCCACTGCTGACCGGGGCAGCCAGGCTGCTGGCTGCGAGTCGCCGGAGCGGCACGTCGTTGCCCACTCCTTTCACGATTTGATCGCCGCCCCGACGGTCCAAAACTTGCATGCAACAAACAGGCATCACATGTTAGGTTGATCGTTCTGGCGGCAAGGAGCGGAACTTGGCGCAACGCAATCGCCTTGTAGGAATTTCGGGTAGTTCTTGGCCCTACTTGACCGCCCTTGTCCTGCTCTCGCTTGGTTTGGCCATGCCCTCAGCTGTTGGCCAGAACGTCGCTCACCCGACTGTCCCGGTACCCCTGATCGACGCTATATCCGGCCAGGAAGATGGTGTGACTGCGCAAGGAGGCGGTTGCCCGAAGCTGAGCGGTATCTCGGGAACGGACTCCCAGATCCTTTATACCTTCACGTGGATCAACAATGCATGCAACGTACCGATACGTAAAGGGCTCTACTTGGCAACTGGATTTGGGTGGGATCACATTACCCACCGTCGGGTCGTTGACAAGCTAGCGAACCACGAGACAACCTCTGCTGCCCGGCAGGTTTGGGCCGCAGCGTTGCTACAAGCGGGATCGATTCAAAAGGATGGCCTCTACTGCCACTCCAAGCACTACAAGACGCCCGGAGGCACCAAGCGCACGATGAAAGTTGTGCTCAGTCCGGTTAACTACGCCGGAAAATACGGTACCAAGGGAATCATTACCGCTTTTTGGACCAGTGGATGGGTTAATCCCTGTTCGTGACCATTTTAGGTGTTCGGGAAGGCTGCCTTGTTCGGGTCGACGATCACCGAGGTTTCGCTCAGTTAGCCCACGTGTTTGTGGTTTACCGAGATAGGGATTGGCGCCTCGCGACCGAGGGTAGGGAACTCAACCAGTTCGACGGCTACTACGTGTCGCATTTCTCGGATCATCCCGGCAATTTCGTCCCAGCTCACCAAGCGACGGATGCTACGCCAGACTTGCTGCGTGAACTCTGGTACTTGCCACCATTGATGGACCGGCTGATTGCGCTCCTCGGCAGTTTGCCCGCCCAGACCGCTGAAACTTTGGAGAGCAGGCTTCCCGAGTTGCAGATTGCAAGGACCGACACGGTTGTGAGCGGGGACCATTTTACAAGTTCAGGCGTTTGGACCAGGCGCGGTACTAACGACTCTCGCGTCTTCGAAGAGGGAGACAAGGCCCCCGAATACAACTTCTTTGAAGAGCTCCCCAACCAATGGTTCCCGTGCCACTGGGACTTGCCTAGCGCCGGCCCATCGAGCTAGTGAGCGGGCGGCGGCTGTTCCGGAGATAGCCGGCCACGCCGCCACTGACCAGGTCCAAGCGAACCGGCGCCCGCCCGACTAGGTTATTGGGGAGATCCCCCCGTCCCCCTGCGACCTGGAGCATGAATTGCCCGACGAAGCCCTGTCTGCCGTCCGGAAGGCGACCATGATTGAAGAATTCCCCGCCACCGCCGATCCGGCCCTGGCCGAGATTGAGCGCTGGCTTTCGGGCGGCGTACCGCTGGTGGACCGGGAGGCGCTGGCCGAGTTCGTGGCTAAAGCCCCCATTCCGCTGCTCCACGACTGCTTTTACCGCAGGCTGCCATTTGGCACCGGCGGCGTGCGCGGGACGGTTGGTTTCGGGCCGAACCGCCTGAACGCCAGCCTCATCGCTTTGACCGCGCAGGCGCATTCCGATTTTCTCAACGCCTTGTTTGGCCACCTCGGGGCGCCGGCAGTTGTGCTGGCTAACGATGTGCGGGAGTTCAACGACGTCGCCGGGGCGCTGGCGTTCATGTGGGCCAACCCGCTGGCCGGTACCACCTCCCGCTCGCTTGGCCGGGTGGCCGCCGGGGTTTACGCGGCCAACGGTCTCACCGTCTACATGCCCGAACCGGCGGCCGAATCGGCGCTTCTCACCACCCCTGAGCTGTCCTTCGTCATCCGGGAGCTGGGGGCGAAGGGCGGTGCCAACCTTTCTGCGTCGCATAATCCGCCTGACGACAACGGCATCAAGGTCTATGACGACACCGGCGGCCAGTACCTACCCCCGTACGACCAGGAACTGGCTGATGCCGCGGCGTCGGCATCGTCGATAAGAACCGTTGAATTCCAGGAGGCGCTTGCAGCCGGAAGCATCGTGCCGATCCCGGTCGAGACCACGGAGGAGTACCACCGCATGTATCTGGAGCGAGCGGACCGTCACAAGCTTCGCTCCACCACAGGTACACGGATCCTGTTCACGCCGCTGTGCGGGTGTGGGCAGCGCACCGTCGGCCGGCTGCTGGGCTCGCTGGGCTACGACGTGGTGGTCCCGCCTCGGGAGGGTCCGGACGGCACCTTCGCCGAGATCCCGCTTCTGGCTCCCAACCCGGAGGTGCCCGCGGCCACCAAGCCTGCCAAGCGCCATGCCGGCGAGGTGGGCGCGACCATAGTCATCGCCTCCGATCCGGATGCCGACCGGTTGGGAGTGGAGGTTAAGGTCGGCGACCGGTGGGTGCATCTGAGCGGCAACCAGATCGCTTGCATCCTGGGCTACCGGCTTTTCCTTGACCCGCTCGGCCCGCTGGTGAGGGGCCCGGTCGTCCAGACTTTGGTCACCACGCCCTGCCTGCGGCGCATCGGTGAGCTGGCCGGGGTGCCGGTCACAGACCACCTGTTGGTCGGCTTCAAGTGGATCAGTGGGGAAGTGCTGGCGGCGGAGCGGGCGGCAGGTCCGGGTGCTTCCGAGGATGATCTCCTCTGCTTGGGGGCGGAGGAAAGTCACGGCTACCTGGTAACCCCCCGGATGCGGGATAAGGACGCCGCCTCGGCGGCTATCTACCTGGCCAAACTGCACGAGGAGTTGGTCGGGAGGGGGGCCACGTTGGTCGACTATCTGGCCGAACTCTATCGGGTGGTGGGCGAGTACGGGGACGCCGGGCGGTCAATCCTTACGTCGGGCAGCGCCGGGTTCGTGATGATCCGCCGGATCATGGACGAGTTGCGCAAGGCGCCTCCGGAGTGCATTGGCGGCCTGAAAGTGCTGGCGACCGAGGACCGCTGGGACGAACAGCGCTTTGGCCCGATTGAGGCGGAGACCGCCCGGGAGGCCCGCAACGTGCTGGTGATTACTCTGGAGGCGGGCCGGGTGACCATTCGCCCGTCGGGCACCGAGCCCAAGCTTAAGTTCTACGTGCAGACCTATCCCGAGATTACCCACCCCGACCACGAAGGAGGTCCCCAAGCGGTCGCCGATGCCATGGGCGGCGAGATCTACTCCTACCTATTGGGCTTGGCCGGTATAGAGATCACCGGCGCAGCAATCGAACTTCCCGACGTGATCTCTGTTACCAGCAAGCAGTTCTTCGACCGGGAAGTCTTCCCGGTCCTGCTGGGAAAGCTTGCTTCGCCCGGGGAAACCACCGGATCGATCCTTTCCTGGCTCACCGGTCTGCTCGGCCCGCTCATCCCCGGGACGGACAAGTTGACCCCGGCCCGCTCGGCTATTCGAAGCGCTGTCGTGCAGGCGGGAGTGGCGGATGCGCCGGCCGCCCGGGCGCTGGTGCAGCGTCTGGACGAGTTGGGCTGAGCGCCTTGAAGGTCAAGTTCGGAACTGACGGTGTGCGCGGAATTATCGGCAAGGAGCTGTTCGCCGACACCTACTTCGCCTTGGGCCAGGCCGCCGCCCGGGTCCTGCCCGGAGCCCGATGGGCGGTTGGGCGGGACACCCGTCCCTCCGGGCTGGTCATGGAAGGGGCATTCGTCGCCGGGCTGGTAGCGCAACGAGCTGGAGTGGTCGATCTGGGAATTCTGCCTACTCCGGCAGTCGCCTGGATCGCCTGGAAGAACGGCATGGCTGCCGGGGTGATCACCGCCTCGCACAACCCGGCCGAGCACAACGGTTTGAAATTGTTCACACCGGCCGGCTCCAAGTTCGACCCGGCTCAGCAGGCGGCAATCGAGGATGCGCTTTCTGGGGGCTTGGGAGCGGTTGTGGCGCAGAGCCCAACCGCTGAGCCGATCCTCGGGATGGTGTACGACGGTGTGCAGCTGTGCGCCGGCTATCTGGACTGGCTGGCGGGCACCCATCCGGGGGTAGGGGAGGGCCTGCACATCGGATTGGACTGCGCCTCCGGGGCCGCCGGGGCCACCGTACCGGGAGTATTCCAGCGGCTGGGTGCGCGCACTTCCATCGTTTACGACGATCTGCGAGGGGAGATGATCAACCATCACCGAGGAGCTACCCACCCGGCGCTTCTCCAGGACCTGGTGCGCAGCGGGGGACTGGACGTGGGGTTCGCTTTCGACGGCGACGCCGACCGCTTGATCGCAGTGGACGAGCGGGCGGAGGTGGTGGATGGCGACGCCATGATCGCCTTGATTGCCGGCAGCTACCAGGAGCGGGGACTGCTGACCGGCGACGTTGTTGTCGTAACCGAATGGAGCAACCCGGGGCTGTTTCGTTCGTTGCGGGAGCGGGGGATCGAGGTAGTGGTTACCTCGGTGGGCGATATAAGCGTCGTCCGCGAGCTCCGGCGTACCGGTGGAGCAATCGGCGGAGAGCAATCCGGGCATCTGGTCTTCCCCGGACTCTCGCCCACGGGCGATGGGCTCTTGAGCGCTTTGCAGGTGCTGGATGTAATGCGCCGCACCGGGCGCCCACTATCCGAGCTGGCTGCCGCCGCCTTCCGCCCGATGCCCCAAGTCTCCCGCAAGGTGCCTGTCGCGGTCCCCCCGGCGCAGGTTGTTGCAGGGCTTAATGGCCGGGCGGCCGAGCGCTCCCGGCAGCTCGGGCCGGACGGCCGGGTGGTGCTCCGGGCGAGTGGGACCGAGTCGGTGGTGTGGGTCCTGGTGGAGGCTGAGGACGACGCGACCGCCCGGCAAACACTGGAGGCGTTTGCCACGTTGGTAGCCGAGTCGTCGCCGGTTGCTGAAACCGCCGGTCCGTGAAACAGCGCCCGGCACCCTCCGGAGAGCAAAGCACCCCGTTGCTGGAGGTTCTGGCCACCCGGATAGCCTCTGGTGGACCGGTAACCTTCGCCGAGTACATGCACACCGTCTTGTATCACGCCCAGCACGGCTACTATTCGGGCAACGTACCGGGCGACGGAGCCCACTACGCCACCTCCCCCTCGCTGACTCCGTGGTTCGGCCGCTTGGTGGGCAACGAGTTCAAGCGGATGTGGGAGGCCATGGGACGCCCGGATGAGTTCACTGTGACCGAAGTCGGCGCCGGCCAGGCAGACCTGGCGGCTTCGGCGCTGGCGGGGGCCGGGCCCATGGCACAAGCGCTCCGCTGGCGCTTCGTGGAACGGTTCCAGGACATCCAGCAGCTTCAACGCCGGCGCCTGGGCGGCTTCGCCCGGCGAGCGGAGTGGGTATGGCCGCTGGCAGGGCTGCCGCCCCGTGTGGGTTGCGTGCTAGCTCACGAGGTCCTGGACAACTTCCCGGTTCATCTGCTGGAGATGGGCGACGCCTCGGAGCTGCATGAGGTGCACATAGGCCTGAAAGGCTCAAGGCTGGTAGACCTTCTGTTTCCGCTGTCCGACCCCGCTCTGGCCAAAACGGCCGATCTGGCCGGAGCACACATGAACCCGGGCGACCGGTGCGCGGTCTGCCTGGACGTGGAGCAGTGGTGCTTGGACGCCTCGGCGGCGCTGGATCGGGGCTACATTCTAATCGTCGACTATGGCGATGAAGAACCCGACATCTGGCAGCAAAACTCCACCGGCACCATCGCCACCTTCGGCCCGGCCGGATCGGGGATGGACCCGCTGAGCCTGCCCGGGTTGGTGGATATCACAGCCGACGTTAACTTCACCGCGCTCAGCCGATCACTGGAATGGGTGGGCTTTTCCCCGGTCCCGGTTGTCAACCAGGGTCCCTGGCTGCTCTCCCTGGGCCTGGCCCAGGTATGCCAGGAGCTGTTCCGGGCGGCTGGCCGGGCCAACGATGACGGCCGGCATGAACATTCGATCTCGCTTATGGCAGAGCGCAGCCGGGTGCTCAAGCTGGCCGCCGAAGGAGCGCTGGGGGAGGCGCTGGTGCTGATCGCCGGCAAGGGTGCCCCGGTGTCCTGGGTAGACGCAAGCTCAGCCGATCAGGCAGGGCCTCAGTCCGGCTCTAGCTTCTAGCCCAGCCCGAGCAGGCGCAGGAGCCCGCCGATCAGGCAAGGCATCAGTCCGGCTCTAGCTTCTAGCCCAGCCCGAGCAGGCGCAAGAGCCCGCCGATCAGGCCACCCAACCCGCCCGTCCGGGCTGGGGTGGGAGGCGGTGGCGCAATCCCGGTCAGTTCAGGCGCCGGGGGCGGAGCCAAAGGAGTGGCGGCGACCACAGGGGAAAAGGTCTGTTCGGGCAGTGGGACGGTGGATGTGGAGGAGGTTGCTTGTCCGGGCCCTGCGGAGACCGAGGCGAAATCACCGCAAGCCCGGGAGAAAAAGCCCGGGCCCTCCACCACCTTGCAGTTGGTCTGGGCGAAGGCGGCCGGGGCCCCGGCCGCGACGGTCAGAAGGCACCCGATGGTGATTCCGGCGACTCTTCCGGTAGGGCGTTTCATGACGGTCCTCCTTACTGTCTGCCGAACTGTCTGCCGACCGATCCTAATACAGCGAAGGTCCGCCCGGAAGGCATTACCGGAGCGCCCTCAGTCCCAATAGATGGCGTGCGCTGCTAGGCTGAGCATTCGGCGGCTACCTGGTCCGTCTCGCAACTAGGGCGTGCACCGAGAGCGTCAAGACGCCCCGGGTACGAGGTGCGACGAGGACGCCTACCACACTGTTCGTACGAGCCGCAGAAGCAACGAAGTAATCGGGGATGGCTGGGCGCTCGAATGCCACGGTATTCAAGAGACGGGCCACTAGGGAGGGAATGTGGGCGACTTGGATTTGGACACGCTGCACCTGGAGACCGGACGTCACTCCCGGCCCGAGGTAGGGATGAGCTTCCTGGAGGCGGTGTCGTTCACTGCCCCCGGCGAGAAGTTCAGCGACGCCCCCCGCAGCGTCAGCCCGGTGATCGCCGCGTTCACCCGCGACCTCAACAACCTGGTAGATGATGACGACCGGCAAGATCTCAAGCCCTACATTCCCAAGGTGATTGCATCGATCCTGACCGACGACGTGGAGGACCACCGATCCTGGCAGTGCACCGATTGGCTGGTCCGGGTCCAGGCCACCACCTGGCTGCGTGCCGCAGGAATGCCGGAACTGGCTGAAGAGCTGGAGATGCAGGACCCAATCTGGTCCGCCGACCAGGCCCGCAAGGTGCAAAAGGTGCTGGATCTGGGCCACAAGGCGGTCAACTCCGAGGCCAAGCAGGGCGCGGCAGCTTGGACCGAGGCAGGGGAAAAGGCGTGGGCGGAGGTCAGCCCAAAGACCTGGGAGTCGGTGGGCAACGGCGTTAAGGCGGCTGTGCGCAAGACCACGGACTATGGCAACCGGTCGGCCCTCAACGCGGCGGTTTGCGGAAAGCGCTACGCCGCCCGGGATGCCGCCGCGGAGATTGCTTGCGACGTGGCCTGGGATGCCGCCTACTGTATCGCTTGGAACGTGGCGCTTCCTCTGGGTGGTTTTGTACCTGGCGAGGCCAGCGACGCGGTCCGCCAGCGGTTGGAACCTATCCGCCACCACCTTTACCCGCTAACATTTCAACTTCTGGATCTCATGGTAGAGACTCGGCGTGTTCCTGAGGAAGTGACCAGAGACGTTGACGTGGTCGGTTCGTGAACCGAGTCGGGAGGTTGCGTGGGTAAGTTGATCAAGGTCTTTTCGCTAATCTGGGCGGGCTGGGTGGCCTGGCTTTACATTCGCGACAACATTTGGTCGGAACGCAAGCCTGGCTGAACCTTGGCCCTCGCCCATCGGCGAACGGAGTTAGCCGAGATGCTATTTGCGATCCGCATCTCCTTACCCGACCGGCCCGGTACGCTCGGGGCCGTCGCCACGGCATTCGGCAAGGGCGGGGCAAACATCCTCACCCTGGACATCGTGGAGAGCGGCGGCGTGGCCGTCGACGATCTGGTGGTTGAGGCGCCGGAGGGTATGCAAGAGGCGCTCAGGCTGGCTATGGACTCGGTCCCTGGGCTGGTGGTGGAGGAACTGCGGCCGCTGGAGGCGTTCCAGGACTACATGTCGCCGCTTGAGTTGGCCGCCGCCCTGACCGAGGCCACCGAACCGGTGATCACCACACTCATCGAACGGCTGCCCGAAGCGCTGCGCTCAGACTGGTGCATCGTGCTCAAAAGGTGCAGTTCTGGCCTTGAGGTTCTGGGTTCCGGCTTGGGTGCGCCCTCGCTGAGTGATGTCGAGGCGCCCTGGATGCCTCTGCACGGGCCGACCAAACTGCTCCCGGCTGCTTGGATGCCGGCGTCATGGACCATGGGCCCGGCGTCCCGGGACGGCCAGGGCAAGTTCGAACTGGCCGCCGCCCCGCTTTCCGACGCATACAACGCAGTGTTGATCGGCCGGCGTAAGGGTCCGAGCTTTCGCCAGTCGGAACTGCAGCAGTTGGGCTTGTTGAGCCGGGTTGCTGCTGCC
This sequence comes from Actinomycetota bacterium, assembly GCA_052389675.1. GTDB lineage: Bacteria > Actinomycetota > CADDZG01 > JAHWKV01 > JAHWKV01 > JBBDRH01. The sequence goes on from JBQTHR010000052.1 coordinate 8,721, forward strand.
GCCGCAGCGCGGCAGGCCTCCAAGGAGGCGGTGTGAGATCGGCAGGGCATTGCCCGCAGTTGAGATAACCTGTTTGAGGCGCCCGGACGCTTACGGGTCCCTTGGCGGCGTGGGAGAGTGGCCATCCAACGGTCTGCAAAACCGTGTACAGCAGTTCAATTCTGCTCGCCGCCTCGAGTTTGGTCCCATCGGCCGCAAGCGCAGGTGATTCGGCGTACCCGGCCGGTGTATGTCACAAAAGTGGGCCTCGGCGGTGCTTAATTGGTATGGAGACGGTTCGGCTGTATCTTGCAGGGCCGAAGACCCACGGCAGGCCTGAAAGTATGTCCGACGCGTTCGATACATTGTTTCTGGCCGAGTACCAGCGCGTCGTGAGCATTGCTCAGCGAGTGCTCTGTAGTCGCGCCGAGGCGGAGGACGTAGCCCAGGAGGTTTTCCTCGCCTACCACCTGAAGCCGCCGGCGGCCCAGGACTTCGCACCGGCCTGGCTACACCGGGCAGCTTGGCACGCTGCACTCAACAAGCTGCGAGGCAATCGCCGGAGGCAGCGCCGAGAAGCAGACCACGCCGACGGGGCCGAGCAGTCCACCGACGGGTTGGCCGAACGGCAGGTGGATCGCCAGGTGGTCCGGGAGGCCATGGGCCGCCTGCCCGCCCGCAGCGCCGCGGTTTTGGCGTTGCGTTACAGCGGATTAAGTTATGCCGAGGTGGCAGAGGCGCTGGGCGTCAAGGCCGGCCAGATCGGGACGATGCTACGCAGGGCCGAGGTCAAGCTGCGTCAGGAGGTGCAACGATGAGCCATCTAACCGAAGGAACCATGCGCCGCTTGCACGACGAGCGGGAGACTATGGGCGAGCGTGACCGCGAGCACCTGGAGTCCTGCCCGGTATGCCGGGTTACCTCCGCTCGGGTGCGGGCCGATCATGAGAATGCGGAGGCGCTTCTTAGCATCGACGAATCAGGCGTGGACCCCGAACTGGCCCTTGCCCGGCTGCTGGCCGCGCTGGACAGCGGGCTACCGCTCGGCCCCTTACTGGTCTGGGAGGAGCCGCAGGACGCGCCAACTGCCCTGCCTCCGAAGGCCCACCAAGAAGAGGCCCGGCGTCAAAAGCAAAGGCAGAAGCAGAAGCTGACAATCCTGGGCTTTGTCGGCCGGACTTTCGTCAGCGTCGGATCACTCATCTTGCTGTTCGTCGCCTACCAATTGGTCGGCACCAATATCGTTACCGGCCGGCAGCAGGAGGCCCTGGCGGACCAGTTGCAGTCAGAATGGACCAGCCAGGTGGTGGAAGACGCTCCGGATCTGGGCCAGGGGATAGCGCTGATCGAGATCCCGAAGATCGGCATCAACCAGGTGGTTGTAGAAGGGGTGGAGGTTGAGGATCTGAAGAAAGGTCCGGGCCGCATGCCGGGCACCGCCATGCCGGGCCAGCTTGGTAACCTGGTAATCTCCGGTCACCGCACCACTTATGGGGCACCCTTTAGCCGGCTGGATGAGCTGAACTCTGGCGATGAAATTGTCGTCTACAACCGCTCGGGACCGGTGAAGTACCGGGTGAGCGAGAGCAAGATCGTCACGCCTGAGTCGGTGGAGGTTACCAACAACTTCGGCGACGCCCGGCTGACTTTGACCACCTGCCACCCGAAGTTTTCGGCCCGGCAGAGGCTGATCATCGTCGCCCATCTGGTGGGCACGCCCAGCGGAGTGCAGGGTCACAGCTCAAGCTCGGCCACGGTGGTGCCCGGGGAGTCGTAGCGGCGCCCAAGTGGTGCCCGGCAGGCCCGTCACCCGGCCAATCCCGGTGGCGGCGCCGGGTGGTTATAGGATCACCGGAGAACCTTGTCGATTCGGCGCGAGGCGCTGCGCCAGAAGCTCGGGAAAGGAGCCGGCAGTCCATGGAGCAGGAGAACAAGCCTAAGAAGCCCAGTTGGCTCAAAAGCCCGCCGGCGAGCGAAGACGGCCCTGATGTTCGTCGCCCCTCCGTGGACCCAACCGGCCGCGGTGGCACAGTCGGCGTTCTTGCCGGGGTAGCAGTTATCGCTCCGGTTCTCATCCGCGAGCTCACCAGGGGCAACGACCCGTACCTGCTGCTGCCGATCAGCCTGGTCCTGGTGGCGGTGGCGCTCGGGGGTCTGCGGGTTGCCCAGTCCGGCAAGGACGGCAAACTGGGCCGGATAGGCATGCTCATGGCGGTAGCCGGTTGTGCATTGACGGCGGTGATGTTCCTGTTCGTCGCCTACAACGACATGGTGCTCAACACCCGGCTGCAAAACGGAATCTCCCTGTTCACCCTGGGGTTCACGCTCTTGGCGGGTGGTCTGGCACTGTTCGGAGCGGCCACTCTGGCGGCTGGAACCCTGGCCCGAGGGCCGGTGCTGCTGATGATGGTGGCGTTGCCAGCCGGGGTGTTGCTGGATCTGGTAGGCGCTTTCGCCGGTGATCGCCGGTTCGGCTGGGGGCCGGGTGTGGTCCTGGGCGCCGGCTTGCATCTGGGTATGAAGGTCTTCGGGTTGGCACTCGTGTGGCTGGGCTATTCGATCCTCAAAGCCACCCGGCTCAAGTCGGAGGAGAAGCTCGCCTGACGGCGAAGCTAACTGCCGTCAGAATAGGAGCAGCGGGCGTATAGCTCAGGGGGAGAGCGCTTCCTTGACACGGAAGAGGTCCGAGGTTCAAATCCTCGTACGCCCACCACTGCGTTGTCGCGAGACATCGCGGACACATGTCGCGAGTCATCGTGGACACTCTAGGTCCAAGCCCTGATAATTGCGAGTCGGGTCGACGGTCAGATGCCTGAGCAACTCACCGTTTTGGTC
>JBQTHR010000053.1:0-3694 GCA_052389675.1 Actinomycetota bacterium
CGTGCGGCTCGGCGCCGAGCGGGGCGACCACTTTTCAGTACGACCCCAACGGCAACCTGACCGGGCAGAGCGACGGCCGGGTGCTGAGCTACAACTCCAAGGACCAGACCACCAGCTTCAAGGCCGGAGGGGCGCTCTCGCCCACCACCAGCATGAGCTACCTCGGGGTGGGGCAGGCCGAGCGAACCAGCGCCGGGGGCTCGAGCTTCAAGAACGGTCCTTTGGGACTAGCGATCCACTCCTCGGGGCTTTTGTCGACGACGAACTATGTCCGTGACCCGGACGGCGGTCTGGTGAGCCTGCGCAACGGCTCGGGGGCCTACTTCTACCTGTTCGACCGGCTGGGCTCGGTGGTGGCGCTCACCGATGCCTCGGGAAACCCGGTCAACCGGTATTTCTACGATCCCTACGGCAACTACCTGGTCGGGACCACCGAGGCGGTGGCCAACCCCTGGCAGTACGCCGGGGGGTTCAAGGACGCCTTCAGCGGCTACTACAAGTTCGGCGCCCGTTACTACGACCCTGTGACCGGTCGCTGGACCCAGCCGGATCCGTCCGGGATGGATGCCAACAGTTACGCGTATGCGGGGAGCAACCCGGTCAACTTCGTCGACTCCTCGGGCCTAAAGATAGTCGACGGCATCAAGAAAGCCGCCAAGAAGTTTTGGCGAGACGTGTCCTCACATACTTGGTACGAGTACACCGCTTGGGGCTTAGGGACGTTTGCCGGATTCGGCTGCTGGGCGGCCGTTACGGCAGGCACCTTCGCAACCTTGTCAGGACCAGCGACCGTTGCCTGCGTCGCCGTTGGTTCCGCAGTAACGAAAAGCGTCATCATAGTCGGCGAACGCCGCAAACCCCAAATGTCTGATGTGCGCGATGCGGTCGTCGATTTCACCAAGGACGCCGCCTGCTTAAGAATCGTTGGAGGTATTTACCGCTGTCCTATCCTCGATGCTCCGCCTTTGAGTTGAGGAGAATCTGATGCCCAAAAGTCAAGGTCGTTATCAACGCTTCCAGGCGCGACATCCATGGTTGTGGGGATTCTTATTCGCGCTTCTTTTGGCGACGAGTTTCGCTATAACGTCGATGGTCGGAAGTACGGACCCCGCCGCGTCCAAAACACTCGGAATGGTCGTGATTACGGTTCTCGTAGCTGGACCTATAGCTGGGTTCCTCAGGAGTAGGGCTAACCGTAGGGAATAGTTCCGGTCAGGAAACTTGTAGTTCTTGGTACGAAGCTATGACAGCTAAAATCGCGTTGCCCCGAAAAAAGACACGTATTCTCCCAAGAAGAATGCGTCACAAGTTGCCCGCGGCCGACCAGCGATTTCGGTGGCTGGCGGCGGAATCCGAAGCGGCGGCGCAATATCTGCTACTTCTTCGGGCCAAAGAGCGCGCTTCCCCAGATCAACCCACGCTAATCTGCTTAACGTGGTCAGTGTTAGGTTCTTTCGCTCGGAAGAACAAGGTGGCGGGCATCAATACAAAAAAGAAGCCCAGCATGAACATTCCCCAGGTCTGCGACTGACGATTCCAGTAGGCATAGTTGCCAATAACGATGCCTATGAGAGCCGGTACGAGTATCAGGCGCTTTGAACGGCTTAGGGAAGGCCGCCGGCAAGCCACACCGATCACACCACCGAGGACCATTCCCGCTACCGTCCAGAGAACGCCACGTTCAGGACGTTCGGTAGTTAGAGCTAGTAGAGCCATCAAGGCACCAGAAAGCATAAGGACTGCTACTTCGGAAGCAAGCGTCTTAGGCGATGACCGCTCGTTAAACGTTGAAGTTCCTCGTTGTGGTCCCATTGCTTTGCTCGATCAGGTTAAGGCGCGTGTCTCAGGTTGAAAGGGAGTCTTGGAAGTTTAACGCTCCTGACTCTGACTCACCGCCCTACCGCGCGAAGGATGCAAGGCCACCGAATGGGTGGCAGATTGCACTACGTTGCGTTTGGCTCTGCGGCTCATCGCGCTGACGTCCTGGGCTTCTCTCTCAGGGATGAACTGGTCAATAAGGCGGGAAAGGCGAGCCCAGTCGTCTTGGTTCGGACGGTCAAGTCCTGGATCTCCTGTAAAAACTCGGCGGCCTGAGGCGCTGTTTCGTGGTGGAATGAGCCCTTGCCCGCTAAGGCCTGAAATCCCAGGCCTTCAGAGGGCGCAGGAGCCGCGATCCCGAACCGGGTCATACTCTCATGCTGCGTTTCTTCCGGCCTGAGGTCGATCACCCTCTGATGGGGGTGGATCCAAACCGAGCTCACGCCTGAGCAGCCGAAGCTGTTGGCGTTCCAACTCGTTGACCGAGATCCGCTGCCAGCGCTCCGGGCAGCGGATGAGGGTAGCGAAGTCCAGCTTCATGGCGCTGCGCTCGTCGAGCAGCCGGGGGATGACTTTGGTCCGCCGGCGCTCTTCCACGAAGCTTCTCTCCAGCAAGTTGGTGGTACGGACATGGATCCGGTGGCGGACCGGGATCCGTAGGTGATTGAGGCAGGCCTCCAGATCGTCGGCGAAGCAGCGCATCGCCGAGGGGTAGAGCTCCCCGTACCGCTCCAGTACCCCGGCCGCAGCCAGCTGGCCAGCCTCGTAGGTGGGAGCGTCGCGTACCGCTCTCACGTGAGCCAGCACCTCGGGCTTGGCCTCTTCCGGCAGCTTGGAGTTGATGTTGCCCATCTTGTGGTACCAGCACCTGATCCTGAGACTGGAGGGGAACATCTGGTTGATGGCGTTGATCAGCCCGGGCGCTCCGTCGGCGGTGACCGAGATCGGGGTTTTCAGGCCGCGGCCGACCATGTTGCGCAGGAACTCGGTCCAGCAGGCTTCAGACTCCTTGTTACCCACCGCCAGATGCAACAGCTGCTTGCGGCCGTCGGCGGCGGTGCCCCAGGCGGCTAGTGCCCTGGCCATACTGGAACGCCCGCTTCAAATCCGGGAGTGATGCTTGAACTATTCCCTCTAGACGGCCGCAACAACCTCACCAAGGTGGCGCGGCCCACCCAGGCCGCCGAGTCGTTCACCTACGATCCGGCCCATGTCTTCTACCCCAAGACCTTCACCAACGCTCAGAGCACCAGCTTGAGCTTCGATTACTTCGCCTCGGGGAACCGCAAGTCGGTGACCAGCCAGCTTCCGACCGAGAATCAGCTGAGCTTCGAGTACAACCCCAACGGGACGGTCTCCAAGACCACCGACGGGGTGGGCAACGAGACCTTCTTCGACCACTTCGCCAACGGCGATCTGCAGCGGATCCGCAAGCCGCTCGGGGTGGGCAATCAGTCCTTCGAGTACGACAGCCTCAGCCGGGTGACCAAGGTTACCGACGCCAAGGGGCAGGCCACGATCTACACCTATGACCCACTGGATCGGCTGACCAGGATCGAGTTCGCCGGGGGCTCCTCGATCGTTAACCTCTACGACGGCGGCGGGAGACTGACCCGCACCGACAACCGGGCCGGCCCGGGGCTGCTCGACCTGGTGGAGACCGTGACCTACGGGTACGACCGGCTCAACCGCCCGACCTCCAAGACGGTCGGCGGGGTGACCTTCACCTCGTTCTTCGACGGGGTGGGAAACCTGACCTCGATCACCGACTCGGGCGGAGCGGTGAGCTACGAGTACAACGGGGTCAACCTGCCCAGCGCGGTGATCGAGCCGGGAGGCGCCCGGACCAGCTTCGAGTACGACCCCGCCTACCGGC
>JBQTHR010000054.1:0-14729 GCA_052389675.1 Actinomycetota bacterium
AAACCGGCTGCTTTACGGCCCACTAAGCCACTTTGGGGAGCCCTCCGGGGTTAGGAGTATTGGGATCCAGCTACCAATAGTTCCCACATGCCCGGATCGAAATTCCACCACTCGGTGGGACACGTACAGAAGGCTCTGGAAGTGGCGTGGGACGGGGCCGAGGCGGTGTGGCTGTCCTTTGATGTCGACTGCCTGGACGCGGCGTTTGTTCCGGGCACCGGCTGGCCCGAGCCCGGCGGCTTCCTGCCCCGAGAAGTCCTTAAGTTCATCCAGATCGTTGCTCGCCGTCCGCTGGCCGGCATTGAGATCGTCGAATGTTCCCCCCCGTATGATTCTTCAGACATCACCTCCCTGGTGGGCACCAGGGTGGTTTGCGATGTGCTCGGCTGCCTGGTGCGGGCCGGCCACCTTCCCACCAGAGCGACATGAAGTCCCACCAGATTTCGTTCGTGCTGCGCCGGCCGGGCAAGAGAACACCCAGCCGTGATGCAAACTTGAAGACCCGCAAGATTGCGGCTGTGCTGCTGCTCTTGGCCGGCGCTCTCGTAGCGTGCAGCCCGGCGGGCGATTCAGGCGGCGGCTCGGGTACGTCGCCAAATGCCCCTATGAGGATCGGTTTCAGCGCATGGCCGGGCTGGTTTCCGCTCCAGGTCGCCTTGGAGAAGGGGCTGTTTGAGGCGGAGGGCCAGCAGGTCGAGCTCATCTACTTCGAGAGCTACACCGATTCGCTCAACGCCCTCACCGCCGGTCAGCTGGATGCCAACGCCCAGACTCTCGGTGACACCATCCCGGCGATCGCCGCCGGCGCCCGGCAACGGATCGTGCTGGTCAACGACAACTCCACCGGCAACGACCAGATCATCGTGAGGCCGGGCATTAACAGCATCGCTGAGCTCAAGGGCAAGAAGATCGGGGTTGAGGAGGGTCTGGTAGACCATTTCCTGCTTTTGCTTGGTCTGGAGAAGGAGGGTCTGTCCAACGACGATGTCGAAATCCAACCCTTGCTGACCGACGCGGCCGCCTCCGCCTTCGCCGCCGGACAACTTGATGCGGTCGGAGCGTTCGCCCCGTTCACTTCCAAGGCGCTTGAGTTGGAAGGTTCCCGGGTGCTGTTCAGCTCAAAGGATTTCCCCGGGGCAATTCCCGACCACATAGTGTTCGCCGAACAGTTCGTTCAATCGCGGCCGGGCGACGTGCAGAAACTGGTTGACGTTTGGTTCAAGACGCTCGACTTCATTGCTGCCAACCGGGATGAGGCGGTTGCAATCATGGCGAGCAAGGCAGGCGTCACGCCCGAGGAGTATTTGAGCTATGACGCCGGCACCACGATCTTCTCGGTCGAGGATAACCTCAAGGCGTTCCAGCCGGGCTCCGATATGACCCACCTGGACTTTGCGGCCAAACGAATCAGCGACTTCTTGGTGGCCGGGGGGCTGGTTGATTCGGCCCCCGATCTAACCGGCCTTCTGGACGACACCTTCGTCAAGAAGTACGCCGGAAGGTCCTAAAGCCCAGCCGGTGGAGGTGTCGGGCCCGGCGAACCGGGAACTGAGGCTCCAGCCCCTACCCCGCAACCCCCGCCAGGGCCTTTTCCGGCTCCGGGAGCAGATCCCGGACCGCATGCGCGCACCAATCGCATTGCTGTCGATCCTGGTGCCCTTCGCGGTGTGGGGGCTGGTATCAGCCGGTGGTCTGATCAACCCGCTGTTTCTTCCCAGCCCGGCAGCCACATTCCGGGGCGGCTTGGAGTTGGCCGATCAAGGCGTGCTCTGGTCAGACATTTCAGCCACCGTCACGCGGGTGGGAATCGGATTCGCGCTCACCGTCGCTCTGTCCGTCCCCCTGGGGCTGGCGATGGGGAGCTTCCCGTCTATCAAGGCATTCTTCGAGCCGATGATCGGGCTGGTGCGCTACATGCCCGCACCCGCGTTCATCCCGTTGTTTTTGATCTGGCTGGGGTTGGGTGAGGCACCCAAAATCGCCCTGCTGGTCTTTGGCACCGTCTTTTTCAACACGCTGATGAGCGCGGACGCCGCTGCGCTGGTACCCAAGAACCTGATCGATGCCAGCTACACGCTGGGGGCCGGGCGAAGTGTGGTGATGCGTAAGGTGATCTTCCCACACGCCCTACCCGGGCTGCTCGATGCGATGCGGGTGAACCTGGCAGCCACCTGGAATCTGGTGGTGGTGGCCGAGCTGATCGCGGCCACTGAGGGTCTGGGCTATCGCATAATCCGGGCGCAACGCTTCTTGCAGACTGACCAGATCTTTGCGGTCCTGGTGGTAATCGGCGTGCTGGGCGTGACCGTGGATCTTTTGTTCCGGCTGGTGCGCAACCTTGCGTCGCCGTGGGCCCAGCCGTGAGCCCGGCCGTGAGCCAGCCCACCGCCGGGGTCCCCGATGGCCGTGTGCCAAAGCTCCGGGCGGTGGCCGTTTACAAGGACTTCACCGGCGGCAGGAAGCCGGTTAGGGCACTTCAGGAGGTCGATATTCATGTCGAGCGGGGCGAATTGGTTTGCCTGGTCGGCCCTTCGGGGTGCGGCAAGTCAACTTTATTGATGATCGTCGCAGGTTTGGAGAGTGCTAGCTCCGGAGAGGTGTTGATCGACGGGCGGGCGGTCACCGGGCCAGGGGTTGATAGGGGACTGGTGTTTCAAGGCTACTCGCTCTACCCATGGCGCACCGTGGAACAAAACGTTGCCTTCGGACTGGAGCTTAAGGGCCTGTCCCGGGCGCAGGTCAAGGAGCGAGTAGCCCACTACCTCGATGTCGTCGGCCTTACAGGTTTTGCCGGGGCCCTCCCCAAAGAGCTGTCCGGGGGGATGAAGCAGCGCACTGCCATCGCCCGGGCGCTGGCGACCGAGCCGGAGATCTTGCTGCTCGACGAGCCGTTCGGCGCCCTGGACGCCCAGACCCGCAGGGCGATGCAGCAGTTCCTGCTGTCGGTTTGGTCGAAGCTGAATACGACGATTCTGATGGTGACCCATAGCGTGGAGGAGGCGGTACTGCTTTCGCAGCGGATCTATGTAATCTCCAACCGGCCGGGCCGGGTGATGGCGCAGATCGCCGTCCCGTTCGTTGACCGGCCGGCATCGCTCATTCACGAGCCGAAGTTCCAGCAACTGTGCCGGGAGCTTGACGGGCTGCTGCACACCGACGAGGAGATTGCCGCAGGCGGGGACGTCGAGCGATAGCCGTCCTTAGGGGCCGTAAGCGGCCGCCGTCGCTTGCCGCGAAGCGCTCGGAGTGAGCCTGCGACAGGCATGGATTCCGCTGGGATGGCGCACGGCGGAAAAGAATTCGATCCGGACGTACCGGTGGTCGGCGACCGGATGGCGTTGTTCGACCGGGACTATTTCTTTGTCATGCCGGCCGATGAGCGGCCGGAACATCAAAGGCTAAAGCAGCGGATGGGGGGGTAGAGCTTGACCAACTGATCGACGATGACCGCAGGAGCATTTTCGCCGTCGGGGGATAAGGACATTAGCCCTCAGTAACTCACCCCTGTATGGAAGGGCAGCCCGACTCGTCGGGCAGGAGCGGGCGCACCACCAACACGAAGCTGCTGGCCTGGCTGGTCCATGGGGTCAGTTGGTTGGCGCTGCGGGCCACCTTTAAAAACTGGTTGAGTTCCTCCCCTTGAACCGTCCCGCATCGGTATCCTTCCGGCTGCGTCGGCTGCCCAAAGGCAGCCAGCGGCGTGGCCAGTGGCCAGGCGACCGGTTCCTGGGGCAGCTCATCGCCGGTAGGTTGATCGCCTTCGGCCGGCAGGATCACTTGCTCGGTTACGTAAACCCTGATTTCCTCAGAGTCGAAGGTGCTCTCCGGCCCCAACGAGCCCTCGGGTAGGAATGTCTCCAGGCCGGTGAGCAGTTCGCGAAACTCCAGCAGCCGGTTGACCGCCTCCCGCTCGTCTTGAGACAGTTCCACCTCTTGCACGAAGTCGATCCCGTAAATCGAAGTTGTGTGCGTGCCTGCATCGGTTGCCACCACGAACTCGGTGGTCGGCAGGTCGGTGACTTTCGACGATGCCTGGTCGAAGTTGCGGTTCCGGCCGGTCAGCCCGGCGGTGCGGGCAGCTTCGAGGATGGCGTTAACGCCCGCCGGCTGGATCCGGCGGACCAAGAGGTTCGGCAGAGCGGGTGCGGGAAAAATTGCGATCATCGGTCCTTGGACAATCAGCCGGCCGTCGCCGTAGAGCGTCAGCTGGGGAAGCCCCGCCAGGTTCACCTCCACAGGCACGAAGCCTCCGCCTGCGCTGATCCTGACGATCACGTCGCCGGCTCCTAACGAATCGATGGTGAGCGGTACCGAGCCCTCCGGCGGACCGGGCGGGCCGTCTTCCGAGCAGGCGGCGGATAGAACAAGCACGAGAGTTAAAGCGAAGGTTTTCATGGAGTTAGGACGAATTATCGTACCGATCGGTTCCCGGCGGTTTACAAGTTTGTTCCGGCGGTGTGATTCACTTTGGCATCAACCGGGCAGGGAGCGAGATGGCAGGCGAACGGGCGTTGCGGGTTGGTATCGGAGGACCTGTGGGCAGCGGCAAGACCGCCTTAGTAGCTGCGCTATGCCGTACGCTGTCCGGGCGGCTGAACATTGGGGTGGTCACCAACGATATCTACACCACCGAAGATGCCGACTTCCTCCGGGCCGCCGGAGTGCTGGATGCGGAGCGGATCGTCGCTGTGGAGACCGGGTGCTGCCCCCACACCGCCATCCGGGACGACATATCAGCCAATCTGGAGGCGGTTGAAGAACTGGAGGCCCGGCTGAGCCCGCTCGATATGGTGCTGGTGGAGAGCGGAGGTGACAACCTGACCGCCACCTTCAGCTACGGCCTGGTCGATTTGCAGATTTTCGTGCTTGACGTTTCAGGCGGTGACAAGGTCCCGCGCAAAGGGGGCCCGAGCACCACCCGAAGCGACCTGCTGGTGATTAATAAGGTCGACCTGGCACCAATGGTGGGTGCCGATTTGGAGGTTATGCGCCGGGACGCGGTCGCCCGGCGGGGCAACAAGCCCTTGGTCTTTTGCTCGCTTCGGAAGGATCCGGCCGCCGCCGAAGTGGCCGAGTGGCTCCTGGACCGGCTCCAAGACCGCCGCGCCCGATCCTCGGAACCCTAACACCCGCCGCCGGGAGATGGGCGGTCCTTGATCGAGGGATCGACCACCTCGATATGGACGTGGGGCCAGGCGACCCCGGCAGCGGAGATTTCGTCCACCTGGGACTCGAAGGGAAGGATGCGCGGGCCGGGGGCGATGATCGTCTCGCCCGCGCTTACCCGGTCGCCCGCCTTGACCTCGATTCCGGTCAGGTGCAGCACCTTTACTTCCCAACCCGGACGGTCGTCGGGTTCGATGACCACGAAGAAGTCGCGGTTGTCGCAGTACAGCACGTAGGATCCGCCCCGCTTGACCGTCCCGGTTACCGGAGCGCGGATCTGGATCTTCGGCTGCACCACGATGTCTGCTGCGGTCATGGATCCGGTGCCCCGCTGGCGGGACTCCAGGATTGAAGGATCAATTGCCGATGGCAACACCTCCATCTGCCGGGCGCCGTCGTGATTGGATTCGTGGAAGGCTACCCGCTCCACGCGGTTGGAGGGATGCAGCAGCGTGATCCCGCCGGCCGTGGCGAAGGGTGTCCATGCATTGTCGGCCACGCTTCGATGTGGGATGCTCCGGACGGCCGGTGGGGGCGCCGGCGCCGCGGGGGCTGCGGCAGATTCGGTCGGCGGGAACGGCGCGGGAGCCGTGGTGGCGGTGGATGCAACGGGGGCTGCGGCCGACACGGTAGTTGTGGCCGCGGGCGGCTGCGTGGTGGTGGCAGCGGGAACGGTGATGCTGGGCGCCGGCACCGCCGTGGTGGTGGCCGCCGCCGTCGTAGTGGGGGCCGCCTGGGGCGCTCCCGGGACGGCCAGCTTCTGGAGAGCTTGGGCAACGGCGCAACCGCCCAGCAACAGGGCTGGAACCAGCAACGCCAAAGCGGATTTTCGGAGTCTGAACACCGTTGCCTTTCCGCCCCGCATCAATTGTGCCACGGCTGCTAACCTCTTCAAAGCACTGCTGCAAACAAGTTGCTCCGGGAGGTGAGGCGGGGAGAGATGTCCGACGAGCTTTGGGACAACCTTGGGGAGTCCGAGCGCGCCCGCGCCAACCGTATGACCGCCGAATCGATCCAGGTAATGGCGGCGGGAATGGCTCACATCTTCCGGGGCGATCTGGAATCCGCTAACGAGGTTTTCGCCCAGCTCAGTGCCGAACCGGTTGACCAGGCGTTGAACGCTCACGCTTTCTCCGTAGCGGTGGTGGAGTATTGCGCTCAGAAGCTGGGGATCGATCCGCCGGCGTTGCTGGAGCAGATAGCTGCCCGAGGCGCTCTGCTTTTGGAGTCGATCGACCCGGACGAATAACGCGCTTTGGCACTCCTGCGGGTGTAGCTTGACAGGGTCATGGCGGAATTCCCGAACGTCGTCTCCGAACGGCTACGTCTGTGGAGACACGGGCGTGACGCCTACGTCCATCGCATCCTGACGCTTCTTTTCCTGGGCCGTTCGCCCGATCCGTGGAACAACCCAAGCCGGCTGTCTAACAACGGGGCTAATTTTCTAAAGCTTTTGGATCAGGTCCTGTTTGACGAAAAGTGGGACACCACCGAGCAGTTCTATTGGGAGTACAAGCTGCTCAAGCGCCCGGAAGACCGGGGCCACGGGTGGCCGGACTTCGCCGCGTTGTGGACCGACCGGGTGCTGTTGTTCGAGTTGCGGTCCGAGCCGGGAAGCCATCGGGACGCCCAAATAGACTGGTACCTGCAGTTGGGTGCCCATAACTACGGGGGCCGGGCGATAGATGTCGTCCACCTCTCCCCGGACCCGATCACCGCCAAGGGCCACGTGCTGCCCGATTTGGCCCGGGTACGCAACTGTTCCTGGGCCGAGTTGGCGAAGGTTATCGACGTGGCTTGGGGGAAGGCGCATGGGAGCGAGGCGTTCAATGCGCTGACCTTCGCTCAGTACCTGCGTCAGATCGGCCGGGCACGGGACTTACCTGAGCTGGCTCTCCCGGTGGATGCCCGAGCGGTCAGGCAGCGCACCGCCAAGCAATTGGAGCAGGAACCGCCGGTGATGACCTTCAGCAAACCGGTGTGGGCGCGCATCCTGGACACCATGGTCGAGGTCCTCGAGGACGGTTCGGAGCGCGCTTTGGAGTTGCCTGCAGCGGGAACCGAGCAGGCCAGGGAGATGCGGCGCAAGGTGCGGGCGGACCTGGAGGTGGGCGACTGGTTGGGTGACGACGGCCGCAAGCTCGAGCTATGGATCTGGAACCGTGATTGCGGGGGAGAGGCGTTGACCGAGGCGGGCGAGGAATCCGGCGCGGAGATCAGGGTCTGCCGAGTTCAGCGAGGTTGAGCCGGCGAAACCCCGCTCAATTAAAGTAACTCGGCACCCCGCCGCCCAGGGCGTCCAGCGGAAGCGGATGCACCGGCAACCGGTCGATCTTCCCGAAGACCCAGCGCACCAGATCCTGTTGCGAGATCTGCCAGCCCTGAGCCGGCAGGTGGCTGATCGTCTCCTCCACCAAGCGTTGGTAGAGGGCGTCCACGTTGGGATCGTCTCCACCCTCCAGCGCGTCGGCCAGCAGGGCGATCGCTAGGTCCTTGGGCTCCTGCCCCCTATCAAATCCCCAGTCGAAGTGCAGGTCGCTGTAGAGCACCATCTGCTGCTTCAGTGTTCGCCGGGTGGTGCTGTCCAGGACGTAGACCTCGGGAATGCCCTGATTGTCCCGGATCCCCTGGTAGAAGCGGTTGCTCACCGCGCTTGGAGCGCGTCCATGCCGACCGCGATGGCCAGCACCAGGCGCCGGTCCAGGCTGCGCTCGGTGTCGGGCGACAGGTCTAAAAGGTAGTGGTCCCGAAGCTTGAACAACTGGCGACGGTGGCTGCCGAGCACCCGCTCTCCCCGCAGGAAGGTGAAGTGGTAAGGGATGGGAAGGAGGTTTCCAAACTCGCCCACGACGGGCACCAGCCCGACCACCCGCCGGAACAGCGCCACCCACAATTTCTCCTCGGTGATAGTGGCCGCTTCCTCGCCGGTTGCGTCGTATAGCAGATAGGTGGACCGAAGCAGGCTCTGGCCGAAGACCTTCTGGACCTGGCCTATGGGTGTGCCGTCGGCCATTGTTACGTCATAACGGGCCTTTGGGTCGAAGCGCTGCCGGGCGACGATCTTCATGTAGGGACGGGACATCTCGGCGTCCTCAAAGAACCTGATGTCCTCCTTGAACTTGAACGGCTTTTGGCGCACGTAAAGGAATGGCGTGCCCGGCCGGTCTTGCTCCTGCGGAAGGGAAAACTCGTAGATGTTGACCACAAACCTGAAGCGCTGGCGAAGCAGGAAACGGTCGTGGTCGTTAGGTTCAATCATTCAAGAAGTCTATGCGGCCCGGGGCCGCCGAGTAGCTACTAACGCACGCTAGAGTAATAGCGAAAATCAGTTCTGCGCTCAACTACTGAGCTTTTAGTCCGGGGGCCCCGTCCAGGTGAACTACACAATGACGCACCTGCGTGCGCTGGAGGCGGAGGCCGTCCACATAATGCGGGAGGTGGCGGCCGAGTTCGAACGGCCGGTTCTTCTTTTCAGCGGCGGCAAGGACTCGATCGTAATGCTTCGGGTGGCGCAAAAGGCGTTTCATCCGGCGCGGATCCCGTTTCCGCTCATGCATGTGGATACCGGGCACAATTTCGACGAGGTGCTGGAGTACCGGGACCGCAGAGTGGCCGAGTTGGGGGTAAGGCTGCACGTTGCGTCGGTGCAGGCGTCCATCGACGCCGGCCGGGTGGTGGAGGACGAGCGCCCCGGAGCTTCCCGCAACCGCCTCCAGACCACAACTTTGCTCGATGCGATCGAGCAGTTCCGTTTCGACGCGGTCTTCGGCGGTGCCCGCCGGGATGAGGAAAAGGCCCGTGCCAAGGAGCGTGTCTACAGCTTCCGGGACGAGTTCGGCCAGTGGGACCCCAAAAACCAGCGCCCTGAGCTGTGGAGCCTGTACAACGGCCGGCACAAGCCGGGCGAGCACATCCGGGTGTTCCCGCTCTCCAACTGGACCGAACTGGACATCTGGCAGTATGTCGCCGAGGAACAGATCGACCTGCCCTCGATCTACTTCGCCCACACCCGTGCGGTGTTCCGGTCGAATGGATTGCTGATGGCGCTCCACCGGGTCTCGCCGGCACCGGCAGGTGTGGAAGTGTTCGACGCCCGGGTACGCTACCGCACCGTTGGCGACGCGTCGTGCACCGCGGCGGTTGAGTCCGATGCCGATACCGTGGACAAGGTCATAGGCGAGGTGGCCGCTACCCGGATCACCGAGCGGGGCGCCACCCGGGTGGACGACAAGTTCAGCCAGGCAGCGATGGAAGACCGCAAGCGAGAGGGCTACTTCTAAGTTGGAGCTTCTGCGCTTTGCCACTGCGGGGTCGGTTGACGATGGCAAGAGCACGCTTATCGGGCGGCTGCTGTTCGACTCCAAGCAGATCTTCGAGGATCAGTGGAGCGCCGTTGAGCAGGTTTCGATTGACCGGGGCGAGGGTTACACCAACCTGGCACTGCTCACCGACGGGTTGCGGGCGGAACGGGAGCAGGGGATAACGATAGATGTCGCCTACCGCTACTTCGCCACGCCCAAGCGCAAATTCATTATCGCCGACACCCCGGGGCACGTTCAGTACACCCGCAATATGGTCACCGGGGCGTCGACCGCCGACCTGGCACTGATCCTGGTTGACGCCCGCAAGGGGATCCAGGAGCAGAGCCGGCGCCATGCCATCCTGGCCACTCTGCTGCGGGTCCCTTTCCTGGTCCTGTGCGTCAACAAGATGGATCTGGTCGAATACCGCGAGGAGGTATTCGATTCGATCCGGGAGGAATTCAAGCAGTTCGCCGCAAACCTGGACACCGGCGACATCGGCTTCATACCGATATCCGCGCTCAACGGAGACAATGTGGTGTCCCGTTCGGAGAATATGCCCTGGTACCAGGGTCAGTCGCTACTGGATTTGTTGGAGAGCGTGCACGTGGCACCCGACTGGGAGCTGAGCGACGGCCGCTTCCCGGTCCAGTACGTTATCCGTCCAATGACCCAAGAGCACCACGACTACCGCGGCTATGCCGGGATGGTTGCCGGCGGGGTCTTCCGGCCGGGAGAGGAGGTGCTGGTTCTGCCCTCTGGCCGGCGTACCCGGATCCGCTCAATCGACACTATGGACGGGCCGTTGGCCGAGGCGTTCCCTCATATGTCGGTGACCATGCAGTTGGAGCAAGACATTGACGTAAGCCGGGGATCGATGATCGTGAGCGCCGCGCATCCTCCCGAGGCGGGCCAGGATGTGGAAGCCATGGTGTGCTGGATGAGCGAGGCGCGGCCGGTGCGCCCGGGGGACCGCTTCACCATCAAGCACACCACCCAGAGCGTGAGGGCGATAATTAAGGAGATCTCTTACCGGCTGGACGTGAACACTTTGGAGCACCACGGGGTGGATCGTTTGGAGTTGAACGAGTTGGGAAGAGTGCGCTTGCGCGCCACCGTGCCGCTTTCGTTTGACCGGTATGGGCGCAACCGGCGCACCGGGAGCTTCATCCTGATCGACGAAGCCACCAATGCCACCGCCGGCGCCGGCATGATCTTGGGGGCCGCCGAGACTTAGCCCGGCGGATTGGGCATCCGCGCCGACTGGTGGCTGCGGCTATAGTCGAACAGATCATTCGTACTAGGGTATTGGCGAGCGTAGTGCGTGAAGTCAATCTGGACTCGCTTCAGGTGGAGTGCGCCGTGCGCGCGTGCCTCGACGTTTTGAAGGGTCGCTGGAAGCCGTCGCTGTTATTCGAGCTCAGGCAGGAGCCCCGGCGCTTTTCGGAGTTGCAGGCGGCGCTTTTGGAGATCTCGTCTCAGGCGCTCGCCAAACAATTGCAGCAGTTGGAGCGAGACGGCGTCATCGTCCGCACCGTTCACACCGAGGCGCCGGTTCGGGTCGAGTACTGCTTGACCGAAATGGGTTCGAAACTTTCCTCGGCCATGGAGCAACTCGAAACCTGGGGCAACGCCTATCTGGAGCATCACGGCAAGAAGGGCACCTCGCGACGGTAGGCGGTCACATTGTTGTGAGCGGCTCACATTGTTTTGTCTGGATGGCGGGGAGCGCGGGGCCCTATCGTCGGTTCCATGAAGACGTTGCTCGTCATTAACTCCAGCGGAAGGGTTGCGCGCTCGGTTACCCGCAGGGCGACCGCCCATCTTGCCCATCGAGTCAGCGCCGGTCTTGGTGCAGTCCGGGTTGTCGAGCGAGATGTAGGAGTGAGAGCGCCTTCTCCGGTTAATGAATCCTGGATTGCGGCGGCCTTTGCCGACGTACGCACCACTGCAGCCGACGAGGTCCTGGAAGAAAGTGAAGCACTGGTGGAGGAGGTCGACCATGCCGATGCCATCATCTTGGGCGCCCCGATTTACAACTTCGGCCTGCCCGCTCAACTAAAGGCCTACTTCGACCAGATCATCAGGATCGGGCGTACCTTCGAGTTTCACCCGGACGCCCCCGAACCGTATGAACCGCTTCTGATCGGCAAGCCGTGCGTGGTCTGTTTATCAGTGAGTGAGCGGCAGTTTCATCCCGGAGGCACTCTGGATCATCTCAACTTTGCCGAGCCGCACCTGCGGGTGCTCTGGGGGTTCATCGGAATAACCGACCTGACCTTCGTACACCTGGACGATGGGCCGGGTGATTGGGAGATCGCCGCAGCCGGGATCGAAGCGGTCGCCGACGCCTTGTCCATAAAGTTGACTTACACAGCGGCTGCCACTCCTTAGATTCCAGACGATCAAGCCGGGGGGCCGCAGCGGGCAGGTGCTCGGCGGCTGCCGGTCCGGGTTCAGAGGTCCAGGACCAGCCGCAAGCCTGAGTCCACCAAGCGCTCTTGGCCGGGTGCCATGGTGCCGATTCGTTCCTCGAGCAACCCCCGGTCTATGGTGAGCAGTTGGCTGATGTTGACAACAGATTCTTTCGGAAGGCCGCAAGAATCGGCTTCCAGGCTTACATTGCCCGGAGCTTGCGAGAGCCTCAGGTTCGAGGTGATAGCGGCGACCACCACCGTGCCTATCCGTGACCGATTGAAGCGATCCGACGACACGATTGCCGCAGGGCGGCGGTACCCGGGCGCTGATCCTGCCGGCTGGCCAAAGTCCACCCACCAAAGCTCGCCGCGCTTTACCAATCCCAACTTCCTTGCTCGATCAGCAGGCGCCCGGCGCCAGCTCCGCTCCAGTCGGCACTCGACCCTTCGTCGGCCAACTCATCCAAGCGTTGCGTGACCGGGTCCGGGTCAAGTTTAGCCAAGAACTGGCTCAGGGCTTGTGTATACAACCCAGACCTGCTCATACCCAGCCGCTCCGCAGCAAGATCGGCTTCAGCAAACAGTTTGTCCGGCAAGGATATGGCGACTTTCACCTAATGAGTATAACCGGTCTTACCGGCGGTCCTAGCGGCTCTCCGGGAAGTCGGGCTCAAGGACCGCAAACGCGGCCCCCTGCGGGTCTGTTAGCACCGCTATCGTCCCCACCGAAATTTTCGTGGGCGGTAAGGTAACCTGCCCGCCGGCTGCAACCGTTTTGTCCACAGCTTCCTGGGCACCCGGGACGGCGAAGTACACCAGCCAGTGGGCAGGAATCTCGGACGGGAGGTTGGCGTCCATCTCCATCATTCCAGCCAAGCCTTCCTCCCAGCGTTGTCCGTCGACGTGCCACATCAGGTAAGGGGGATCTTCGGGGTTGCTTTGCGTATCCAGAGCGGCCGTCCATCCAAAGACCGATCCGTAAAACGCCTTCGCCCCCTCGGTGTCCCGTGTGCCCAACTGATTCCAGGTCCAGGTACCCACTTCATTTACCAGTCCCGCCCCGGTGAGGGTGTTGAGTTTGAGTGCGCTGATGAAGGCACCCTCCGGATCCTGAAACACCAGCATCCGTCCGGAATCCTGGGGAAGGTCCATCGGGGGCACCACCACCGTCCCTCCGGCGTCTGCCACTTTTGCGGCGGTCACGTCGGCATCCTCAACTGCAACGTAGCCGGCCCAAGCAGGTGGTTGGAACTCGTTTTGGGTGGGACCGTACCCCGCAACCATCTTGCCGCTAACTTCGAAGAAGCCGTAGCCGCCGGTCTCCTCCATCGGTCCTGCCGAACGCGCCTGCCATCCCATCAAATCGCCGTAGAATGCGACTGCCGAATCGACGTCGGGTGCCGCCAGATCCACCCAGCAAAACTCGCCGGGACTGTAGCTGTTGCGTTCGCTCATCGGTTCTGTCTCCTTTATCGATTGCCATTTATCCATTGCCGGCCACGTCCCGTCAAGTGGTGTAAGAAGGATCACCACGTCATCTTGGGGACGACCTCCTAACCGGCTTTCAAGCGACACGCCTCCACCAACTCATCCAAGGACTTGGCCATCTCCGAGACCAGGGACTGCGGTGGACATGGATGGCCCGGACGCCTACGCCATGGGCTTTTCTTATACCGAGCCGAAGGCGCTGGCTGAGGTAGTCGAGCAAGTCTTGGCTTCGCTGAGCATCGGCGCAGGCACCGGGTAGCCCGAACCAGTGGGGCCTCCGGCAGTTTGGGGAGCCTTCGTGCCCTACCGAGCCGTCACCCGGGCCGCCGACCCAGGGGCTGCGCACCCGGGCCGGGTCCACCACGAACCCCGGGACTGGGCGTACTCCAAGAAGGCGGGGTTGAGCGTGGGGTTGGTGGAGTCGGCCTCAATGACGACAGCCTTCAAGTTGTCCGGGACCACCACCTTGAATGCGCCCCGGTAGAACTGCCACGCGGCCTCGAACCCCTGGATCACCGCCTCAAGGGTCTGGCGGAAGCTGAGCCAGGCGTAGGAGTACCGGGAGTAGACCGGGGTGAAGATAAGCGCCCAGGCCATCCGCATGCGCTGGGTTTCGGGGTCGTAGATCAACCCCATCCTCCCGAAGTCGACCTGCAACTCGGATCCCGGCTCGCAGTCATCAACGCGGACCGTCGAGCGGCGGGTCCCGGAGCCAAACTCCTGGCCACAGGAGCGGTGAAGGGTGCTGTAGGGGATCCTGACTCCGGTCTTGCGCTCCAGCAGGTCCTGAACCTTGGTCACCTGCAGGTCGTCATCGAGCCAAGCCTTGACGACATTGCGGTTGGCCTCGATCAGCTCCCACATCGTGCCCTTGCCGTTTGGCCGGGCCGGGCGCACCATCTCAACGATCTGACCGACGAGTTCATCGGTGATCTGGTCGGGTTGGGACTGCTGAGTCAGCCCGAGGGTCATCGCTGCCTCGATGTAGCGGCGCACCGCCTTGCGATCGACCGGACCCACCAGCGCAATTGCTCTGAATCCCCGGCCGGTCAGCCACGCCGGAGCACCTCTCGAATCTCGTACACGGACACCTCCCGAAACGCCATCCAGCACCTCCAGCCCATTGCTCTAGGTGCTAAGTAGCAGTTGGTTTCGGTAGCTCTCCGGATTTGGAGAGGTGGTCCCATTACTGAGAACCAGGTGGTCCCATCATGGTGAGAATTTCGGTCTCTAGTGCAGTGTCTCGGTTTTGGGCACGCGCATTCTGGCTGGGCGTTCCCGAGGGTTCATGGTGCCCATGCCGAGGGGTCGTTGAGGTAGAGCCCGCAGGCGCAGTCGAGTGCCTCTTCGGGCGTCC